>JAGVBT010000160.1 GCA_020059605.1 Deltaproteobacteria bacterium
CAGCGATGATACTTCGGACCGATCTCTCGGTGATCCCGATAAGGGTTGACAAGTCCCTTGCAGTGATTTTAGGACGGTTGGCCAATAAAATAAGCACTCTTGCATGATTCGTGAGAAACGTCCATTCTCCCATTCTCCCTTACCTCCAGGCAAAATTTCGTCCCCTTATCCTTGAACAGCGGTCCTTTCTCTTTTCATCTTACCACAAGACAGAAAAAATAAAAAAGGCTTGACAACTCTTTTTAAAAGAATTATAAATCATGAAAAATTATTCATGAATTAATATGCATAAAATTTACTTCATCCTATTCAAAATTGCAAACGAAATGTTTGGAGCCACATATGGTATTCAAAAAGGCGACCTTCTCAGGGTCTTCGTGAGGAGCGTCATTCAACACGGTGTGGAAAGGAAGGGATAGGTTCGAAAGATCCGGTTCAATATAATACTTCACCACCGGATCGAATAAGGCTGTCCGAAATCTTTTAGGGCGGCTGGTTCCTTCGAAGAAAGGAGGAAACGGGGATGACCCATTGGCATTCCATGGAGGCGGACCAGGTTTTAAAAGAGCTGAATTCGGATCTTGATCAGGGATTGAGCCGCGAGGAGGTCCGAAAGAGGCTGGGGATCTATGGATATAATGAACTGAGAAAGGAAGAACCCAAGCGCGCCTCTTTCTGGAGTCTTTCCAATATACTGACGCTCCTCCTCCTTCTGGCCGCCCTGTTTTCCATGTTGGCAGCACTGCTGTTTCGGATTTCGATTCGTGTCTCTGAAATTTTCAAACCACAGGAGACGGCATTCACCATCTACATTTGAGACAGCGAATCCCGTCGAAAAAAAGAACGACAGGCATCCGCCTGTCTTAGAAATACGATCTTCCCCGGGAGAAATGGAGAAACCGTTATGCCAAGCTGGCATTCCATGGAAGTGGATCAGGTTTTAAGTGAACTGAAGACAAACCTCCATCAGGGTTTAAGCGAAGCAGAGGTTCAAAACCGTTTGAAGCAGTTCGGCTATAACGAGCTGAAAAGAGAGGAGCGGGCCTCCGCTCTCGTCCTTTTTTTCAACCAGTTCAAAAACCCCCTCATCCTCATCCTTCTGATCGCCATCGGACTTTCGGCCCTTGTGGGCGAGGCGGTAGATGCGGCCATCATCGCGGCCATCGTCGTTTTTTGCGCGGTTCTTGGATTCATCCAGGAATACCGGGCAGACCGCGCGCTCGAGGCATTGAAGAAAATGCTCACCCCCGCCATCACCGTGATGAGGGACGGGATGGAAAAGGAGGTCCCTACCAAGGAGCTCGTTCCCGGAGATCTCCTGCTCCTGGAGGCGGGTGACCGGATTCCGGCAGATGCGCGGCTGCTTGAGAGCCACTCCCTCCGTTGCGATGAAGCGCCTCTGACCGGGGAATCCGTTCCCGTGGGCAAGGACACCCATGCGTTATCTGAACATGTAAGGGTCAGCGATCGGAAGAATATGATCTTTGCAGGGACAAGCGTCACGTTCGGAAGGGCCATCGCGGCTGTCACCTCCACAGGGATGAGGACGGAATTCGGAAAGATTGCCGAGGAGGTCACGGCGGTCAAAACCGAAAAAACGCCCCTTGAAAAAAGAACGGAGGAGATCGGGAAATGGCTTGGCATCATTGCCCTTTCCATCTGCTTTCTTGTCGCGGGGATCAGTGTTCTTCGGGAGGCTCTGGGGGGCAAGATCGATCTCCCCTTTGTCGTCAAGATGGCAATGTTTGCCGTTGCCCTTGCCGTCGCCGCCGTTCCTGAGGCCCTTTCAGCCATTGTCACGGGCGCCCTTGCCATCGGGATGCGCCAGATGGCTAAAAAGAACGCCCTGGTCAGAAAGTTGCCCGCCGTTGAGACCCTGGGATGCATCACGGTGATCTGCTCCGATAAGACCGGGACGCTCACCAAGGGGGAGATGACGATTCGAAAAATATTTACCGGAGGCAGATGGGTGGAGGTGACAGGCGTAGGGTATGCGCCGGAGGGGGAGATGAAAGGCTCGAGCATCCTCCACCCGAAGGAGGCTCCCGCCCTGCAATTGCTCCTCCAGGGAGGGCTTCTATGTAATGATGCGTCCCTGAAAGAGAAGGATGGAAAATGGACGATCAAAGGAGATCCGACAGAGGGTTCTCTCGTGGTGGCAGCGGTGAAGGCAGGGATGCACCAAGTGGAGATGAGGCTTGAAAATCCCAGGATTGAGGAGATTCCTTTCAGCTCCGAAAGAAAGAGAATGACCACCATCCATCAGATGATAGACGGCAGGAGGCTGGCGTTCATGAAGGGGGCGACTGAAGTGGTCCTGGAAAAGTGCCATCAGATGCTTGACGAATCCGGCCATCGGCCACTGGGAGAGAGAGAGAAGGCAGAGATCCTTAAGGCCAATGAAGAGATGGCGCAGGGAGCCATGAGGGTTCTCGGGTTCGCCTACAGGGACTGTCCGGATGGACTGGGGTATACCGAAGAACACATCGAAAAGGATATGGTGTTTCTTGGACTGGCCGGGATGATCGATCCGCCCAGGGAGGAAGCAATCGAAGCCATCCGGGTATGCAAACAGGTGGGCATCAAACCCGTCATGATTACAGGAGACCACAAGCTCACGGCCCTTGCCATCGCCGGGGAGATGGGGATTCATCAGGAGGGCGATCTCGTCTTGACAGGCGAAGAGCTGGATAAAATATCCGATGGGGAATTAGAGAAGATTGTCGATCAGGTCACGGTTTACGCCAGGGTCTCGCCCTTTGATAAATTAAAAATCGTCAAGGCATGGAAACAGAAGGGCGAAATTGTCGCCATGACCGGGGATGGCGTCAATGACGCCCCGGCCCTCAAACACGCCGATATCGGAGTGGCGATGGGGATTACCGGCACCGAGGTGACGAAAGAGACCGCGGACATGGTCCTGACTGACGACAATTTTGCAACGATCGTCACCGCGATTGAGCGGGGGAGATGGATCTACGACAACATCAAAAAATATCTTATCTATCTCCTTGAGAGCAACGTGGTGGAGGTAGCCTTTATCGGAGGGATGGTCATTCTCCTGGGGCCCGAATATCTGCCGGTCCTGCCGGCCGCCATCCTCTATATCAATCTGGCGACCGACGGCCTTCCGGCCCTCGCCCTCGGGGTGGCTCCGCCTGATCCCGACATCATGCAAAGGCCGCCGCGGGATCCCCGGGAGAGCGTCTTCACATGGGACGTGAGGGCTTTCATCCTGATGATCCTGGTGATTGAGATCCCCATCCTCTCCTACCTCTTCTTCAGTGAACTGCACGACCTGGTTCATGCGAGGACCCTGATCTTTTTCTTCTTCGTCATCACGGAGCTGGTCATTGCCCTCCATCTCCGATCGGTCAGATACAGCGTCTTTAAAGTGCCTCCGCACAAATGGCTTCTGATCGCCCTTGCCTGGGAGATTGTCATCCTGGTTGTTCTGCTCCAGTTCCCCACATTGCTCGACACCTTTGGAATCACCAAACCGTCGCTTGAAGACATCTGGATCATCCTGGGCGCTTGCGTTGCCCTCACCCTCGGGATGGAGGCTGTCAAGGCCATTTTAAGAAGAAGACCTGTCTCGGGAAAAAGGAGGACCGCTTAAATAGATTTTGATTGAGAGTCAACCTCAGACTTACAGGAAGGAGGAATCATGGAACCGAATGTCGTGCTAAGAACAGAATTCAAGTCTCTTCCCCTGAAGGGAAGGGGAAAGGTGAGGGATATTTATGATTTTGGGGAACGGCTTTTGATCGTTGCCACGGACCGGATCTCGGCCTTTGATGTGGTCATGCCCAATCCCATCCCGGACAAGGGAAGGATCCTGACTCAGCTTTCCGCCTTCTGGTTTGACCTCACCCGGGGGATTGTGCCCAACCATGTTGTTTCCACCGATGTCAGGGATTTTCCGGAGGAATGCCTTCCTCACAGGGAGATTCTGGAAAGCCGTTCCATGCTCGTCGTCAAGACAGAGGTTCTCCCCATCGAGTGTATCGTGAGAGGATACCTTTCCGGATCGGGGTGGGAGGAATACCGGAAGACAGGGGCGGCTTGCGGAATCCCGCTTCCCAAGGGACTCGTAGAGTCCTCAAAATTAGAGGAGCCTATCTTCACCCCCTCGACGAAGGCAGAACAGGGGCTCCACGATGAAAATATCACCTTTGAGGAGATGGAAGCGATTGTTGGGAAAGACATAGCACGGCAATTGAGGTCGATCTCGATTGATGTCTATAAAAAGGCACGCGACTATGCGGAGGAAAGAGGGATCCTGATTGCGGATACGAAGATGGAATTCGGGATAAAGGATGGAAAGCTGATCCTGATCGATGAGCTTCTCACCCCGGACTCCTCCCGGTTCTGGCCAAAAGATGGCTATCAGCCCGGGGGCTCCCAAAAAAGCTTTGACAAGCAGTTTCTAAGGGATTACCTTCTCTCGATCAAGTGGAATAAGACTCCTCCGGCGCCTGAACTACAGGAAGAAGTCGTTCGCAAGACAAGAGAGAAATATCTTGAGGCCTATGAAAGATTGGCGGGAGGGAGGAAGAATGGCTGAAGCGATGAAAGTCCCGTTCTTCCGGGTCAATGTCTTAACCGGAACAAAGGGAGCGAAAGTCATCGAAGATCCGAAGGCGTGCGCCGACTTGATTAGAAAGGCAATAAGACCTCTTCTGGTCATAGGAGCGCGGGCCATCGAACATTTTATCGGAGACAAATTGCACCTGGAATATTGCCTGGCATTGGCCAAAAAATCCGGGCTCCCCGTCTGCGCCACGGCCCATGTCAAAAAGAAGGCGCTGGAGTTAGGAACGATTCCGGACAGCGTTTACGATATCATTGAGATCATTCATCACCTTAAATTCCAGGATTGGAAAGGGGTGAGGAAAGAGGGCAATCATGACCTGGTGATTTTCTCGGGTGTCAGGTGCGATCTGGGGGAACAGGGTTTTTCCACGCTCAAACATTTCGCCCCTCATCTTAAAACAATGGCGCTCTGCCGCCATAGCCATCCCAATGCGGATTATGCTTTGCCGATCCTCAACCCTGAGAAATGGAAGAATTACTGGGATAATCTCCTGATGAACCTGTAAAAGGTCTCCTTTTTTATACCCCAATTGAGCCAAAAATAGTTCCTCCCCCCCACGGTGCCTGCCTGCGTGAAGCCCCGCCGCCTCCAGAAGCCTTGCGGAGGGCAGGCGTTCCGGCGAAGGCAGGGAGGAGGGTGCAGATGGGGGGCAAAGGTCCTGGACATCCTTCTTGTCAGATCTCCCGAAGCTTCCGGTAGAGCGTTTTCCGGTCGAGGCCCAGGAACTCGGCGGCCTTCGATTTATTTCCGCCCGCTTCGATGAGCACCCGCTTGATATACTCTTTCTCTAACTGGTCCACCGTGTATCTCATCTTCAGGGCCTTTTCAAGCGCATCCCCCTCCGTCTCCCGCGTCATTAGTGGCGGAAGATCCTCCGGCAGGACCATCTCGTGCTGCCCCAGGGTGATCGCCCTTTGAATCACATTTTCCAGTTCCCGGATATTTCCCGGCCAGGAATAATTCAATAATATCCTGAGGGCGTCCTCCGACACTCCTGAAACTTTTTTCTTTGAGTCTTTGCCCAACTTGGCGATAAAATGCTGAATGAGAAGCGGAATGTCTTCCCTCCTCTCCCGAAGGGGAGGAATCTCGATATCGATGACTTTCAAACGATAGTAGAGGTCTTCACGAAAGCGGCCTTCCCGGATAAGGGCTTGAATGTCTTGATTCGTCGTTGAGATGATCCTCACATCAAAAGGATAAGAAACCGTATCCCCGAGGGGCCTCACTTCCCTCTCCTCAATGACCCGGAGCAATTTCGCCTGAAGGGTGGGCGGCATCTCCGTGATTTCATCCATGAAAAGCGTTCCCTCTTTGGCTTCAAAAATCAACCCTTTCTTATCCGATTTGGCATCGGTGAACGCCCCTTTTTTGTAACCGAAGAGTTCGCTCTCAAGAAGAGTTTCAGGAATAGCCGCGCAATTCAGGGCAATGAAGGGGCCTTCTTTTCTGTTCCCGTTATAATGGGTGGCCCGGGCAACCAGCTCCTTGCCTGTCCCGCTCTCGCCGGTGATTAAGACATTGCTCGAACTCTCGCTGATCCGTTCAATCAGGCTGAAAATGTTTTGCATCGAAGGGCTCTTCCCGATGAGATGATGAAAGTGGTATCGGGCCTCAACCTCCTTTTTCAGACGGATGATCTCTTTCTTCAGAAGGCGATGCTCAAGGGCCTTCTGGATGGTCAGGACAAGTTCTTCCATTTTAAAGGGCTTGGTGATATAGTCATATGCTCCCATCTTCATTGCCTGGATTGCCGATTCAATCGTCCCGAAGGCGGTGATGATGATCACGGGGGGCGGGGGATGGATCTTCCGGGTCACCCCGAGGAGGTCAAGGCCCTTCAGACCCTTCATCCTTAAATCGGTAACGATGACATCGAACTCTTCCCTCGTCAACACCCGGGAGGCCTCCACGCTCTCATTCAGGGTGTCCACCGAGAACCCTTCTTCGCAGAGGACATCGGAAATCGTCTGGCACATTCCCGGATCATCGTCCACGACCAGAATTTTATAATCCTGATTTCCCATGTTTCGACTCCTCCTCGAAGGCCGGCAGAAACACCCTGAATAAAGTCCCCTTGCCCGGTTCGCTCTCCAACTCGATCCATCCCTCATGGTCCTGAAGGATCCCCTGACTGACCGTCAAACCTAGCCCGGTTCCTTTTCCACCCTCTTTGGTGGTGAAAAAAGGAGCAAAAATTTGCCCCATTAATTCCTTTTCCATGCCCACTCCGTCGTCCTCCACGCACACTTCCACATAGGATCTCTGCCTGTCGGTAAATCTCTCCCTGGCGATCCGCTTTGATGAAGCCGAGACGCGGAGGGTTCCCCCGTCGGGCATGGCCTGGAGGGCATTGAAGATGAGGTTTAAAAAGACCTGCTGAAGTTCATCCGGGTCTCCGACCACGGCGGGGAGAGGGCCCTCCGTCTCCTTGATCACCTTCACCTTCTGTTTCTGTATTTGGTGATCGAGGAAGTCGAGCGTCATTTCCAGGAGGGCATGCAGGTCCAACGGTTTCTGCTCTGGCCTCTTCTTTCTTACAAACCCGAGCAGCTGCTGGATGATCTTAGTGATCTTTTCGGTCTGAAGAAGAACGATCTCCAAATTTTTTTGAACGGCCTCCTGGTCCTTCAGTTTTTTCTTCACCAGCTCCGTTCTTCCGCTGATGATGTTGAGCGGGGTGCCAATCTCATGGGCAAGCCCCGAAGCCAGTTGACCGATGGTTGCCAGTTTTTCCGACTGCCGGAGGCTCCTCTCCAGTTCCAGCCTGGTCTCTGCTTCCTCGATCATCTTCTCCCGGGCGATCCTCAAATCCATGGCCATCCGGTTAAAGGCCCTGGCCAGGTCAGAGAGTTCATCTCCGCTCTTTAAATCGATCTTGGAATGGAGGTCTCCCCTGGCCAGATTCACAGTCCTCTCGGTCAGTTGGGAAATAGGGTGGGTGATCCATCTCCGGGTGGCAAAGAGGATCAGGGCCACGGTTCCGCAGATGAGCAAAACGATCATCGTAAAAATACTCCATTTGGCCTTCCGGATATCCTCCTCCATAAAAGTGGTGTATTGAAGAATGCAGACGCCGCCCACATTTCGTCCTTTTCTATCTTTAAGTGGAAAAGCGTAGGAAAAAACGCGGTGGTGGGCATAAACCCCGAAATCTTCCAGGGTGCGGTCTTCCCGAATCGATCTCCCGATCATCTCCAGGTAGGGTTCAATCCCGTCTCCCAGCGAACTGGATCGGAAGATGAGGTCTTTCCCTTCATGGTAAACGATCACCCCTAACGTCTTCTCATACTCCCCCACGGCATCGATCAACCCCTGAACAAATTCCATCTCCCTGGGCAGGGAGATCTTCTCAAGAGAGACCTTAAGCGTTCTCCCCGTTCCCCTGACCTCAGCCTCCATCTTCCGGGTAAGGATGTCTCGCCGGGCGAGAATTTGTAAATACCCGTACCCCGAAAGAACCAGGACGATGATGAGAGAGAGGCATAGAGTGAGTTTGGTGCCAAGCTTCAATGCGGAACCTCCCCTGACGGATTCTCAGAATTCAATTTATCAGTTAGGCCTAAAAATGTCAAAGTCCTTTTTGTTTACATGCTCCCAACGAAAATTGACAGTGGGCCAAAATTATCGTATTTTTAATAACCTAAGGTATTTAGATCAAAGAGAAAAATGCTCTCTTAAAATAGATCGCGTGGATGGTAATGAATTGAAAGACTTAATTTCCCTTGTCTCAAAACCAGTCAGGTACCTGGGCAGGGAGATCAATTCTGTCGGGAAAGTCCCTTCCGGAGTCAGGCTTAAATTCTGCCTCGCCTTTCCGGATGTCTATGAAGTCGGGATGTCCCATCTCGGCCTTCAGATCCTCTATCACATCCTTAACTCAAAAGAAGGAGTCGCCTGCGAAAGGGTCTTCGCTCCCTGGATCGATATGGAAAAGATCCTGAGGGAGAAGGACATTCCCCTCTCCTCTCTCGAATCGTCCCTCCCCCTCGGTCAATTCGATATCCTTGGGTTCTCTCTCCAGTATGAGCTCTGTTACACCAATGTCCTCAACATGCTCGACCTCTCCCGCATCCCTCTCTTTTCAAAGGACCGGGACGAGCGATTTCCCCTCGTGATCGCAGGAGGCCCGGCCGCCTTCAACCCGGAGCCTGTCGCCGAGATTTTCGATGCCATCGTCATCGGAGACGGCGAGGAGGTCGTCCTTGAGATCTGCGATTTGACTCTCCGATGGAAAGAGTCTCAAGGAAAGAAAGGAGACCTCTTAACAGCCCTGGCCCGGTTGGATGGGGTCTATGTCCCCGCCCTCCATCAGGGCGGCGCCGTCCGGAAGAGGATCGTCCCCGATCTCAACCGCGTCCCTTTTCCCACCTGCCCCATCGTCCCTTATATGAAAGTCGTCCATGACCGCCTCAATGTGGAGATCGCCCGGGGATGCAAGAGGGGATGTCGATTCTGTGAGGCGGGATTCATCTACCGGCCTTATCGCGAGAGGGATCCGGAGGTGATCCGGGAACTTCTCAACGCCTCATTGAAACGGACGGGTTACGAAGAGATCTCTCTGCTCTCCCTCAGTGCAGGAGATTATTCCTCCATCGGCCCCCTCCTTTCGAGCCTGATGGACCGATTGGAATCGAAGCGGGTGGCGGTCTCTTTTCCATCATTAAGGATCGAAAGCATCGTCGGTCAACTGGCAGGGGAAGTGAAACGGGTCCGGAAAACAGGATTTACCATTGCACCCGAGGCGGCAACCGAAAGACTCCGAAAAGTGATCAATAAGGAACTGGACGAGGCCATCCTTTTTGAAGGGCTGAGGGAACTCTTCGCGATGGGCTGGAAGAATCTCAAGCTCTACTTCATGATCGGCCTTCCCACGGAGAAGGAGGAAGACCTGAAAGGCATCATCGACCTCTCCAGGCGAATCTTGTCTCTTGGGGAGCGGCAGAGGATTTACCCCCAGATCAACGTGAGCGTTTCGACCTTTGTGCCCAAACCCCACACGCCGTTTCAATGGGAGCGACAACTCTCCCTCGAAGAAATCAAAGAACGGCACGCCTATCTTAAGGAAAATTTAAGGAGGAAAAACGTCCGTTTCAAATGGCAGGATCCCCATCTCAGCCTTCTCGAAGGGGCCTTCTCTATGGGCGACCGAAATCTCTCGGGGGTTCTCGCCGAAGCGCATCGGCTGGGATGCCGGTTCGATGGATGGAGCGACCAGTTTCGGGAGGATCTCTGGAAGAGGTCCTTTGAGAAGGCGGGTCTGGAGAGGTCGTCCTATACCCGTCAAAAAACGTTGGAAGAGACCCTCCCCTGGTCTTTCATTGAGACGGGAATCGGAGCGGATTTCTTATGGAAGGAGTACCGGAAAGGTTTGAACGAGGAGGTCAGTCCTTCCTGCACGGCCGGAGATTGCCGTCTCTGCGGCCTCTGCGATGGGGAAAAGATCGGCGTGAGAGAAGGCCCTCGTGCGGAACCGGAGCCCTCGAAAAAAACGGAGAGGAAAGCGATACGAAAAAAGGACCTCGGGAAGAAATTCCGGTTGACATTCGTCAAGCAGGGAGAAATCCGGTTTGTCAGCCACCTCGAGCTGGCCCATCTTTTCTACCGGTCGGCAAAAAGGGCGGGGGTTCCCCTGCGTTACTCCGAGGGGTTTCACCCGATGCCGAGGATCATCTTTGAAAAGGCGTTGCCGGTGGGAGTCGAGAGCCTGAGGGAGATCCTCGATATGGAACTGGAGGGAAGGATCTCTCCAATGGAATTGGCAGAGCGGCTCAATCAGACCCTTCCGGAGGGGATTAAAATCGTCGAGGCCAAGGAGGTCTTGTTCCCCTTTCCGTCCCACTCTTCCCCGCTTCGGTCAGTCTACCGGATCTCTCTGGATGATCTCCTCTCGACAGAAGAGGCCCAATCCAAATTGAAAAAAGCCCGGGAGCAAGAAGAGCTCTTCATCCTTCAGGAGAGAAAAGGAAAGAAGAGGAGGATTGACCTTCTACCCCTGATCGAGAGGGCCGAACTCACCGGAAAAAAGAAAGAATCAGGAGGACGGGCCGGCCTGGCAATGGAACTCGTCCTTCGGAGTTCCGGGGGGAAAACGGCAAAACCCCTGGAGGCCGTTGAAGCCCTGCTGGGCCTAAGAACCGAAGCCCTTGCCAGGTGCCGAATCGTAAAATTGGAATGATGGAATAATGGAATATGGGAGAATAAGGGCTATGATATCATTGTCGGATTGCTCTTCTGCTCTTCTCTGAAAAACCCATCATTCCACCATTCCACTATTCCACTATTCCGATAATAGGAGCCCGTTATGGCCAATGAACTGATCATCAATGTATCGCCCCAGGAGACAAGAATCGCCCTCTTGGAAGATCGGGTTCTCGCTGAACTCCACATTGAGCGCACCCGCGACCGGGGAATCATCGGAAACATCTACAAAGGGAAGGTGGTGAAGGTCCTCCCGGGCATGCAGGCCGCCTTCGTCGACATCGGACTGGAGAAGGCCGCCTTCCTCTATGTCGCAGATGTCTATGGGCGGATGGAAGAGTATGAAGAAATGGGATTTTTGAGCCTGGAGATGACTAACTACTTCAATGCGCCGTCGCAGATCGAAGATCTCCTCTTTGAAGGCCAGGAGGTGCTGGTCCAGGTCTCGAAAGAACCCATTGGCACCAAGGGCACGCGGATCACCTCCCACATCACGCTCCCGGGCCGCTACCTCGTCTTCATGCCCACGGTCGATCATGTTGGCGTCTCAAGGAAGATCCGGGATGAGAAGGAACGGAGGAGATTGCGGGAAACCGTCCAGTCCGTCAAACCTCCTTCAGGGGGGTTCATCGTCCGCACAGCGAGCGAAGGGGCGGAGCCAGAGGAGATTCGAAATGACATGGAGTTTCTTCTCCAGCTATGGAGCAACGTCCAGAAAAAAAAGGAGAATGCCTCCGTCCCCTCCCTGGTCCATGGCGACCTGACATTGATTCTGCGGATGATCCGCGACCTTCTCTCCCCCCAGATCAATCGGATCATCATCGATTCGAAGGAGGAATATGACAACATCGTCTCGTTCATTCATACCTATATGCCCAAACAAAAATATGAGATCGTCCTTTACGAGGAAAAGGCGCCCATCCTCGATGCCTACGGCATTGAGATGGAGATCGACAAGATCCTGGGGCGAAAGGTCTGGCTCAAGTCAGGAGGCTACATCGTCATCGACACCTGCGAGGCCATGGTGGTCATCGATGTGAATACCGGCAGGTATGTGGGAAAGAGGAATCTGGCCGATACGATCCTGAAAACGAACCTGGAGGCCGCCAAGGAAATCGCCTACCAGTTGAGGGTTCGCAATATCGGTGGGATCATCATCATCGATTTCATTGACATGGAGAGAGAGGGCGATAAGGAGAAGGTCTATCAGGCACTCGAGGAGGCCATCAAGAAGGACCGGCAGAAGACCAACATCTTTAAGATCTCCGAACTGGGATTGGTGGAGATGACCCGGAAGCGGACGCGTGAGAATATCTCGAGAGTCCTCGGGGAGCCATGTTCTTATTGCGAAGGGGCCGGGCATGTGAAATCGAAGGCCACCATCTGCTACGACATCTTCCGTGAAATCGAGAGAACCACCTCCGGGCTGGGAGGCCACAGCATCATGGTCGAAGCGCACCCGGACGTGGCGAACCTCCTCTTCGAGGAAGAAAGGGCCCAGGTGGAAGAACTGGAAAAAAAATTGAAGAAGAAGATCGTGATCAAGGCCAAGCCCGGTTTCCACCAGGAACAATTCAACATATTCGAAGTCTAACGTCATTTAAATTTTATTAATTTCCTGAATTTTGCATCAAAATAGCATTTTTAACCTCAAGCAATATTTTTCATGCAAGAAATTTTTTGCATGGGTAGGTGATATTCTTTATGCCAATAAAC
>JAGVBT010000095.1 GCA_020059605.1 Deltaproteobacteria bacterium
TTATCCAGCGCCTCCCTCACTTTTCTTGCCAGCTTTTCCAGGGTAAAAGGTTTCTGCATAAAATTTATTCCTGGCTCCAGAATACCATGATGGGCAATCGCATTATCTGTATAGCCTGACATATAAAGCACCTTCATCTCCGGTTGAATCTCTTTGAGTCGCTCCGCCAGCTTGCGGCCGCTCATCCCGGGCATCACCACATCGGTCAGAAGCAGATGAATCCGCTCTTTGAACTTCTCACAGAGCAGTAATGCCTTGCCCCCATCAGGGGCCTCAAGAACTTTATATCCCTGGCCCTCTAATAGCCGTATGGCCAGTTTCCGAACGGTCTCCTCATCCTCCACAACCAGAATCGTCTCATTGCCCCTCGGAATCTCTTTGACAACCTCTTGCTTCTGCTCTGTTAAAGGCTCATCCACCTGAGGCAGGTAGATCTTAAAGGTCGTCCCCTGTCCGGGCTCACTGTAGACCCAGACGTTCCCTCCGCTCTGCTTCACTATTCCGTAAACAGTTGATAAGCCCAACCCTGTCCCCTTTCCTTGCTCTTTCGTCGTAAAAAAGGGCTCAAAGATCCGATCCTTCACCTCTGAGCTCATCCCCACTCCTGTATCGCTGACCGAAAGCATCACATATCGACCCGGTATAACTGCGATGTGTTTTCTGGCATATTCCTCGTCCAGTTCCACATCGGCTGTCTCAATCGTGAGCTTCCCTCCCTCTATCATCGCATCTCTTGCGTTGACCGCAAGGTTGACGATTACCTGTTCAATCTGCCCGGGGTCGGCCTTCACCTTTCTGATCCCTTCTGGAAGAACGGTTACCAGATCTATATCCTCTCCGAGGAGCCGATGAAGCATCTTATCAAGCCCCTGGACAACATGGTTCAAGTCCAGAACCTTCATCTCCATGACCTGCTTTCTGCTAAAAGCCAGAAGCTGGCGCGTCAGGTCCGCCGCTCTTTCAGAAGCCCTTCTGATTTCTTCGATATTTTCCCTCAATGGATCTCCTTGCTTGAGGTCAAGCAGGGAGAGTTGAGCGTTGCCGGAAATGATCGTCAAAATGTTGTTAAAGTCATGGGCAATGCCTCCTGAGAGGCGACCAATCGCCTCTATCTTCTGAGACTGCCGGAGCTGTTCTTGAAGGGTTGCCTTTTCTTCCTCTGCCCGCTTGCGCTCGGTAATATCCCGGACAATGCCTCTAAACCCTATCAGGTTACCTGATGAGTCCTTGATTAAGGATACAGAAGCCTCATTGCTTCTTTTTGTCCCATCTTTTCTTATAATCTCCCAATCGGATTCTTTGGTGGGTTTCCCTGTCCTGTAGACTCTATTGAAGGTTTGATACATTTTTTTGGCGTTCTCGTTATCTGTATACTGACGGTTATTCATGCCCATCATTTCATCTCTGGAATACCCAAGCAATCGACAAAGAGAATCATTATAGAAGGTAAAATTACCGGCAATGTCAACCTCAAAATAACCATCTTCAATATTTTCAAGAATGGTCCGATATTTCTCCTCACTGCTTCTTAGCGCTTCATCCGCTTTTTTACGATCTGTGATGTCCTGGATGGTGCAACGAATGCCAGTAATCCTTCCCTGTGGGTCTTGAAGAATTCTGTCCTCAATCGAAACAGGCAATACGGTTCCATCCTTTTTCTTGTAAATCCTCTCAAAACCTCGAGCAGGTGGCATGGTTCCAGCTAATTTGGCCAATATCTGCTGGCGAGTCTCTTCCTCTTCAACAATAAACTTCCACACAGGCTGACCTATCATTTCATCAAAAGTATAACCCAACATCTCCCACTCTGTGCGATTGACACTGGTGATGCGTCCCTGAGTGTCATATTCAAAGTACCCCACTGGCGCATTGTCGTACAGCTGCCTGAATCTCTCCTCACTCCGCCGAAGTGCCTCTTCAGCCTGCTTGCGCTCGGTGATGTCGCGAGCCATGCCACGTACGATTGGGGCAGCAATGTCTTCGGTACGCAGCGTGTTGTGGTATTCCCACAGGCGCTTTTCCCCGCCTTTGGTTTGCACAAGCATCACGCCGCTGGCGGCGCCTTTGGCCTGGATTTCAGTTAGATAGTTCCCGAATTGCCCACGGACTTCAGGGGCTAAAAAGTCCCCAAAATTCATGCCCAGCAGCTCATCTTTAGAGTAGCCGCCGATCCTGAGGACGGCGGGATTTACCGAGAGCAATTTTCCTTCCAGGTCATGTGTGCAAAGAAGATCGTCGCTGTGTTCCACCAAGTCCCGGTACCGGTCTTCGCTCTCCCGCAGCGCCTCCTCTGCCAGATTGCGAGCATTCTTTTGTCTATCCCTCTGCAATCTCGCATTCAGTATTGGAGTTACGATGCTATTTCCTATTAATTCTAATAACTGAACGTCCTTTTCACCATAATCCGTCTCTTTATTCGCAACCTGGATGAGCCCAATGACCTCTCCCTGAAAGATAATAGGCATAGAGATATGCCTGAGGACAGGTATATGTCCTTCAGGTATGAGATCAGAGGGTTCATTTGTATAGTTTGACTTCTTCTCTCTGATAGCGCGGGACCAGGAGCTATGTCCCCATTTATCTCGTGGGAAAATAAAGGTCTTTTCAGGAACCTGACATTTATCCCAAATGTGTCTGGACATCGAAGGAACTACAAGTGCCCCATCCGCATCAATATATCCAACGACTCCGTATTTGCTTTCCATAACCTCAAGGACAACTTTCAACACCTCATTATACATTTCCTCGTCTGTGGTTGAAGTAAGGAAGATATTTGCGATCTTGTTCTTCACGAATAACTCTTCCTCAATTCGTTTGCGCTCGGTGATGTCCGCCATGCTGCCGAGGATTTCCTTGGGATTACCCTGTTCATCCCTATTAAGCCTCAACTCTTCATACATCCAGCGCCAGGATCCATTTTTGTGTTGAAATCGGTATTCGTGCTTATGGAAGCTATGCTCCAAGAGTTGATTAAGTTCTGTAAAAATGCGTGGTCCATCTTCGGGATGGATTTTGCTTGCCCAAAAACCTTTCTTTAAGAAATCATCCGGTTTGTAGCCAAGCATAGATTCAATATTGCCACCGATGTATGTTGCGTTGAAATCACCAAAGGCTTCGCAACGATAGAGAATATAAGAACTCACATTAAGAAGGTCGATCTGTTCCAGAGATTGCCGAAGCAACATTTCCGTCCGCTTGCGTCCAGCGATATTTTCCTTGACTTTTTTTGTCCCTGGAGGCTTCGATGATTTTCCTTTTACTCCTTTATCACTTTTCATCTGCCACCTTCCTTGTAAGGTTTTGTTGCTTAGGTTAAGTATTTTTTTTGTTTGTTTAATGTTTAATGTTTAATATGTGGGATCACACCTATATTTAAAACCGATTTTCTATCCGGATTAATGAGATTAAATCGCTTTTTAATGGAAGAAAAGTGAGTGAGTGAGTGAGTGAGTGAAGCAATTTCTGGGCCAAATCATTGGTTCCATTTTGTCCCTCGACTCTGATTTATGTTTTATATTTTCCTAAATACTACTGTTTTTGTCAATAAAAAATCCAAGCCGTGTAATACCTCACTCTCCGGATAGAGGGAGAGTGAAATTAGGGACATCTCCCATATTTCTAAGTTCCGATTTTCAATTGCCCATTTCCAATTTTTAAGAGATCCATGGTCATTGATAGATTTTTTCATTCAGAAAGATCTCCAAGACTTGGGGATCGAATTGCCTTCCCTTGCCTTTTTCCATCTCAAGAATAACATCCTCCACCGGCATGGCCTTGCGATGGGGCCTTAAGCTGGTCATCGCATCGAAAGCATCCGATACAGCAATGATCCGTGCTTCGAGTGGGATGGTCTCTCCCATCAAGCCATCGGGGTAGCCACCACCATCAAAATGTTCATGATGGTTGCGAATCATGGAAATCTTGTCTTTAAAAAAATCAATCCCTTCTATAATCTTCACGCCAATCAAGGGGTGCTGCTGTACATACTGATACTCTTCCGGTGTCAATTGGCCCTTTTTCTGGAGCACTTCATCCCTGATACCGATCTTGCCGATGTCATGAAGGAGCGCTCCAAAAAATAAGTTTTCTAACCTCTCTTTGGTAAAACTTAGCTTCATCCCGATCTTCATGCTCATCTTTCTCACCCTGTCTGAATGGCCTCGCGTATAGGGGTCTTTGGCATCGATCGCTCCGGCCAGCACCTTGACAGAATCGAGATGGGTCTTCTTCAATACAAGCAATGCCTCTCGAAGTTTTGATGTCCTTTCCTCGACCAACTTCTCCAAATTCTTGTGATGAGTCTCAATCTCCTCCTCCATCCTCTTCCGCTCAAGGACTTTTTTCACACTGAAAACCATCAGTTCCAGGTCAACGGGCTTGATAATAAAATCATTCGCTCCCAATCGTATCGCTTCCACTGCCATATCGATCTCCGGATAAGCAGTCATAATAATGAACATCATGTCCGGTCGCACAGCCTTTACATTCTTCAGGAGTTCCAAACCATTCATTTCAGGCATTCTAATGTCTGAAATAATTAAAGAGCAATTATTCTTGCTAAAGTAGCCCAGGGCTTCTCTTCCGTTAATCGCCATCGCGCAGGAATAGCCCTCCATGGCAAGTCTCCGGGCAATTACAGAATAGATCGTCTTCTCATCATCGACAATAAGTATCCGGTTTTCCATAGGACTCTCGTTCCGGTCCCCAACCGGCTCTATCCTCTAAGACAATAGCCTCTTCATCAAGGGGACGAGCTCGCTATGCATCTTGCTCTTTGATAGATAAGCGCTCGCCCCAGCTTCGGATGCGTCCGCCCGATGATTGACATCGTTGTAGATGGTGAGCATCACCACTTTTGTCTTGGGCGAAGCCGCCTTAATCATACGGGTTGCTTGGATGCCGCTCATCCCGGGCAGCCCAATATCCATCAGGACAATAGTGGGTGGCCGGTTGGCAACTTTTTCTACCGCCTCTTCCCCACTCTTTGCTATCATGAAGGTACATTCTGAAAAGGTAACGCTGAGCCAGTCCTGCAACGAACTGCACACGACATCATTATCTTCTACAATCAGAATCGTCCCTTTCATGAGTTCTTTCCTTTATATTACTTGATGCTGGATTCTTGATACTGGATACTGGATGCTTGGTGCTGGATATCCAGAATCCAGAAACTGGTATCCAGTCTCCAGTAATGATTACCAAAGATCCGATGATTTGTTTGTCAGGAGAGTTTGACACTTCGTGAAGGGAAAGTTTGACAAATGCGGATTGCGGAGTGAAAAAATAAAGAAGAAGGAGAAAAATATAGATTTTGGATCAGATTCTATTCTATCCCTAATTGTTTTTTGATTAATAGAATAGGCCTAAACTCTCTTTAATCTCCCTATGCCTTGGAATCGGGGCTTTCCTCCCGTTATGGCGATTCATGTAGATATCATGCCGTGATCCGTGCCGGAATAGGAAACAACCTGATTCAACAAGTTCACGGATAAGAACCTTACGTTTCAAACATTCATCTCCAGCGGAATCCTGTTAGAAGACTTAGGAACGAAATTTGTTGGTTCAGATTCAAGCATCATGCGATAAGCATCTCTAACATTTTCTGTCAGCTCATCGAGGGTTTCCCCTTGGCTGAATACCCCAGGAACTTCAACCAAACGCCCAACAAACCATCCTTCATCTTCCCAATACTCCAAGGTAAATTTACTCATTTCTTCGCCTCCGATAGGATTGGATAAAAATTATCCGAAAAGTAAAGAACCCCGCCCACAGGGCGGGGCTTTAAAACCCAAATTATAAATCCAAAACCGAGATCCCGAAACAAGTTCGGGATGACAAAAAGACCAGAA
>JAGVBT010000069.1 GCA_020059605.1 Deltaproteobacteria bacterium
AGTAGGATGGCTGGGCTTGCGGCAATTGGACCAAAATCCGAAATCCGAATGTCGAAATCCGAAACAATGATTGAAATTCGAATCTCAAATGACCAAAACTCACTTTTTAAAGTGAAAAGTTTCGAATTTGGAACATTTGAAATTTGAAATTGTTTCGAATTTCGTGTTTCGATATTCGAATTTTCACACCCTTGATACCCACACGGCCCAGATTTCTTGTGTCCAGCCACCAAAGATATGGGACACGGTCAGCTTACAATAAGAGGGGAATAGAGGGGTGGGGTATTCTTCCCCCTCTTAGTTTAAGTCGAATAGACCCGACCACGGGAGGGGGAAGGGGGAGTTATAAGGGGCAATGAAGGAGGGTTTTAGCCCAAAATTGTCCATATACAATTTAAAGGTCAATTTTTTACCAGTTCATCATATTTGAATAAGGGAGGAATGAGGTTTTTCCATACCAGTGAGAAAGACTTCGTTCCCCTAAGCCCCTGTTTTTAAAGAAAGTTATTGATTCATGATTGAGATGGTGTAATATAGGGTAAGTTAATGAAATGGCTGGCATGGATTGTGCTTAAACTGATGGTGGTTTTTTGAAGTGAACGGTCTGGGGTTTAAGGTTACGGTGACGAAGCCCGTATCGTCAATAAAAGGCTACGTTTATCGTCTCTTAATTATTTGCACGTAACCTTAACCAATAACCGAAACGGGCATCGTTACCCTTGCCGTGAGACGAAACCTTTATTCATAAGGAGAGAGAGAATAATGAAAAAGATTCCATGCGTCATTTTTTCTATTATATTTTTATCCCTTTTCATTCCCACCCTCTCTTTTCCGCAGGATCTGAATGACCTGGCGTATGAGAACCGGGTCAATCTCAGGGCCGGGACGATCTGGAACATAGAGGGCAAAGGGGACTGCCTTATCTTTCCCTACTTCGACGTGAGGAAGGCCGGGAATTCGAGACAGGTGACGAATATCACGATTGAAAATACCGGAGAATACGGGATCGTCGCAAAGCTCAGATTCAGGGACTGGACGCGGGGATCGGAGCTCTTTTCAAAAGACATCTGGATTCCGTCGGCAGGGGCCTGGAGCGCTACCGTAGAGGTCAATGAAGACGGCGCCAATGCGGTCATTTCAGGCTGGGGCGATGTGGTTTTCCGGGCAGACGGCAACGCCTTTTACTTCACCAATGCCCTGCTTCATGGCGTTCCTTTTTCGACGATGAATCTTCGGAGAAGGGGTGAGAACCTGAATCTCTATGGCTTCGTCGAAGTCATCGGAGCGGAGAAGACTGCGCCGGCCGGCGCCGGTGGAAAGACAACCAGGCTTGCAAAGTCGGAAAGGGATTGCCCAAACACCTTGAAGGGGTCGCTCTCGATCACCCGGGTGGAGGAGGGGGCGGTCACGAGTTATGATGCCGTGGCCATCGGAAATTTCAGCCGGGGGCAGGGCTCTCTCTTTCGATCGCCCGGAAGCCCTTATCCACGCCTTGATCAATGCGAGGACACCCTCGACCAGCTCGATTTCCAGCTCTCGAAGTGGGAGATCTTTGGGCCTTTTTCCATCGCTCCATCCGACCAGGGAAAGACAAGTTTGATCGTGACATTCCCGACCAAGCATTTCCACTTCAAGAATGGCAGGCGAATCCAAAAGGTGAACAATCCTTTTCAAGCCATGCTGGAGAGCCAGGGAGAAACGGTTATGACATCCCTTTCGATCGGGGGAGTTCCTTATCCTGCCGATTCCCAGCATACCCTCCCCTATTCCGTCAATGTGATCGGACTCTACAAGGACTATTACGGGCCTCCCATGGGGGTCGACAATCTTGCCATGCCCGCCTTCTCGTATGAATCCGGGGAGGCTAAGTTGACCTCGGAAAATATGGCCCAGCGCATCCTGATCAAGGATTATGAATACTTCCGGGAATTCTTTACAGCCTATCGGGGGCTGCCGGCTTTAGGAGTTGTTCTCCGGGAATACAGGAATCCGTCCACCCTCCACACCGCTTTCACTCCGGCCGAATTCAGTTCGGTCTGGGAGGCTTCCAGCCTCGAATCGATCCTTCCCCCGACCATTGTCAACGGCCCCGCCTTCGGCCAGGTGAACGAGGGATATACTTATATGACGGGGGGAGCTTCCTCCAGCATTGGCCATCCGATTCAATATGAGTTTGACTGGGGCGATGGAACGAGTTCGGGTTGGCTTGCTGTCGGGGTGACTGCCGCCAATAAGACATGGACAAGCGGAGGGGCCTATGTGGTCCAGTCCAGGGCGAGGTGCGCCCTTCATCCGGACCTTGTCTCGAAATGGTCGAAGGAGATCGTTGTGGTGATCGAGTCGGTTTCTTCTCCCTCGACTCTCAGCGGGCCGGTTACCGGGCTCCCGGGCATCACTTATGCCTACTTTACGGGAGGATCAGTTTCAAACACGGGCCATCCGGTTCAGTATTTCTTCGACTGGGGCGATGGAACGGACTCCAACTGGCTGCCTGTGGGGGTGACATCGGCTGCGAAGTCCTGGCCGGTGGGTGGAACATATACGGTCAGGGCAAAGGCAAGATGCGCCACGGATACCCAGGTGGTTTCCGATTGGACTCCGGGTCTTACGGTGAAGATAGAGCTCATATCGAACCCTGTAACACCCGTGGGCGAGACCAAGGGACTTCCGGGTGTCAGCTACACATACATGACCGGCGGGGCAACCTCCAATATCGGAGATCCGGTAGAATACCAGTTTGATTGGGGCGACGGGACGTTCTCGGGATGGCAGTCGGTCACGAGCGCATCCAAGGCCTGGTCAACGGGCGGAACCTATCCCGTGAGGGCAAGGGCTCGGTGCGCAACTCATCCATTCATCGAATCGGGCTGGTCGGGCGCCCTTACCGTGAATATTGAGAAGATAACAGCTCCGGCGAAACCTGTGCAGACCCCCGCAGGGGTAGGCGGGTTAGGTTCAACCTTCACCTATTCAACCGGAGGCTCCACCTCCAATATCGGCGACCCGGTTCAGTATCTGTTTGACTGGGGCGACGGATCAACCTCGGGATGGCTCCCCGTGGGAACGACCAGCGCTCAAAAGGGCTGGTTTGTTGAAGGGCAGTACACGGTCAGGGCAAAGGCCCGATGCGCCCTCCACACCTTCATCGAGTCCGACTGGTCCGAAGAGTTGACCGTCGAGATTGAAGTTGTTACACAACCGATCATCTTCGAAGGCCCTCTCACGGTAACTGCGGGACTACCCAATGATTATAAAACGGGAGGGTCGTTCTCGAACTTCGGTCATCCGATCGAGTACTTATTTGACTGGGGCGATGGAACGAACTCGGGCTGGCGTTCTGAGGGGGAAGATGGAACAGTCACCGTTTCGAAGTCGTGGAACTTACCCCGGACCTACCCAATCCGGGTCCGGGCCAGGTGCAAGACCCATCCAACCATCCTGTCGCCCTGGCTGGAGGGAATTAATGTGACGGTCAACTGATACGAAATCGAATTGTATTCTCCATAAGGGGAGCGCGCTGTGCGTTCCCCTTTTTATTTGGCGCGCCCGGGGAAAGCTTGACAGTAAAGGACCTTATTTTTTATGATTGATCTCCAGGGAGGATAGAGAGATGAAGAAGATATTGAGATTGGCATTGCTTCTGACGGTCGTTCTCTTGGTTGCCTTCGAAGAAACGGATCTTTTCTCCGAGTCTGAAAAGGTGGTGGCCAGGGTGGGGAAAGAGGCGATCACCCAGAGGGAATTTGACCTGCTGGTCAATCGGTATGAGGACCTCAGAAAAGGCTCATCTTTAAACCCGGAGGAAAAAAGAAACCTTCTCAACATGCTGATCACCCAGTCGTTGCTCGGCATGGCAGCGGAAAGAGAGGGGATCGACAAAAAACCGGACGTTCAAGCCAAACTCAAACTTTTCAGGATTGAACTTCTCGCACAGGAATATGTCGCCGCCTTCATTGAACCTCAGGTGAAGGTCCAGGACAGGGAAATTGACGAGATTTTCAGAAGAAACCCGAACCTTGTTCCAGAGGAGACCCTGACCTTAAAAGAGATTGTTGTTAAAACAGAGAGGGAGGCTGAAGAGATCTATAAAAAATTGAAGAAGGGGGCGGATTTTTCGAGGGTTGCCTCGGAGGCATCCATTGCGCCCACCAGGTCGCGGGGAGGATTCATGGGAACCTATTCGAAAGGCCAGCTTCCTCCTGCCGTCGAAACGGTTATTTTCCAATTAAAGGAAGGGGAATTTACCAGGCCCATCAAAACAGAAGAGGGGTTCCAGATCGTTTACCTGATCGACCGAAAGAGGGTTTCTTCAGAAGAGACAAAAAGGTATGAGGAGAGGATCCGGGAGAAAGTGCTCCAGATTGAGAAAAACAAGAAGATTGAAGAGAAGATGAAAGAAAGGGTTGACGAGCTTCAAAAACAGGTAAAGATCGAGATCTACCTGGATCGAATCAAATAGGAATGCTGGGCGGCAGGGGCGTTCCAGAGAAGGCGAGGGTTAATGCCCGGGAGCAGGCCCCCATGACCCTTTATTTTTTTCCCAGAGAATATCCAGCCATTGCCGGTAGAGAAGGACCGATTCATTCTCTTCCAGGTTCCAGAGGGTCCGGTGGAACTCGGCGGGGGCGATCTGGCCCTTGAGCATTTTCAGGTGGTGGCCGAAGAGGTCAACAAGCGTCGAATCGATGGCAATACGGTCCATCCTTTGTTCCAGAGACCGGATCAACTCTTCTTTCCGGTTTGACGCTTCGCGGTCGTCGGGTTTCATGGCAATCTCCTGGATCCAGAAAGAGCCGGAAAGAGAGAAGAGTTCCGCAAACCCTGATTTTTCCACGTAGAGCGTGATCTCATCCGGGGTGGCAAATTGATTCCGGCTGACATGTTTCCTTCCTTTTTGATCCGATTGGGACCAGTTTTCAACTTCCATCATCCACCTTTCCCATCCCACCTCGTTCTTTAAATTCCATGTGTCGAAATAGAGGAGGCCCCCGGGCTTCAACACCCTGGCGAGCTCCTTTAAATAGAGGAAGAGGTCCTCCTTGTCCATATGGATAAAGACGGCATGGGAATAAGCTTTGTCGAAGAAATGATCGGGAAAGCCCTGCAAAGAGGTTCTGTTGAGAGCGGTAAATTCCGGGTGTTTAAGATGTTCCATCCTCTTCCCGGCTATCCTGATCAGCGTTTCCGATATATCGGCGCCGTGCCACTTCTTACAGGAAGGGGCGATTTCCCTCCCGATCCTTCCGATTCCGCACCCTAATTCAAGAACAACGTCCTCCCGGTTCAACAGGAGCGCATTGGAAATCTTCTTAGCCATATACTGTCCCGTTAACCGGCATGCCTCCTCGCTTGGACTTCCATCCATCATCGACATGGCTGTGCCGGCATCGGAGCCGATCCGCTTCCAGAAATCTTTGTAGCAGAGATCTTCTTTTTTAGATTGGCCGAATAATTTCAAGACTTCCTCCAAGATGGCCATACCTCTTTCCCTGAAGTTCACCCATGTCGTTAAACTTCATTCAATTCAACCCATTATAACTGCCAGGAGAAGGGGGAGCAAGGCTTTGAAATGAGGACGATAATTTGGTATGATTATTCCTGATGGAAATCGTAAAGGTCCATTTTGGGTGCGGGCATCAAAAACTGAATGGGTGGATTAACGTGGATTGGGACAGATCCTGCAAACCCGATCTGATAGCCGATCTCGCCCGGTCCCTTCCCTTCAAATCCCACTCCGTGGATTATATTCATTCCGAGGACTTTATTGAGCAGATCGATCTGGAGGCGGCTTATTCTTTTTTTCACGAGGGTTTCCGGATTCTGAAAGAAGATGGAGTCATGAGGGTTTTGACGCCCGATTTATATGCGTTTGCCCGGAGATATTTAAACCGGGATGAGGATCTCGTCGGATTGTGGGAGAGGGAAGTCGGAATTCCTCTCAGAACAGGGACCCTGGGAGAGCTATTCAACCTGGGCATACGGTTGTTGGGGCACCGGTTCTTATATGATGAAGACACCCTAATTCGGGTCTTGAGGGATTGTGGATTCGAACCCAGAAAGGTCGGTTATCAGGAGAGCGATGAAAAAGAACTCAGGGGATTGGATATTCGGTCTCCGAGGACAGGAATCAGCCTCTATTTCGATTGCTATAAAGGAAAACCGGGAAATCATGATCGGGATTCCTTTGTTTCTCGCATGAAGCAGCAGATCAAGAAATTATGGCGATGGCAGAGATAAATCGTTCGGATTTCAATAAACCGGTCTATGTATTGCTTTACCATCCCTGGCTTAAGGGGTTTGAGGATTATTTTGCGGCCCATCTCGCCTGGCTGAACGAGAACGGTTTCGAGTCCATCTCGCCGGAAGCCCTGATTCTTTATGTCAAAGGGGAGAGCGTTTCGATTCCGGAGCGTCCCCTGGTCATGACGTTCGACGACGGCACCATCGAGAATTACACCGTCGTTTATCCTTTGCTTAAGCGATACGGGTTTACCGGCACGGTTTTTGCTCCGACGGCTGAGAGCTATACCAGCCGGTCCGGGAAGGATTGGTGGAAGGAGACGGAACGGGAAGGGGTTTTGCGGATGGAAGGCCACTCCCACACCCACTCCCTCGTATTCATTAATGACCGGGTGGAGGGTTTTTATACAGGAGCCTCTTCGGAACCTAAGCCTCCGATTAAAGGGATGGATCATCGGTTGGGTTCACCCCTCTTCGGGCAGGGTTATGAACTGGTCGAAACGAGATTTATTCCCTGCCGGGAATTTGTAGAGGCGTGTGTGGATTATGTCAGGAAAAGGGGAGGGGAATTCCTTTTTGGAGAGAAGAATTGGAAGGAGGAGATGCTACAGTTCGTCCCGGAATACCCCGGAGATCGGGGGCGATACGAAACCGAAGAGGAAAGGAAGGCAAGAATCGAGGAAGAGTTATGGGTTTCAAAACAAATTATCGAGGATGAGATCGGCGGGGGGAAGAAGGTCGTATCCTTCGCCTATCCATTTGGCGCGTATCATATTGATCTTATCGAACTTTTAAAAAAATTAGGTTATAAGTATGCTTTTAACACAGACCCGGGCGGGAACCGTCAGGGAGATGATCCTTTTCTGTTAAAAAGGATGATGATCCTGGATCATGGTTCTTTCGGGGGGATCGAGAGCATCTTTAAAGAATTTTTGTGATCGGAGAGGGATAAAGGGCATCAATGTTTTTGAATCATATCTTCCGGTATCGAGACCTGGTCAAAAATCTCGTATCGAGAGATTTTAAAACCAGGTATAAACGGTCCTACCTCGGCATCCTGTGGTCTCTTTTGAACCCGCTTCTGATCATCCTGGTCTACACCCTGGCCTTCGATTATATTATGAAGATCCGGGTGAAAGATTTTCCCATGTTTTTTATGTGCGGTTACCTGCCGTGGAGCTACTTTTCGTCGGGTCTTATGATTTCCCTTCCGTCCCTCTCCGACAGCGGTTACCTGATCAAGGCGGTCTATTTCCCACGGGAGATCGTGCCCCTTTCCATCGTTCTTTCCTGCCTCATCCACTTTCTTATCACCTTCCTCTTCGTCTTCCCGATCCTTTTGATCTACGGGTATCTTCCCCACGGGTCTTATCTCGTTCTTCCGGTGATCATCCTTCTTCAAACCATTTTCATTTTCGGCCTGGGCCTCTTGGTCAGCTCCATCCATGTCTTCTTCAGGGACCTACGGTATATTATGGAGGTCCTCCTGATGGCATGGTTCTGGCTCACACCGGTTGTTTATCCCATCTCGCTGATTTCTGAAAAGTTTCTCTTTTTCTATAAATTGAACCCCATGACCCTCTTTGTGATCGCTTACCGGGAAATCTTATTGAACGGCACACTCCCCGCGCCCAAATACTGGATGGCCCTCGTGATTGCGACGGCAGGGGCCCTTGCATTAGGATATCTCCTCTTCTTCGGAATCAGGAAGAGGCTTGCCGAGGAGATCTGAGTGATCAAAATCATCGATGTCTCAAAAAAATTCAGGATCTATGAAGACCGGAGCCGGGATTTCAAGGAGACGACGATCAATCTCCTGAGAGGGAAAAAACGCTCTTTCCGGGAACTCTGGGCCCTGCGAGAAATCCGCCTTGAAATCATGGAAGGGGAGACGGTTGCCTTCATCGGAGAAAACGGTTCCGGGAAAAGCACCCTCCTGAAACTCCTGGCCGGCATCTATGCTCCCGACGAAGGAAAGATCATCACAAGAGGAAAGATCTCCGCCCTTCTGGAGCTGGGCGTGGGATTCCACCCCGATCTCACGGGGGAAGAGAACATCTACCTCAACGGGGCAATGCTGGGGTTCGATCATAAGATGATGAGGAAGAAGTTCGATGAGATCGTAGCCTTTTCAGAGATCGGTGATTTCATCTATTCCCCCATCCGGACTTATTCTTCGGGCATGATCATGAGGCTCGGTTTTTCGATCGCCACCTGTGTGGATCCGGACCTTTTGCTGGTGGATGAAATTTTGGCCGTGGGAGACGAGGCCTTCCAGGAAAAGTGCCTGGATCGCATGCGAGAGTTCAAAGAAGCGGGGAAGACGATCATCGTCGTCACGCACAGCATGGAGTTGGTTCAGACCTTCTGTGACCGGGCCATCCTGTTGCATAAGGGCCGACTGATGACAGACGGCCGTTCCGGGGAGACGGTCGATCAGTATTATGCCATGCTCTTGGAAATGGATAAAATCTCCGATCCCGAAAAGAGTTTTGAGAAAAAGCAGACTCCTTCTCGAATCATCTGTGAGGGAGAGGAGGCAGAAAAAAAGGAGGAAAAGGAAGAAAGCCCGCCCATCCCTCCGGAGGTCCCGTCGTTTCAACGGCACGGCACCTTCGAGGCTGAAATTACGAACGTTCTGATTCGATCGGAAAAGGGGGAGGAGACGGATTCCTTTGTTTCAGGGGAGAAGGTCTCGATTTGTCTCCATGTCCGATTTCATGAAGACATTGAAAATCCAAATGTCGGAATGGCGATCTTGAGGAATGAAAAGAGTAAGATGATTCTTTTTCACTCCATCAATACGCTTCGAAAAGATATGAAACTGGGTTTCTTCAGGAGGAATACGGACATTGAGGTTGAATTCATTCAGAGGTTTTCCCTGCCGGAGGGCGAATACTATCTGACTGCGGCCATTACCGACCCCGATTCGTCAAGATCTTATGACTGGCAGGATTATCTAAAATCTTTTCGGATTAAAAAGGCCGATTTCCAGTGGGAAGGGTTGATTGATTTGCATAGTGATATTATAATTCATTTACAGGCCGATGCACAGCCATTCATGGTTTGATCAAGAGCATGACGCCCTCTCCAAGACACCTCTTCACGGTCCATTTCGACATCGTTCATGGCTGCCAGCTGCGTTGCCTCGGTTGCCCGAACTCGACCCTGGAGCCGAGGGTCCATAGCATGTCTGTCGAAGATTTTGGGCGTTGTCTTGGCAACATCGACGTCGAGCGAATTCATACGTTCAGGCTTTTCAATTATGGCGAACCGTTGCTCCACAGGCAACTGGCGGCAATCGTTGTGCAGATTCCAAGGCAGCGGTGGAAGGCGTCCATCGTGGAGATCAGCACAAACGGCCAGTGGGTGGACTGGGACGAATTCGAGGCAATGGTGAGGCTTGAAGTCGTTAACAATTTGGTCTTAAGCTGCGACGGCGACGGGACGCCGGAATGTTACGAGAGGTTGCGGCCGCCCTCGACCTGGGAGAAACTCGTGGAATTTCTCGATCGTGCCCGTTATCTTCGCGATCGCTGGGCGCCTGCGATGCAGTTACGGACGCGCACGGTGGTCCGCACGAGGGGCGATGCCCAGCGCTGGGAAGATTTCCTCCGCCCCCGCGGCTGGATACCGGAATTCCGGAGATGGATGTTCCTGCCCCAATCCAAGGAGAACCTGACAGGGCGGGAGGCGGCCGTTCCGTCCGGGCCCTGCCTGTTTCTCGCCGATGCGAGTGAGTTTACATTGAACCCCTGGTTCGGCGAAATCAACTTCCTCCATGTCGATGCGGACGGAACGGTGGTTCCATGCTGTGCACACCCCCGGGCAGGCGTTCTCGGCAACCTGAAAACCCAGACATACAGCCAGATCCTGAACGGTGTTCCGCGCCGGATGATAAGGCAGGCCATGCAGGAAAACCGCGCTGCGATGCCGGTGTGCGGAAGCTGTGAGTTCGGCCCCGTCGGGAACGAAGGCCCCTTGTTCTGGAGTGAAATGACTTACTGGAGAGAAAAAAAAGAGGAACGATGTGGTGGTTGAATGCGCGTCCCCCAGGGGCGGACCTCTTTATCCTTCGGGCCGGGAAAAGAACGGACCCCTAAACATGGACCATCCCCACAGGGATTTTTTGGAGCAATATTACTGCGGAAGTTATTGGGCATTCAAGCATTATGAGAAAATCGTCTCCAGGGCCTTTGGCGCCTTGCACCGAAAACCGAAGGTGGGGGTGGAGGTGGGTTGCGGAGATGGAATGGCGACGTTTTTCCTTTCCGGGCAGGTGGATCAATTAATTTGCCTTGACACAAACGAAAAATGCATCGAAAAAGTCGAGACCATGGCAAGGGAGATGGGGCTCAAGAACGTCACCTTCAGAAAGGCGGCGCTGGACAGGATTTCGCTGGACGAGGAAGTCGATCTCATCTTTTTAAAGGATGTGCTTCATCATATGGAATCTCCCGCTGATTACCTGAGGAGTTGCCTGCCATTCTCCAGCCATCTTTTAATCGTGGAGGCAAATCGTTACAACCCGCTACTCTACTGGATCTGCAAGCGCCTCGCGGAGGAGAAGCTTTTTTTAAAGATGAATGCCCTGCCCAATATCCTTCGCCTGGTCAAACAGGGAGGATGGCGGCCGGAAAAGAGTTTTTATGTCGAGTCAGCGGCTTATCCCATCGGGTTCTGTTTATATCACGACGTGTATCCCGGGAAAAGGGCCGTGAAGAGGATCATGGAGTATCTTGGGAAGGCGTACGATTGGCATGTCGTCGCTTCGTTGGTTGATAAGATCGAAGTGTTGGCGGAAAAGATATTCAAACCGTTTAGTTCCGAATTCATCATTGTCGCCCGGAAGGAGAGCGACACCAGTTCAGCCTAAAAAAGGAGGAGAGGCATGGAAAGGGGATGGAAGTTTGCGGCATTGATCATTCTGCTCATCTTCGTTACGAAGGTTCCGCAGGGATTGTCTCAGGGTAAGGATGATATCCTGGCGAAGGTGGGAGAGGAAGTGATTACGAGGGAGGATGTGGACCGGAGGCTGAAGAGTTACCCTCCGGGGGTCCAGGAAGAATTGAAGAATGATGCGGAAAAAAGGAAGGAATTCCTGAACAACTTAATCACGGGCCGGCTCTTTATGATCGAAGCAAGGAACAAGGGGCTCCCGGAGGATCCCGAGATTCAAGCCAGATTGAGGATGATGCGGGATGATTTTTTGATCAGGGAATACATAAAAAAATATCATGAAAAAGAAGTCCGGGTTTCAGAGGAAGAGGCTGAACATTTTTACAACACCCACCCGGAGATCCGGGAAAAGGAACACTTTAAAGTCAGTAAAATTATTTTAAAAGGCGAAGAAGAGGCAAAAGAAGTGTTGGCGCAGCTAAAAAGAGGAGGAAATTTTAGAAAAATAGCTATGGAAAAATCCGCGGATCCCATCAGCAAGCACCTGGGGGGAGAAATGGATTGGTTCGAGAGAGGAAAAGGCCCAAAAGAGATTGAAAACGCCGTGGTGGAATTGAAAAAAGGGGGGCTGAGCCCGATCGTGAAAATAGATGGAGATTACTACATTTTCCACCTGGATGAGAGGACCATTGTCCCCAAGCCTACCTTCCAAAGATTAAGGGATGAGATTATGAACCGGCTGAGGAGTCAAAAACTGATGGATAGAATCGATCGGGAGATTGGGGAATTAAAGAAAAAAATACCGGTTGAAATCTTTGAAGATAAAATGAGACCCGGGGTGAAGCCATAGGGGGGGGTTGAAATGCGGACCGTTTTTAGAAAAATATCGATTGTCCTTCTGGTGGGGTTCTTTTTTTTAACCGGGGCCCCCTGGGAAGGCCCAAAGGGGGGCGCTTCTGCGGACTCTTCTTTTCACCCCCCCGTTTTTGTTCTGCTGTATCATCCATGGGAAGAGGGGTTTGAAGACACCTTCAGGGAGCATTGCATCTGGCTCAGGCAGATGGGTTTTGAGACCATCTCAATCGAAATATTGGTCGACTATATGGAGGGGCGAGCGCCGATTCTTCCTCCCAGACCTTTTCTTCTCACCTTTGACGACGGGACGATCGAAAACTACGAAATCGTCTATCCCATCCTTCAAGAGTTCGGATACCAGGGCACGGCCTTTGTCATGACAGGTCCCCCCTTTTTTCAATCCACGGACAGGAAGTGGTGGAAAGAGGCGGACCGGAGCAATGTTCTGAGAATTGAAAATCACAGCCATACGCACAGCCTCATCTTTACCGGTCCCAAAATCATTGATTTCTACTCCGGGGAGAATTTCGAAGATTATTTTTTAATCAAGGGGATGGACCGGAGGTTAGGCGCGCCGATTTATGAACTGGATGCCGAATTGGTCCGGTACCGATACACTCCGGACCGCAGGCTGACCGACCGCTGCGTGAATTATGTGGCTCAAAACGGAGGAGAGGCCTTCTTTAAAAGAGAAAACTGGAGAGAAGAGCTTCAGCAGGTGGTTGAGAATTTCAGAGGAAGCACGGCGGAGAGGGGAAGGTACGAAACGGATGTTCAAAAGGGGTTGAGGATCCAGCGGGAGATTTTCCATTCGAAAAGGATGATCGAACAAGCCATCGGACCGGGGAAAAAGGTAGACTATTTCGCCTATCCCTGGGGAATTTATGATGAAGGGTTGATCCGTCAATTGGAAAAAAGCTACCGGGGGGCGTTTACGAGCGACTGGGGTGGAAATTTCCCGGGAGATGATCCTTACCGGATCAAGAGGGTTGTCGTCACCTCAGAGATGAACGCAGAAGATCTTGCTATTTTTTTACTGGGTGAGTAAGCGATGCGACAATCCGTCAAGGATTATTTGGGTCGAATTCTTGAACGGTATTCCATCCAGGGACCTGTCTATGAGATCGGCTCCTACCGTGTTGAGGGACAGGAGGAATTTGCGGACTTGCGGCGCTTTTTCCCGGGGAAAGCCTATGTCGGTTGCGATATGAGACCCGGGTTGGGCGTGGACCGTGTCGAAGATGTTCACTGTCTGAAGATCAAGCGCAACAGCATCGGAACTGTCCTCATCTTCGATACCCTTGAACATGTCGAAAATGTTCACCGAGCGATGGAGGAGGTCTATCGCGTCCTGAAGCCGGGAGGCATGGTCATTCTGTCATCGGTCATGAATTTTCCCATCCATGATTATCCGAGCGATTACTGGAGGTTTACCCCGAAGGCATTTGAGCTTCTGCTCCGGCGGTTCGACGCTTACGAGGTTGAGTTTGACGGCGATCCGGCATTTCCGGAGGGAATTTACGGTTTCGGGATCAAAGGAGGGGCCGGAGGTCGATTCAGGAATTTACTCCAGCAATTTCTCAAAATCTTTATCCCCTCTCAATAATTCAAAGTCCCTGTCTCCCCTTGCTTTCTCTTTATAGATCCGATGGAGCGAGATTCCCTGCTTTAAATATTTCAGGGCCTTTTCTTTCTCATTTTGATTGGCGTAAACACAACTCATGTTATAGTATGCCGTGGCGAATTGTGGATCTATCTCCGCGGCCCTCTGAAACAGGTCGAGCGCCTTTTCATTCTCTCCCTTTCGAAAATAGCCGCCGCCCAGGAGATTTAAGACAAATTTGACATTCGTTTTATTCTTGATGTGGGCGCTGAGCTCCAGTGCGATCTCCCCCTCCCGGATCGCGTCATCAATCAGCCCTCGATTAAAATAAGCCCTTCCCAGGTTATGGCGAACCCTCATCTTTTGGGGGGATTTTTTTGCCGTATCGCTCCACACGGTTAACTCGTCCTTGAAAACATCATTTCTGTGAAGGGTGACATGGGAGTAAAAGATCAGGGGGAGGCAAGAGAGGCCGAGGACCACTCCCAAGCTTAACTTCAGAGAAAGAAATTTTCTAAAAACGTTGAATAAATAATGCACGGCCAGCCCGAGAAGAAAGGCGTAGGAGAGGAGAGGAAGATAGAGCCTGTACTCCACCATAATATCCCAGATGGGAATCACGCTCGATGTGGGGGCCAGAACAACAAAAAACCAGAGGATTGAAAATGAAACCAATCGATTCTTCCTGATCAAAAAGAGGGCAAGAAAAAGAAGAAGAACAATGAGAGCGGCAGAGATATAGGTTGGATATTCAAACAGGGATCTGGACACCGGAAAGTCATGGTCGATGTTCAGCCACCCCGGCAACGGAAGGAAAAGGAGCTTCATATATTGGAGGATCACGTTCGATTGGGTGAGCAGGTTCTCCCAGGGGGTCCATCGCCATCCTTCGGCCCTCCCCATAAATTGATACAACAGTCCCCCCCTCAAGAAGAAAGCGATATAGACCGTCACCCCGAGGAGAAGGGGGAGGTATATTTTTAATCTTTTTATAATGTCCTCTCCTGTTTTACAAAGAAATAGAAAATCAAAAAGGGCGAGAATAAGGGGCAGGGTGAAACCGATCTCTTTCGAAAAGATCGAACCCAGAAAGGAGAATCCTGTCCCGGTTAAACAGAGCCACCTTTTTATTCCTTTGTTTAACGCTCCCTTGATAAATAGAAAAAAACCGAGAAGATAGAAAAAGGCGGACATCCCTTCGTTTCTCTGGACAATATAGGCGACGGTGTTGACCTGGATCGGGTGGGCAATGAAAATCATGGCGGTAAAAAGGGATAAGAAGACAATTTTTTTGTCCTCGAAGTCCGAGCTTTTGTCAATGGAATTTTCTTTTTTATGCAATGTTAACCGGAAGAGGTCTCTTGCGATGAAATAGACCAGGAAACCGGACAGCAGGTGAAGGATTAAGTTGACAAGATGATAGCCGAAGACGTTGAGCTGATGAACATGGTAATTCAGAGCAAAAGAATAAGTAGGTAATATCCTGAACCAGCTCTGATGGGTCCCTAAGCCCTTGAGAAAAAGGGGGATGTCCATTGGGTTGCGGGTATAGGGATTTTCAACAATATTGGGCAGGTCGTCGAAAAAGAAGTGGTTGTTCAGTGAATGGATATACAGACCAACGGTCAGTACGGATAGGCACACAAGAGGGATCAGATAGGATTTCATTTTCCGGTTCATAGTCAAATGAAACGATTTTTTCATTTGGAGCCGGGTGGTGGGAGCTCAAGGTCTTCCACCCTTTTTTTCAGCAAGACCAGCTCCTGGGTGAGCCGCTTGTTTTTTTCGGAGAGGTTTGAAACCGCAATCGTCATTCCAAGGGAAATGATGACCAGAAAGAGAAACGCGGCAAGGAACAGGGCATTGGAGGCGACGAGGAAACCGAAGAATTGGGCGATGGGGGTCAGATAATCAAGCTCCAGGGAAAGGATCAAAAAGATTCCCCCGGTGATCAGCCAGAGAAGGGAGTATCGCTCTTTCAGGTTTTTGCGGCGGATCAGTTCAATGATGACAAGCAGGAGGAGGATGGAAGCGATGACGGCCCATAGTTGAATTCGACTCGAAAACATGGTCATCTCCTTTTTAACATGCCGATGATCATCGAGAGGGTGACTTTGAGCATGTAGTAAACGGATCGCAGGAGATTAATCGATGAAATTCCGCCCTGCCGGTCCCTCATCCTGACGGGTATTTCCTTAAAAAGGATCTTATGGTTGTGAAGAAGCACGAGCGATTCGGCCTCCGGGTAGTCCGAAGGATAGTCCTCTGCCAGGAGAGCGACGGCCTTGCGGTTGTAGGCCCGGAACCCGGACGTGGGATCAGTGACCTTCTTCCCGGTCAATGCCGAATTGAGGACCGAAAAGAATCGGATGCCGGCACGCCGCAGGATGGAAGACTGAAAGCCCCCGGCCTCAAGATATCGCGATCCGATGATCACATCGGCTTCCCCCTTGAGGATCGGGGCGATCAAATCCGGGATATGTTCGGGATCATGCTGGCCATCGCCGTCGACCTGGACCGCGAGGTCGTAGCCGTTTCTCAAGGCATAGAGAAAGCCGGTCTGCATGGTTGCCCCGATCCCCATATTATAAGGGTGCTCCAGCAACAGGGCCTTTTCCTCCCTGGCGATGGCTCCTGTGAAATCGGTGGACCCATCGTTCACGACCAGAATGTCAGCCCGGGCCAGGTGGCTCCGAATCTCCCGGATGACCGCCGGGAGGGATTCGGCTTCATTATAGGCCGGAATGATCACAAGGATTTTCATCTGCCTATCCATATCCCGTAGTGCAGGTCCTCGTACGCGCATGCGTTGACGCAACCGCATCTACGAACCCTGCTACGGACATAAAGCCCTACACTACAAGTCATATGTCTCGCCTTTTTCAGTTTTTTTGTTTATCTCGTTTGTCTAATTTTGTATTCCATTGTTCTCTTTAAACCTTTTTCAAAACCTGTTTTTGCCCTAACCCCCAATTTCCTCTCAGGCCGGTTGACGTTACGTTTCCGTCAATGGTTCTGTGGTTGAAAGCGTTAGGATCGTTAAATTGGTTAAGGCCGGTTTGAAGGTTAGGAAAGAAATTCGCATAAAATGACAAAGGAAACTCTCGGGGTCACCCATCCGCTGTCGCTATTCCGTTATTGAACGGCTTGCAAAATCTCTCGCTTAAATATCTCAAAGTCATTCAAATTATTTTGCAAGACTTCGTAAACGATCATGTCGTTAATATGCCCATATTCGTGAACCAGAATGTTTCGAAATGCCTTCATTTTTTTAAGAGCTTCGTTTCTTGGTGAAGAGATGATTCCCGCCTGTTCTAACTTCTCAAATAAATCATCCTCCTCGGCGGGCAACCCCAGGCGCAGCCCAATGACCACCAAACCACAAATGTCAATAACACATTCAATGGAGACTTGGAGGAGACGTTCACAGGCACGCCTTTTCTCGATCTTTTTATAATCCTCAAAACTGGAAGGCAGGATCTCACGAATCTCCTTGAGATATCCATCAAGAAGATCCATTTTGGCGAGCAGGCGTTCACGATCCAGCAATTCGCACCTCCTCTAAGTAACTGAAATAAAAAGGCCTGAAGTCTTCAAATGCCTGTGCCGTGCGGAGAGCTAATTCATAAAGGAGCGCTTCATTCCGAACAAATAAAATCCGACCTTCTTTCAATACTCTTCGTCGAACATAAAGAGGAAGTTGTTGGAAAATCTGAATATCGAAAGCAAAATCCTTGAGATAATCCAGCCGTTTACGAGAAAGTGCCGTTGGTTCAAAGGATGTGGATGCAGGCCCAAGCAAAAGGCATATATCCATGTCCGATAAATGAGTCCGCTCCCCCCTGGCAACGCTCCCAAAGAGGAAGGCGGCCAATACATCCTCATCCTGCCGAATCTTTGTTAGAAGTTTTTCTAACCCTGCCTCTTCTTTAAATCTTCTGTCTCCCACAGATACGGCTCCCCTGAAACATATTACATCGTAAAACATGGGTTGCGTGCGAACCCACTTTGCACATTTAACCCCGGTCAAGTCGCAATGACACTGAAGAATCGCTCAATTTAGGTTTACCCCGTTAGAAAGCCCCGCTGCTTGCAGCGGGGATGAGTTAATTCCTTTTTTAGCGAACACGAGGTTTAACCCGCTGCGCCAGCGCTTGCGCGGCAAGTGCCCCGTGTGAGCCATCCCGTTGGAGCGCCTAAGGCTCTCTAACGGGGTTTACTATACACCCCATTAGCCTGTTTTTCAACTCCGGACTTCTTTAGACCCTTTCCCAAACCTTTATATACTCACTTTACAGATGCCCTGTCAAGAATTGAGAAGTGAGATCCGAAAAATGCCATGAGATCTCTCGGTTCCACAACTGCCTGCCACAGTCAGGCGTACCCTTCCCTTTTGGAAAATAATTAGCCATTAGGTAAACCCCCGGCTCTGCCCTGGTTGTACACCACTCTTGAGACTGGGGGTCATGGGCCATCTCTGATCCCGTAATGACATCCACCTGATGCCCCCTTTTCACCAGCTCTCTTGAGATACTGGCAATCCAGGCCTCTATCCCACCCTTGGCGGGCCAGAACAGTTCGTAAAACATGGCGATTTTCATCCGGATGTCGTCCTCCCGCGATGTTCCTCCGTTTCATCCTTCTCAAGCCTCCAGAGGCTCAACTCATCATTTTCGAATATGAGTTCGAGGAACGAAAGGCCGGGCAGCCGGTCGACGAAGGATTTCGGGTATCCGCCCGTATGATGAATGTCCTTGTCATCGTAAACCCTCGTCTTTTTTATCAGGATATACCGGATATGATTTTTTTTCAAGGCGTCCCGGATCATCTCGTCACTTCCCCAAAGGACCTTTCCCAGATCCCAGAAGGTTGTTGTCCAGACGACCCTCCGGTTCGTATATTCCGTCAAATTATACTCGGGATAAACGATTCTGGCGTCTTCCGGCGTATGCATTTTGATATATCCAATTCCGCGGTCCATCTCCGGTGAGATTTGCCGTTGGGTATAAACATAAACAAGCACACTGACAAACTGAATGAGGCAGATGGCCAGAAGGACGGAGACTCCTTTTCGATTTCCCCACGAGGCGAGGGGTTTCGAGGCAACGATACACAATAAAGGGGCGATGGGCAGAAGATAACGGATGTCCCCGGAGGGTTTGAAAAAATAGAGGAAGAGCAGGAAATAAAAAAGGATCGGGCCCCAGAGGACGATATCCTTTTTCTCAAATCTCCGTCTCATCAAATAGAGGATGAGAAGAAAAGGAAGGCCCAACCCAAAATACTTTACGTTATCTTTGATATTCGTAAAAGAGGAGTTGTAAACCAAAATGACTTTCCTCCGACTGGAGTCGGGCTGGCCGGCGTCAACCCTCCCCGGATCGGGCTTCCCTACCGCCTTTTCCTTCGGGTCGGGCCTTATCCCCTCGGCCTTCTTCTGGGCAGATTTTTTTTCTCCGGGAGATAGCGCGATTTTAATATCCCTGGACCTTTCATATCCTCGGTAGACGATATTTCGCATAATATTTTTAAGGCTTCCGATGTGGCTTTCCGTGCCGAAATGAGTTTCCCTCCAGTAGAGGTCGGGAATGATGATGAGCATGGAGGCCAGGGAGAAGGCGAGAATCTTTAAAAGCCATCTGTTCCTATAATTTAGATAGAAAATGACCCCGACAAAGGGGAAGAAGAAGAAAAAGCCGTTAAATTTAGTGAAACACATCAAGCCGAAACCAAGACCTGCCCCGAGATGCCTCTTCTTCAGGATCAGGAGAAGTGTGAGGGCGGTGAGCGCAGTGAGCGGCATATCGACATAGAAGAGAATGGAGAAACTGATGATCATCGGAACCGTGCCGGCCAGGATTAAGGAATAATGGGCTTCCCTTTCTCCATAGAGCTCTTTTCCCAGGAAATAGGCGGCAACAAGCAAAAGGACAAAATAAAGAGCATGGTAAACCTGGGCGACGGCAAAGGACACCCCCCCGGCAACGGTCCAGAGGAAAGCCAAGCACAGATGCCACAGGGGAGGGATCTGATAATGGGTTTGCAGGGTAAAGCCCTTTCCGAAGAACGGGTCATAGGTGACGCGTTCCCCTGTTCGGTAGATATCTCTTGCAAAACGGAAGTGATAGATCTCATCGCCCAAATAAAGATCGGACAAAAGACCCACGGCGATGATTCCGATGGAGCAGGAGAGAAGGATCCATAACGTTTTTTTCATTCTTCGTTCCTGGCGCGGGCAGTCCTCCTTTTCAACGGGGAAAGCCGCCTTATCTATTCTTTAAACGTTAAAGCCTTTGTAGAAATCCCAAACCGGTTTAATAGCAAATAAGCTTTTTTACGGTCCAGTCCCCTGCGCCGTCCCAACTCGGATCGTTTCTTCAGGATGAGGGGGAGGCGCCTGAGAACCGAGAAATAGACCTTTATCATAATTTTTAAGAGCTGAGATTTCGAGTATTCCCGGGTAAAGCTCCCGGCCGCCCCTCTCCCCGTGAATACGAGATAAATATTGAAGAGGTACCTCCACAGGGTATAGGCCTGGCCGGCAAAGAGCAATGGGACTGGGAAATTTTTAAGGGCCACCCAGATTCGGTTTCTCTCAACTAAAAAGGCTTTAAACGGCGAGAAGGTTCCCGTACTGGAGGAATGGAGGTGGTAGACCACGGCTTGAGGGTTGTAAATGCATTTCCATCCGGTCAACCGGGCCCTCCAGCCCAGGTCCGTATCCTCCGCATAGGCAAAAAAATCTTCATCATAAAGGCCGATCTCCTCTATCATCTCCCGGCGGAAGAGCCCGGCGCAACCGCTTGCGCAGAAGACCTCGGTTTCTTCATCGTACTGTTCCGCTTGCTCCATTCTTCCCCTGCCGATGGAAAGTCCGTCCGGATAGACGACGATCCCCGCCGCATCGATCAGATTGTTCTGATGATCGAGGAGAATTTTGGGAGCGCCGGCTCCATACCTCCGGTCTCTTTCGAGCGACTGCATCAAAAACTCAAGGCATTTTAAATCCAAACGGGTGTCGTTATTCAAGATCATGATGTATCGTCCCTTGGAGGCTTTGATCCCCAGATTGTTTCCCCCTCCGAAACCGAGGTTTTTTTCGTTGAGGATCAACCGGACCAGGGGAAAACGATTTCGGATCAAATCAGGGGAACCATCTTCCGAAGCATTGTCCACGACGATGACTTCGAGAGGTTGGTAGGTTTGGCGGAGGATCGATTCCAGGCATGACTCGATGACCGGGAGACCATTCCAGTTGAGGACGACCACGCTGATCAGAGGCACAAAATCGTTCAAACTCCCCTCTCTTCCTCCCGGAGTTTCCACAAAGCCAGCTCCCCGTTTTTAAAGACCGGCTCCAGGAAGGGAAAATGATTCAATCGATTAACAAAGGAGGCGGGGTAACCCCCGGTGTGGCGAATGGTTCGATCATCATAGATCCGAGTCTTTTTAATCAAAATAAAATAAACCCTGTTTTTTTTCAATGCGGTTTTAATCGATTCATCATCCGCCCAGAGAAGTCTTCGGATATCCCAGAAGAGGGTGTCCCAAACAGCCTTCTGCCTGGTGAATTCCGTGAGATTTAATTCGATATAGAGAACGGAGGCCTTGTCGGGGAGGGTCCTGTTGATGTAATCCATTCCCTCCCGGATCCCGGGAGGGACCTTCCGTTCAGCGGCCGTGTAAGTGATGGTGGCGAGAAACTGAAGGAGGCAAAGGATAAGGATGATTGTTCTATAGGAAGGCCTCCTGAAGGAGGAGATCATTTTTGATGCGATGACGCAAAGGAGAGGGGTCAGGGACAACAGATACCGGATGTCTCCCCGGATTCCATAGGCAAAAAGGAAACACAGAAAATAGAAGAGGAGAGGAATGCCGATCAAGAGATCCTTCCTTTCAACCCTTCTCCGCAGGAGGAGAAGCAAGAGGAGGCCGAGGAGGGGAACTCCGAAATATTTGGCGTGGTCCTTTATTTTTGAAAAAGAGGAGTTGTAGTATGTCCGAATGGGTGGAGAAGGGGCGGATCTCTCCGGCTGGAGCCATTCACGGGTCGTCTCGGAAAGCTGGGATCCCCGGTGAATGATAAACTTGAGATATTTTTTCGGACTTCCAAGAGCGGCTTCCATGCCTAAATGTTTTTCCCTCCAGTAGAAATCAGGTCCGATCAGGAGGAGCGCTCCGACTGAAAAAAGAACTACCTTTTGAAGCCACATCTCACGCTTCCGGAGAAGGAAGATCATGACCAGGAGAGGGGGCCCGAAAAAAAGCCCGTGCAGTTTGGTCAGGCACGTCAGGCCGAATCCAAGCCCTGCCAGGAATTCCCGCTTCTTAACAAGTAGAAGGAGTGTCAGGGTCGAAAAAGCGGCCAGGGGCACATCCACATAAAAGAGAATTCCAAAAGATACGACCATCGGGACGCTGCCGACCAAGACCATCGCATAACGTCCTTCCCTCTCTCCGTACAGGTCTTTCCCGAGAAAGTAGGTGGCCGCCAACAGGAGGGCATAAAAGAGGGTATGATAGATCTGGGCCACCCCGAAAGAAATCCCCCCGGTCAGCTTCCAGAGGAAGGCCAATCCGAGATGCCAAAGGGGAGGGGCATAGTAATAGTTCCGATGAGAGAAATTCCTCCCATAAACAGGGTCGAAGGGGACCCTCTCCCCTGCTTCAAAGATGTCCCTGGCAAAACGATAGTGATGGATCTCGTCACCAAGATAGAGCTCGGACAGGAGACCTGCCGTCAGGATTCCAACCACAAGGGAAAGGGGAAGGAGCCAAAAGAGGCGAAACTGCATCCGAAAGTCAACTCCGGGGATGTCGTTATCTATCGGGCTGATTTTCCAGCCAGACCTGAAATCCTCAATCGGGCCGAGATGGTTACCCAATCAACGACATTGTAGAAGATATTGATTTTTTCTGCAAATGACGCCAGTCCAGCGATTGTTGACACGGTCCAAGGAATTATTTATAGTTACAATAAATTATCATCCTTTTTTAAATAACTCTTCGTTGCTCTCCGATGGTGCACATTTAAAAATACTACGATCGGGGACCCATTCGCAATTCGGTTTCGAGTTGCAACGGTTGGGATTTCTAATGGGTGGTGCGTTTTCTCCTAAGAGTAGATATCCAATGGCCGATGTTTTCCTTATTAAATTGGAGCCGGATTATGAAAGTTACTCCATGGCCCCTCCTTTTGGTATTTTATACCTTGCCTCATCCCTGGAAGGAGAAGGGTTTCATGTTAAACTTTTTCATGAAAGAGGAACTTCCGAGAATATCCAGGCCATTGTGGATAGGGTTCGCATGAACCCTCCTCTTTTTGTCGGGGTTTCAACCTTCACAGGACCTTCCCTCCTTCCTTCTTTAATCGTCTCCAGCAAGATTAAGAAGGAAGTTGGTGTCCCAGTCATTTGGGGCGGGATACATCCTACTATGCTCCCGGAACAGACACTCAGGGAAGATTGTTTAGATATGGTTGTCCTCGGCGAGGGCGAAAAGACGATCATTGATCTGGCTAATACCTTGGCGGACAAAGGTCCCCACCCGGCCAACTTGGAATCCATTCAGGGAATCGGGTATAAGGAAAATGGAGTGATCCGAGTCACTTCCTCACGCCCCTTTATTGCCCACCTCGATCATTATTCGCCCGCTTGGCATCTTCTCGATATGAATAGATACCTTCGTCAAGGCGACTACTTCTATTCCAGCATTGGTTCCCAAATGGCAACCTATAAAGTGGCCGGGATGATTACGAGTCGAGGCTGCCCTTGGAGGTGCGGTTACTGTTATAATCAATCGGTTAACAAACGCCATTTTCGGGCCCAGTCTGCGGAGAAGGTTGTTAAAGAAATTGAGTTTCTAAAAATAAATTATGGGGTAACGGCTATTGCATTTGAAGACGATGGTTTCTTTACGAATCGCGATAGAGCCCTTTCCATCATTCGAAAGATCGATCTTCCTTGGAGTTCATCCATCCGAGCGAATGATCTGGCCCGATGGGGGGAGAAGTTCATCGGAGAGCTGAAAGCCTGCAATTGCTTCGAATTACGGATTGGTGCCGAATCAGGATCTCAAAGGGTCTTAGACCTGATGGAAAAAGATATCTCGTTAGGCGACATTTACCAATCCGCAGAACTATGTCTCAAAAGCAAGATTAACCTTTTGATGGGATTTATGTATGGCGTCCCCGGAGAAACGTGGTCGGATATGCTCAAGACCTTCCAACTCATCGATGAGTTGGACAACATGGGTGTGACGATTGCTTCAGGACCGGCTCTATTCTTTCCTTATCCCGGGACCCCTCTCTATGACAGAGCAATCGAAAAAGGGTTCCATCCTCCTCAGCGGATAAAGGATTGGTCAGTCCAATGGGGACCTAAGCAGCCCCTCCTTCCATTTGTTGACAGAAGGGCAAGGTTTGTCGGCTATTACAGGACGATTGCGTTTAGAAAGGAGATCCGGTCCTTCCGGTTTCCCTTTCTTGTAAGAATATTAAAGTCCTTCGCCAGAATAAGATGGAAAACAAGGTTCTTCTCGTTTCCTCTCGATTACTACATTCCCCATTTCGTTTTGAAATTGGTCAGAGCGTTGAAAATCGGAAGACTTACCGATAATCAATAAATCCAGCCCTTGTTAAGGGGTTCAACGAATGCTTCCCCATCATGCCATTCACCTATACGGGTTGATCAGAAACCAGTGGAAAAACCCCGAAACGATTAAAAAGATACAAGAAAGAAAATTAAGAAAGCTGATTCATTATGTCTACGAGAATGTCCCTTATTACAGGAACCTATTTGATTCTTTGAAGATCAAGCCCTTTGACATTCGGAAGAAAGAAGATCTTCAGTTTCTTCCTCTGACCTCCAAGAGACAGCTCCAGGGACTTCCTTTGAAAGATATTACCTCCAATGCTCTAAGGCTTGAGATTTGTAAGACTTTCTATACGAGTGGAACAACGGGGATTCCCATGCAACTATATTATGATCCTCACGATGTTACCTTAATGAATCTCAGCTGGGTCCGCGCCTTTTTAGCTGGGGGAATGAAACCTTGGCACAAGTTGGCCGATTTTAAGGGGATGAAAACTCTTCATCGAAAAAAAGCATGGTATGAATATTTGGGGCTTCTTAGAAGGAGGGAGATATCTGCCTGGGATGCTGAGGAGAAGTGGATCGAGGAGATTCGAAAATGGAAGCCCCAGGTCCTCATAGGATATGTGAGGACGTTGAGGATGCTGGCTGAAGCCGTTCAGAGATCAGGGATCAAAGAGTTCAAGCCAAAGATCATCTTTCACAGTTCGGCGATTCTTGATGAAGCTACCCGGCGATTGTTCTCAGAAGTGTTTCAGGGCAAGCGAGTAGACATTTACGGCTCTTACGAGGGAGGGTGCCTTGCCTGGGAATGTGAGATATGTTCAGGCTACCATCTCTGTTCGGATATGGTCATCGTTGAAGTTTTAAACCAGGGGAAGCCCGTTGCGCCAGGTGAAACAGGGGAGGTGGTCATTACCAATCTCCAATCTTACGCCATGCCTTTTATCCGTTATAAGCAAGAGGATCAGGTGACCCTTTCCGGACAAGAACCGAGATGCGGTAGGGGATTGGAGCTTTTAGATTCCATCCATGGCAGGACGGATGATTTTATCACATTACAAAATGGTCAGCGCATTTCTCCCCAACCTTTCCTTTATCTCATGGAAAAAATTTCAGGAATCAGGCAATGGAGAGCGATCCAGGAAAAAATGAATGAACTGAACGTGGAGATCGAGCCCTCTGAGCTTAGCCACGAGAGCCTGACGTTGATTAAAGAGAGCTTGAAAGGGCTATTAGGGAGTGAAATGAACATTCATTTCATATTGGTCGACTCCATCAAAGTAGATCCCCCTTCAAAATTTCGCTTCGTCAGCTCTAAAATAAACAGGTCCTGAAAAGAAAATAAATGTTGAAGGCTCTCTTAACCCATCCCAGGTTAAAGATGATTTCCTCTCCTCTCGGCTTAGGAAAGAACCTTATCCAATACAGGTTCTTACAACCCTTGATCCAACGCCCTCTTTTGCCGCGGGCCATTTGCCTCTATGTTACCTACCGCTGTAATATGCGATGCAGAATGTGCGGCATCTGGAAGCAACAGGGCAAATCCCTATCCAACGAATTAACCCTCCCGGAATTAGATCGTATTCTTTCCGACCGTCTTTTTACCAAGCTTGAAACAATCAATATTAACGGGGGAGAACCGAATCTTCGAGAAGACCTTATTGAAATAGTCGATCTTCTTATTTCTAAATTGCGGAGAATAAAAAGAATCACCCTCAACTCGAATGGAGTGCCCCCCCATAGAACAATAGAAAATGCCGCCCGGATTTCAGACCGATGCCGAAGGCAGGGGATTCTTTTTTCGATTTCGGTTTCATTGCATGACATTGGACCACGGTACGATACCATTTCAGGGATAAAGGGCACTTATGAGAAGGTGATACAGGCATTAAAGGGAATGCAGAAAATACGCCAACACAATCCATTTTATCTTTCCGTCAACTGCGTCATTTCGAACTTAAATCTTCACCATCTGGAAGAAATGATCGAATGGGATCAGAAAAATCAAATTCCTGTTAATTTTACGCTGGGGGAAATAAGGGATCGTTTCCATAACATTGAGATGGCTGAAGGGATTGAAATTAATGAGAAGGATAGACCTTACCTGGTCGAATTCTTAAGAAAATTAGCCAACAAGAGGAAAGTTTATTTTCAGCACGCCTTGAGGTATGTCGAATTGGCGGATATGATGGAGTTTTCGAAAAGGCGGAAGCTCGCCTGCCATTATGCCATGGGGGGGGTCATTTTGGGATCAGAGGGCTTGCTTTATTACTGCAAGAGTAGCCGCTCAATCGGCAACTGCCGTGAAAGATCGGCTTACGATTGCTATTTCGATCCGAACAATCTTGAATATCGGCAATCATTGATTGAGGGGAAGTGTGGAGCGTGTCCTCCGAACACCTTTAATCAAATGGAGGTTGGAAGAGATTTGTTCAGACTTTTCAGGTTTTTGCTTAAGGGAAATGGATGAATGGGAGAGAAGAGAATGGGGAGGTAAAAGATTGTTAAAATGAATATTCTCCTCTTAAATACACATTCCGTTCTCAACACAGGGGATGCGGGAATCGTTCTTGCCCAGGTTCAGTGGTGTCGAAAGGTTTTTTCTCACCCCGAGATTGGCCTCACATCAAGGACCCCCGATCTTGACCGGCTTTTTTACGGGCCGATGGGGATCCATGTCCATTCTCCCTTCATTTCCCCTCCCAGTCTCTTCGCCGGAAAAGGTCAAAAACTCATGGCATGTCTTAAGGACTTAATCACGCTGAAACCGAAAGGCCGCCTCGCCCGGGCGATCAAAGAGAGCGACCTTGTTATCAGCAGCGGGGGAGGATATTTCTATTCAAACCGGAGCGTTTTCCCGGGACCCATATTCTTTCAGAATTGGCTTCCTCTCGCGGCAACCGTCCGATGGGAAAAACCCGTCTTTTTTTTTCCGCAGTCCTTCGGACCCTTTTACAATTCCGTTGCGCCTGTTATGCTCAGGAGAATCCTGGAAAACCGAAACGTCAAAAAGATCTTTGCCCGCGAGGATGTTTCCCTCCATCTCCTCCAGGGCTTATTAAGGCAGAAGGACCAGGGAAAGTTAGACATCTGCCCGGACATGGCATTTTCCCTGGAAATGAGAGAGGAGGGAGTCGGGCCCCCCGCCCGTTTAAATCTGCCCAGGCCGATTGTGGCCCTCACCGTAAGGGAGTGGGATTTTCCGGGAAGATCCCATCCCGAGAAGAGGCAATTGCGGGAAAATTACCTGCAGGCCCTGGAAAAGGCTTGCGAGACGATTTACCGGAATTGGAAGGGTTCGATCGTCATCTTTCCCCAGGCGAGAGGGCCCGGGATTTTTGAAAACGACAGGATCATCTCGATGAAGTTATGGGAAAAGGTCCGAACATCTGTCCCCGAAGGACACCTGGCGGTCGTTGATCTGCCGGATCTTCTCCCTCCCTCTTCAATCGTTAACCTTCTTGCGCAAGTTGATCTGCTCATTGCCACCCGGTTCCATTCGGCCATCTTTGCGGCTTTAGCCAGGACCCCGTTTATCTCGATCGGGTATCAGGCGAAGAGCCTGGGAACCCTGAAAAACTTAGGTCTGGAAACCTTTTCTATAGATATCTCAGAGATCTCGCCCGATCGAATCATGGCCCTCACAGAGCCCCTTTTGAAGGACTGCGAGGCTTACCGGGATCGGATCGCACGGGCCGTCTCGGAGACCCGAAGCAGGATTTATAAAAAATTGGAAGGATGTTTCGAAGCCTTAGGATACCTGGACTCGCTCTGACCATGAAACTGCTTCTTATTAATAAATTCCTCTATCCCAAGGGGGGGGATGCGCTGAGTACTTTTTCCACCGGCGCCCTTCTTTCGATGAAGAAGAACGAAGTCATCTATTGGGGGATGGATCATCCCCAGAATCCCCCCTATCCGGACCGGGATCTCTTCGTTTCCGAGATCGATTATCACCGGCCCCTTGCCCTGGGAAAGAAATTCGGGCTTTCGCTCGGCATCTTTTACTCCCTCGAGTCGAAGAGGAAAGTTCAAAAACTCATTCAGAGGGAGAAACCCGACCTTGTTCATTTAAATAACTTCGCCCATCAGATCTCGCCGTCCATTTTGGATGTGTTTCGAGCCCATGGCCTTCCGGCGGTCATGACGATGCACGATTATAAACTGGTCTGCCCCAACTATCTGATGCTATGGAAGGGAAAGCCTTGCGAACGTTGCCGCCATGGGAGATATTACTGGTGTGCGGTTCGAAGGTGCACCCACCGTTCCTTCTTAAAAAGCGTGGTGAATACGGCTGAGATGTATTTGCATCACCGGCTTCTCCGTATTTATGACGGAATCGGCCTTTTCATCTCACCGAGCCGTTTTCTCATGGAGAAGGTTAAGGAGATGGGTTTCCGGGGTGAGGCGGTCCACCTGCCCAATTTCGTCGATCCGAAGGCCTATACGCCCTGCTGGTCATCAATAGAGGGCGAGATCTGCTATGTCGGACGGCTCTCTTCGGAAAAGGGGATACTTACCCTGCTGGAAGCCATGAAAGGCCTTCCTCTCCGATTAAAGATCATCGGGGAGGGACCTCTGCGGCAGGCTATCGAAGATAAGATAAAAAGGGAGAGGATGGAGAATGTGAGCCTCCTTGGGTACCGTTCCGGAAAGGAGTTGGAGAAGGAGATCGGGGAGGCATCCGCAGTCGTTGTTCCGTCGGAATGGTATGAGAATAGCCCCCGGGTGATCTATGAAGCTTTCGCCATGGGCAAACCGGTGATCGGGGCAAGGATCGGAGGGATTCCCGAGCTCGTTGAGGATCACCGGACAGGATTGACCTTTGAACCGGGAAACCCGGAAGACCTGAAGGAGAAAATTCGTTTCCTGTCGGAGAACCGGGAGGCCTTCCTTGAGATGGGAAGGAATGGAAGGAAATTTATCGAAGAGAATTTTGATCCTGATCTGTATTATGAAAAGCTCATGACCCTCTATCGGAAGACGATGAAAAAAGATGCGTAGACTCGAGGCCTCCATCATCACTACCTATCGATGTTTCAGCCGGTGCGAGAGGTGTCATATCTGGAAGCATCCAGCAAGGAGGGACGAGGAATTTGATCCCTCCTTGCTGGAAAAACTGCCTTCCCTCTCCTTCTGCAATATTACGGGCGGGGAACCTTTCGTCCGGGAAGACCTGGAAGAGATCGTCCGGGTTCTTCGAAGAAAGGCGCAAAGAATCGTTATCTCCACCAATGGCTATCTCGTGGAGAAAACCGTCCATCTGGCAACCCGATACCCGGACATCGGGTTTCGAATCAGCCTGGAGGGACTTCCCGCGACGAATGACGCGCTTCGCGGGATGGAGGGAGGGGCGGAGAACGGATTGCGGACTCTCCGGGAGCTTCAGGGGATAGGGGTAAAAGACTTGGGCATGGCCATGACCGTTTCCGACCGCAACGCATGCGATTTGGTCGAACTCTACCGGTTGTCCAGGAGCATGGGCGTAGAATTTGCCACAGCCGCGGTCCATAACTCCTTTTATTTCCATATATCGGAAAACGCAATTCTCAAGAAGGAAGAAGTGACTTCGTGTTTTGAACGCCTCGTCGAGGAGTTACTGGGGACCTGGAAGGTGAAGAACTGGTACCGCGCCTTTTTCAATGACGGGCTGATCCGTTACATCCTGGGACAACCGAGGCCTCTTCCCTGCACGGCAGGGACGGACCTCTTTTTCCTTGACCCCCGGGGAAACCTTTTGCCCTGCAATGGAATGGAAGAGGGGTTGTGGTTTGAAACGATGGGAAATCTTTTGGACCGTCCTTTTGAAGAGATATGGACCTCCGAGAAAGCCAGGGCCGTTCGGGAAAAGGTTCGCCATTGCCCCAAACAGTGCTGGATGATCGGAACAGCGAGCCCGGCCATCAAAAGGCATCCTTTAAGGCCGACGATGTGGGTCCTTAAGAATAAATTTAAAAACCTCTTCCCATAGAAAGATGAAGATCCTGTTTATCGGACAGAAAGGAATCCCCGCCACGTTCGGCGGGATTGAGGTCCACGTGGATGGACTCAGCAGGGGGTTGGCCGAGGCGGGCCATGACGTTGAAGTCTATGTCCGCAAATGGTACACCCCGAAAGATCTAAAACGCCATCACGGAGTCCGGTTAATCCATCTCCCGACCCTCCGGACAAAACATCTCGATGCATCCATTCACTCCCTCCTCTGCTCCGTTCATGCACTCTTTCAACGGGCTGACATTATCCATTATCACGCCCTCGGTCCCACGGTCTTTTCCATCCTTCCGAGGCTGTTCGGGAAAAAAGTCGTTTCCACGGTCCATCGGTTGGATTGGGACACGGAAAAATGGGGGGCCTTTGCCCGGCTCTTTCTGAAAATGGGGGAATACCTCTCGGCCAGGGTCCCGCACCGGACCATCGTTGTCTCTGAAGACCTGAGACGCTACTATCTAAACCGGTATGGCGTAAAAACGGTTCATGTCTCTCACGGGGTGGAAAAAACGGCGCCGAGGCCGGCCTGCCTCATCCGTGAGAAATATGGTTTAACAGGAAGTGATTACATCTTGTTCCTGGGCAGGATTGTTCCCGAAAAGAGGGTGGACTGGCTGATCCGATCTTTCCGGCAGGTGAAACGGCCAGGGCCGGATGGGAAAACGGTCAAACTTGTGATTGCCGGGGGATCGAGCGCCACCGAGGGTTACGTTCAAAACGTGAAGGCATTGAGCTCCGGAGATCCGGAAATCCTCTTTACCGGGTTTGTCACGGGCATGGAAAAAGAGGAACTTTTAAGCAACACCCTTCTCTTTGTCCTTCCCTCCCGCCTGGAAGGGTTCCCCATTGCCCTGATGGAGGCCAAAGGATATGGGCGGTGCTGTCTCGCGAGCGACATTCCCCCGCACCGGGAAGCCATCCTGAGCGGCCTTGATGGCATGCTCTTTGATGCAAACCGGCTGGAGGACCTGACCCTGAAGCTGCAACAATTGCTGGAGAACCCGGGGAAGGTTGAAGTCCTCGGGGAAAACGCCAGGAAAGGGGTTGAACAGGGCCCTTCCTGGAAAAATATTACTGAAACAACGGAAACGATTTACCGGGAGATCCTCCGGGAAGGGTTAAAAAAAGGTCCTAACAATGCTGAAGGAAAAAGACCGGTTGCTGCGAAACGGCCTGAGACTATTTGACCTCATCCTGTCCGTTCCGGCTTTTTATATTGCCTATCATGTTCATATCACCCTCATTGCTCCGAGGTTTCCTTCTCTGTTTACCGGGCTCTTCCCGGTGGCCTACTATACGTGGATCCTTGCCTTAGCGATCCCTCTGGGCCTCATCCTTTTTCACCTGGGCGGACTATATGATCGCCTTCGCCTGGAGTCGAAGGGAAGGACCTTCTGGAAGATCCTCCGGGTCATGGCCCTTTTCATCGCCGCCTTATATCTGGGAGTCCATGTTGTTGTCAAGGCCACCTATTTCAGCCGTTTCTTTATTTTTCTGTATGGACTCTTTTATACCGCCCTTCTGTTGGGGTTCCGGTTTCTGATCCTTTCCTTTCTGGAGAGGATTCGAGAAAGGGGATTCAATGTCCATCAAACCCTCATCATCGGGACCGGGGAAGGGGCCAGGGAGGTTTATGAAAGAATCGAAGCCTACCGCTTCTGGGGACTTCACCTGCTGGGGTTCATCGCTTGTTCTCCCCGGGTTCTCCACATCCCCCGGGAAAAAATCATAGGAACCCTTGAGGACCTTGAAACGATTTTGAGAGGCAGAGTGATTGATGAAGTGTTTGTGACGCTCTCCGAGGAAGAGATGCCGAACCGGGAGGATATCTTAAGGGCTTGCGAAAGCGTGGGGGTCCCGGTCTACCTGGTTCCTGTCCGTTATGAGTGGCAACTTTCCAGATCGACGACTACCAGCCTCGGGGATATTCACCTCATCCGGTTCTCTCCCGTCCCGGACCGCCCTTTTCCGCTCGGGGTCAAGAGGGGCATCGATCTTGCCGTCTCCTCTTTGGTTCTCCTTGTCTTTCCCTTGCTCTGCCTCGTGGTCGGACTCCTGATCAAGCTGGATTCCCCCGGTCCGGTCCTCTATCGGCAAATTCGGGTCTCCCACAACAAGAGGAAATTTAACTGTTATAAGTTTAGAACCATGATCCTGGAGGCGGATCGGCATATTCACCTGCTCGAAGGGTTGGATGAAACGAAGGGGCCGATACGAAAGGCGCGAAACGACCCCCGGATCACCAGGGTGGGCAGGGTGCTGAGGCGATTCAGCATCGACGAGACCCCCCAATTCATCAACATCTTCAAGGGCGAAATGAGCCTGGTCGGACCCCGGCCGCCCACGCCCGATGAGGTGGAACAGTATGCCTTCCATCAATTGAGGCGATTGAGCGTCAAGCAGGGATTGACAGGGCTGTGGCAGGTCAGCGGCCGGGATGCGATTAAGACCTTCGAAGAGAGACTGAAACTCGATCTTTATTACATCGATCACTGGTCCCTATGGCTGGACATCAAGATCATTTTTAAAACCCTTTACATCATCTTCAAAGGAGCCGTCTAACGGGGACATTGTTCCCTATTTTGCTATTTTATCCTGCCTCTTTCGCTTACCGGTGTGTTGTCCGTGCGGCCATAAATCAGAATGAGATTAACAATCAATAGAGAAAAGGACACAATGCAAACCATGAGGAGGACCTGGATCAAGGTTTTATGGAAAAGGAGAATCAAACCGGTTTGCATCAGGGTCAAAGCGATTAACACATGGAGAAACGTTCTCCCTTTCCTTGCGAGATGATAATAAAGGAGGATGAAGATCAGCGAAAAGAAGGTCATATTGACGGAGAAGAGCCGCACCAGGGAAATGCATTCCGGAAGGGTCTTCCCGGTGAGGATCCGGATGACCTCCAGTGGGAAAACAAGACAGAAGAAAAGGGCTCCGCCGCAGAGGAAGCCTGCCATTCCCAGGCTCAATTTTAAAAGGGGTAGAGATGTATTTCCAAGGGCCTCCCGGGAGGCGAATTTGGGGAACATGACCATCACGACGGGCAGGGGAAGAAAAAGGACGATCTTGCCGGCCATTTGTGCAATTGAGTAATGCCCGGCTTCCAGGGGGGTGAAGAGGTGTTTGACCAGGATCAGGTCGATATTGGTCAGGATTAAAAAACAGAAAAAGGTTAAGCCCGCGGGCAGGAAATAGGCGTAAACCTCTTTCAGAGGAAGGAGTTCTGTTTCGGCCGGAGAGGCTTCTTGCGGCATGGGCCTGGGGTGTTCGGGAAATCCTTTCGATAGCATGAGGAGGGATAAAAAGGTGGTGATGAGATAGGCAAGTCCAATGGCGCCCATCGCCCCCTCGACCCCCCAACCGATTCGAACAAGGAGAAACCCGAAAAGAAGCTTGAGCCCCCCGTTGAGGGTGAGGTTGACCGAGAAAGAACCGAACCTCTGGAGACCCTGGAGACCTCCCCAGGGAACAGGAATGATGAGTCCAAAAAAAAGACTGATTCCAAGAAGGGTGACCAGGCTCCAGGAATCAAATTTCAACGAAGAGGAGATGAGCGGGTTGGCCAGGAGGATGGATAAAAGCACAAAAGAAGCGACGATTGCCATCACGATGAGAAGGTGCCGGAGAAGGGTTTTCATCTTTTCCATTTGCCGATGGACCAGGAAAAAAGAGACGAACCGCGTGGCTGCCGCCTGGAGGGTGTTGGCCGGGACCGAGATGACCATAAAAATGGCGAGCAGGGTGTTGAGATGGCCATAGTCAATAGGGCTGAGCATTCTCACCATGATGAAATGGTAAAAGAGGTTGCACAGGTTATAAAGACCCACGCCAATGAATACAAGGCCGGTCTGTTTCAAAAAAAGGAGGTCCAGGCGGTGGTTCAAGAGCCACTCCGGGGACGTAGTTTTCTATTTTGCTAATTTCCCAGGCATGGAATAAAAGCTTGGATATGCAATCAACGACATTGTAGAAGATATTGACCTTTTCAGCTTAAGGAACAGAAGTAATCCACTAACAAAAATTTACGGCCGCTGTCTAATTCTATACCTCCCAACCTCCAGAATGGTCAAATTATTAGGCAATCTTTTTCTTTCTACTTCAACAAAGAACCTTTTAATTGCATCCAAAATTTGCTGCCTAATAAAGGTATAGGGAAGGTTAACGCAAATGATTCCGTAATGAGTCCCAAGAGGATATTTCAGAACATTTCCGAACTCCCTATCTCTGGAGATAATTATCATTCTATGTTTTTGCGCATACTTAAAGACCACGGCATCGGTTGACCCCTTTAATCCAATATCTCTCAAATCAATCGTATCAATACCAAGTGATTGAAGCAATCTTGCCGTTGGGCGAGGCATATCTTCATCCACTAAAATCTTCAGCACTACACCGCCTCGAGAATGTGTATTTCTTCATTAGAGACTATTTTGGCTGCGTATTCTATCGCCGCCCTTATATCCTCTTCGGCAATCTCATAATCTTCACAGATCTCTTTGAAAGACATGCCTCCTGCTAGGGATCCCAGAATTAAATCTACCGGAACTCTGGTACCCCTAATCACCGGTTTTCCATGTCTAATATTTTTGTCGATAACAATTCTTTCCATCTTTCCTCCTCATTGGACTCCCGGGACGTAGTTTTCTATTTTGCTAATTTCCCAGGCATGGTATAATAGTTTAGATATGCAATCAACGACATTGTAGAAGATATCCGCCTTTTCTGCAAAGTTCAGGTCTTGATGAATTCCCGGATGGTCCTGATCAGGTTCGCCTTCCCCGGATTTTCCATGGGGGGATATTGCTTCTTTTCCTTAAGTGCCTTCAGGATCTTTTCCAACAATTGGTTTTCTTCATCCGCCACGTAAACCGGTTGATCATCCCGCCCTGCAAGCGCCCTTGTAATTTCCAACTGGTGGTCGTTCTTATGTTCCCCGTATCTTTTTCTTCTCGGGAGGATGACGAGGGGGATCCTCTCCTGTTGGCAGAGGATGATCGTTCCGATTCCGGCATGGGAGACCACGACTTCCGCCCTCCGGAGATGTTCGATGAATACATTCCCCGGAACGAAATCGAAGTGGTTCGCATTTTTGGGCTGATAAGGAGAGACCCCCTTCTGGATCAAGACTTCACAGGGAAGATGGGAAAAGATTTCGTCCATCTTTTTTAAAAGGCGGTCAAAAGGCCGGAAGTCATTGCCTACGGTTACAAAAATCATATCAACCCGTCCACATATCTTGCCTTCGGGCCATACTGTTTCAACAGTGGCTCCCATTGGACCAAAAATAGGTCAGCGATGGGGTAGACCCATCTCCCCGTCAAAGAAGGGGAGTAAACCTGGGCGCTGCACTCAAGATAGATCAACCTGGCGCCAAAGAGAAATTTTCCGATATAAAAAGAGGGGATGGCAATCTCGGCGCCGGTGGAGAAAAGGATTTTCGGCCTCTCCCGCAAAAAAATAGTAATGATTTTAAAAACCCCCATGAGCAGATGAAAGGGATTTTTTGCAAAATTCTTTATATAGTAAGCGTTCTTTTGATCCGCCGCTGCTTTTTCGTCGTATGTTAAAAGAAAAAAAGGGAATCCCTCGAAGGCTTCCGACAACTGAAGGACTTCCACCAGGTGCCCTCCGTGAGAACAGATGAGTCCGATTTTTTTATCCTGTTTCACCGATCCTCTCGATCAGGTCCAACCATCCGGCCTCGAACTTTTCAATCGTAAATTGTTTTGCATATTCATAGCCTTTCCCACCAAGCTCGGGGTGATCCAGGGCAAAGTAAACCTTCTCCCTTAACTCCCGGATATCTCCGCAGATCATCTGACCTCCCCCCTCCAGCAACTCCGTCATCCCTCCCAGGCCGGAGCCGATCACGGGCGTTTTACAGAGCATGGCCTCGTGGGTGGTTCGTCCCCAGCCTTCCTTAAATTTTGACATGGTGACGACCACGGAGGAAGATTTTAAAAGCAGGAGATATTCTCTATCACTCAGGTTGAGATTTGGAATGGGGAGATGGACCTCCTTCCGCCCGCTGGTCACTAAATAGACCTTTAGGTCTTTGAGTTGTTCATAGGTTTCGACAACCCCTTTGATGCGCTGGCAATTGCCGATATAAATGATCGGTTTTTCTTCTAAGTGAAACCTTTTTTTGAACTCCGAAACCTCTTCATCCTCAAAATGGAAAAGGTCCAAATTAAAACCATTGTAAATGAGAAAAACCTTTTGATGCCCCCTTTCTAAAAAATGGTTTTGCCAGTATTTTGAGACGGTGACAATGAAATCGACCTTTCGTAGATGGCGATAAAACCCCTTTTCTAATCCCTTGAAGAGAGGTTTGAGAGAGGACGGTTGAGTCGAAAAATCGATATGGTGGATCAGGACAAGGTGTTGACCTTCGGTATAATCATAGGGCAGGGTGATCACTGAATCAAAGTTTCTGATCCAGATATCCTTGGCTCCTCTTAATCTGAAGAGGCGGAAAAGAATTACGGGGTAATCATATTTTTTGAAGTGATCCACCCCCACATTGAGGATCTCGAGATGGTGATGTTTTGACAGGGCGGATTGGGCCATTCGGGAATAGGCCGTTTCTCCATACCAATTTTTAAGCACCTCTATCCACCCTATTTCCATGCCACTACAACTCTCGAAGGACTCCAAGACCTTTTAGCTTTTAAAACAATACATACTCGCTCTCCAAAACCCGTGTCAAGAAGCAATCTGGAGGTAAAAAATCCAATTGTGTCAATTTCATTGGCGTTCTTTTGGTGCAGTGAACGGTTTCTCCATTAGAAATAATCGACCCCTTGGTTTCGAATTGTACCGCTGGGATTTTTATGGGGTTAGATTGAGGATATCCCTTTCTCCGAGACGATACCTCTTTTTTTTCTCTTCCTTTCTTCGTTTTAATGCCTTTCTCAATCTCGCCAGGGCGAAGATAAAACCGATGGGTTTAAAGATATGATCCTTTCCCCACAGGGATAAGAATAGATTGCAGGGGATCAAAAGGGTATGTTTGATGATGAGGTTCCGATCGAGGATGTTCTTCCAGGTAAACAGATACTGGTTCCTCTCCTGGATGATCCTGGCATACATCTTGGCCAAGAAGAGTTCCCATTTGCCTTTTTTTCTGAAAACGATCGTTCCCTGGTCTTTGTGATAGATCACGCTCCTGGGTTCGTAAATCATCTTATATCCTTTTTTCAAAGCGCGATAGCAGAGATCGACATCCTCCCAGTAGAAGGGGTGATATAAATCATCGAACCCCCCCAGTTCTAAAAAAATGTCTTTATCATAGGCTCCCATTCCCCCACTGACATAAAAGGTCTCCCCCCCTCCTTCTTTATCCCTAATAATTTCTATTTCTCCTCTTCTGAGGCATATCGTTGATCTTAGATGATAATGCCCCTTATCTCCCGCTTTTAATACTTTGGAACCCACTGCAAATACATCCTTTTCTATGAGGTGGTATAAAAGCGGAGCAAGAAAGTTAGGTTCAACAACCACATCGTTATTGATTAGGATTATAAATTTGCCTTTCGACCCATATATCCCTTCCATGATGGCTTTTGCAAAACCTATATTCTCTTTTAATGGAACAACATTAATTTGAGGAAAATGTTTCTTGAGAAAAAGGAGGGTATTATCTCTTGAACCATCATCCACGACAATGATTTCGTAACCAGAATTTAAATCTATGGCATTCAATATGGAAGGGAGAGACTTCTTTAACAGCTCCGTTCCATTGTAGGATGGGATGATAATGCTTGCATTCATTATTATTCTGTCATTTTATGGACAATTGATCGGATTCTTTTGTCCCATGTATTTTCATATGAAAATGCCCTGTGCTCTTCCAGGCTTCTCCTGAAATGGAGTTTACTGTCGATAAGTTTTTTTAGCAATGATAAATAAACATTCTCATTCTGATATAAATGGACATAGTCTTTAAATTTATGGGTTTCTTTGTAATCCACAACGATGGCAGGTTTATAGGCATATATGTATTCATATAATTTAATCGGGTCGACCGACCGTATTAATTCATTCACTTCAAAGGGCATCATGAGTGCATCGGATTTATCCATAATCTCGTAAATGTATTTATGTTCGACAGGGCCGGCATGGATAATCCTTTCATGGTTAGGCATCTTTTTTTCACATGGACCCCAAAAAATATAGTTGATGTTATCATACCGATGAAGGCTTTTCAAAATCAGTTCAAAATCGATCCATTCAGATATCGTCCCGATATATGAAAGGTTTATCCTTTTCTTTTGGAAAGCAGAACTGATTTGAGATAATATTGAAGGGTTTAAAGATTCTGATAGGTTCCCTTCCTTCTCTAAATGAATCGCATTATTAACGACACATATGTCCTTTTTTACGCCATGCCTTTCTATCAATATCTTCTTTAAATAATCCGATGAGGCAAAAATAATATGGCTCCTCTCAACCAGCTCTTTTTCGTCATTAAAGATATTTCTGCACAGGGTAACGTTTGATTTTACAAGAGGGAATTCTAAGGCGTTATCCATACAGTCGTATATCAGTTTGCTGTGGATGGGGATGATTGATTTAATATCCGTAAATAATTTTGGGTAGGTCAACCAAATGATATCGTATTTGTCAATGCCCATTTTTATTTGAAAAGTAGTGAGAAAGGAATTGATCCTCGTAAATAAATGATGGTCAGGAAAAGGTAATTTAAATAATTCGTTAAGTGTAATACCCAAAGGAATTTCAAATCTGTTGAGTAATTGTTTTTTGCCGATATATTGTTTTTCATAAAAAACAGTTACATCGAAGTATTGAGATAAATATTCAGCAATAAAGTGAGGCCTTTGTTTAGCCCACCCCCATGGAACATGCATGAAGTAAAATATTTTTTTCATTGATGTCTTTAATTCTGTTTGTATATTTTTAAATTATTTATGATGCATCACAATGCATTAAAACGATTTTCTAACTAATTCGACTAAACGGAGGTTTTTCATGGTTAAGATAACAACGCCGATGATCGTTTGAGGAAAATACCATAAGGCATGAAAAACCAGGATAAAACCTAGGGCATCTTCCTTGTTAATAGCAAAAGTGGATAAGACGGCGACGGCTAAGAGATGATAAGTGCCTGCATAGCCAGGAGAGGATGGGATCAGCCCTACGAGATTTAGGGAAGAAAGAAGCAGAACCATTCCTCCCAAAGGAAGCATCAGATTAAATGCATTTAATGCAAAGTAAAGGCTCAAAAACCAAACCCCCCATATTAAACAGGAAAATATAAAAACCACCGTTCCACGACGAATGGTTTGGATACTTGCAAAACCTAAACGTAAATTACGGACAACATTGAATATTATTTTGTAAATAGAAGAGGATTCCCATTTTGAAAAGATATTTTCAATTTTCGGTCCGATTGTTGAATCACCCAATAAATATATAATACTGATGCCTACGATTAATAGCAATCCTCCAAAAAATAACATATGCCGTCCCCATGGCAAAAGGGGAAACATTATAAATGATAACAAACCCAAGATAACTAAAACAAGGAGATCAAATAGACGATCAGTTACAATTGTAGCAAAAAAAAATGTTTTGCTTTTTTTAACTTCCTGACCTAGCATGATAGCACGTACAAATTCCCCTAATCGACCAGGAAGAATATTATTCACCATTAAACCTACCATCATTGATTTGGAAATAGATGCTAACGATACTTCAGGAAGATTAATGACCATTTTCCATCGAAATACAGCAACCAGGAGACTAAGAAAGTGAAACAAGGTAGCTAAGATCAACTCTCCCCAGTTGGCCTTTCCAAGGTTAGAAAACACTTGGCTCCACTGAATTCCTCGAAACAATAAAAAGAGGCAAAGTATGCTAATGGCAAATCCAAAGATTATGTAAATATTATTCTTAAAAACATTTTGTCTCAAGAAGTAGTCCTTTCCTCTATCAATAAAACTTCAAACAACAGGGCATAATCATTTTTAAAGACCAGTTTAATAAGGGATGGAGGTAGGTCTCCTTCCTTGGGCAGAGTCATTTTTATCCGATTCCGCCTGATTAAAAAATAATCTGCGCCTAAACGTCGTAGTTCTCGGTGAAGACCTTGATCATTAGAAAATCGGCTGTAAATATTCTCAAAACGGGCTGGACCAAACCAATCCCCCATGAAAAGTCCATCCGCAAAATAAGACATATTTTCGTCGAAGAGGGCATAAAGGGAATAATTTCGGCCTTTCGTTTGGTTCAGATATTGATAAGCAGGGAAAGAGGGAAGTTTTTGTGTTAAATAAACCTCCTGCTGCTTATTTGTATAGGGCGGGAAACTTTCTTTCCATACCATATAGGTAACATACAACCATCCGGGGCTGAAGAGGATTATTGGAATAGAAAAAGTGACAAATTTCTTCTTTACCCATTTTAATTTGCCAGAGGTAAAAAGTCTTAAGCAATTCTCTAATGATCCAGTGATGGTAAGACTGAGGAGAGGAATAATGGGCAGAAGGTATCGCAAGACCTGAGCGGTCCAGAACCAAAAGAGCGTATATAAAAAAATAATGCACCATAATCCTTTAATCTTTGCAGATGACAGACTTAAAAAAAGTAAAGGAAGTGAAAATAAATATATTGGTGAATAGGGAGCTTCCATGAGAAACTTTGATTGGTTAAAAGTGAGATCCCATGGTAAGAGTAAAAGAGATCGGAGGCTTTTTCCGGTCCCGAAGGTTCGTAATAAATTATCTAATGCTCCCTGAAGGTCTTGGGCGCTCCATAATCCGTATCCGAATATCTGACCAAAGAATGGAAAAACAGGGTTTCCCATGTAGTGCCAGTTTCTGAAGTACCAGGGGAAAGCGGTTCCAATGGCAATAACCACAAAAAGAATAAATGGGAAGATTCTTCCATCTTTCAAGCTTGTGCAGAAGACAACAAGGCTAAGCAAAGCAAAGAAAAAGAGAGCCGAATATTTTGAACCCGCTGCAAAGCCGAGAAACAAGGCCCCTAAGATCAACCATATCTTCTCTTTTGAATACACATAATTGAAAAGGACATAAATCCCCATCGTTATAAAGAGGGTTAATCCGATATCAATATTGGCACTGGTTCCTAAATAAAGCACTAAGGGATTTGAGAGGAAGATAGCTAACGACCAGATCCCGACGGTTTTAGAGAAATGTCTCTTGGCAAAGGCGAAAAGGCCTATACCAAGGGCGACCATCATCAGAAATTGTATTAATTGGGCGGCAATCCCATCGTATAAGAGAAGGGCTAATGTAAAAAGCATCTCATTGGTTTGGGGAAAAACAGGAAAGCGTAGATAAGGAGTCAAAATGATTTCATGGGACTGGGAATAAATTTTTGCATAGGTTAGATGATACATCGTTGAATCGAAGGCGGTTGGTGGATAGAGAGGCATTAAAAGAATCGGCAAAAGGCAGAGGACGATCAAAAAGGAAAAGAGGATGGATCTCCATTTAATCCCTTTTTGTCGAAAGTAAGCCGATATTGCCTGAAACAGTTCAATCCAGGCAGATGAACATAACAGGAAGATGATTCCTATCACCACCAGAACCAGCAGGTGATGTAGAACTCCAAGGATCCCTATTAGGAATACGAGGTAGGCAAGGATTCCAAGCCCAAGGGTCATGCAGAAGCTAAATTGTTCTGCTTTCCCAGAAAAATGAGTTTGTTGGGTTAGTCTTCTACCGATACCATAGGAGAGAATCCCTATCCATACGATGAAGGCATAATGGCTGACAAAGAAAAGGATGGCTTTAAATACCATAGTGCATTAAAGCTTGAAAAACCTTTGACCACAACTAAAAAGAGTTTTTTTAATCATTCTCCTCAACAAAAGAGAAATCATCAAACCAGACTTCACTATCCTCATGGACACTGGCATAAATAACCGCCAATTGTGCATTTTCTGGGGCTCTAACAGACATAGAATGGCAGATCCATTTATCTTTCACGGCTGGAACCACTCGGATATCGGGACGGATGATTTTCCCCTCAAAAAGCCAATTGATTTGCAATCGGGCAAATTGGCCCTCTTTGTCAGCTTTTATGTAGTTGGTGAGCTTGTAGAGTGTATTTGCTTCGGCGGGTAAAACCTGTGTGAAAAAATCTTTTCTGGAAGTCTTAATCGCCCCTTTCCCTGTATGACTCTTCTTTCCGGAAAAATCCACCGTAGGATTTCCAAATGGGTTCCACCTGGCAGGTAATGCACCTTGAATTTCTTCAAACCCTGGGTTTTCGAGGAGCTCCATTTTTATCCCTTTTCCCGAGGCTTTTTTTTCCGTTAAAATATGATAAAGGAAAATATTGTCAGAGGAAAATTCAAGTTTGGTGTAACTATTAAGAAAAGATGGATGTAAAACGGGTGGCTTATACTTCCATGTTGAAGTTAAAGACTTATCAACCATAATATGAGTGAACCCTGTTTTGATTAGAAGGTTAGATAAGCCTCTCTTTGAAGATAGTTCAAGGAGGTCTCTTGTATTCAGTGAGGTACGAAGATTTTCCAGGTGAGCATGTGAATAAAAAAGATAGTCATTTCCAGCCAAGAGAACTTTAACCTTTTTAGGGTCGTATTGATATCTAACATACTGATAAGTATGGTGATATCCCTTGAGGGTTCTTGAAAGATATTCGTCAGTAGATTCTAATCCAAAAGCAACCTTATAAGGAATTCGTTCAGGAATGTTCCAAAATGTGACTAACTGGAGAGGGATGGTAAACATGAGGCCGATGATGATAAGCGCCCTATAAAGAATGGCAATAGGTTTCGGCGAATGATCCTTAAAGAAGGCGAGAACATATGAAGCTAAAAGGGAATAGATTGGAACGATGGGTAGAAAATATCTCAGATATTGACCGATACAAAACCATATTCCCATAAAACTTAAGAAAATAAAAATAAAAAATGGAAGGATGCGAGGAGGCTTTGATGTAAAAAACAAAATAGATACCATCGCAATGAGTAGATGAAAACCAACAAAGCCATCCGGAGAACCCTCTATAAAGGCTTTCGTATGGTAGGTGAGGTTCCAAGGAAGCAAAAGGAAATCCTTTACACCACTCCCCATACCAAAGTCTTTAAGATTCAAAAAGGTATTTACCGGTGGTAATAATGGGCTTTTGAAGATTGCATTATAAAACGGGAAAACAGGGTTGCTTGTATGAAAATAAGTCACCATGTACCATGGTAAGGTGATAATCAAGATCGGGAGCGTAAAAGAGATAAAATTAGCAATATTTTGGGTAAAATTTCTTCTTGAAAGATGACAACTTATTGCTAAAATAGAGAGGCTCATTGGAACCAATGCCAAAGCGGCATTTAATTTTGCCGACAAAGCCAAACCTGACATTAGCCCACATATAAAAAGAAAGCCTCTTTTTCCCGTTTTCCACCAAAGGGTCAGGCCATAAACCGCAGAAAATATATAGAAGGTCGTGGCTAAATCGATATAGGTTGTGGTCGATAGCCAAGCGGCGAGGGGTGAAACATAAAAGAAGGCCGCGGCAAAGACTCCTATCTCAACGGAAAAGGACCTCTTCCCGAAAGAGAACACGGCCACGGCCACCAGGATGCCAAAACAGAGAGAAAATAACTTTGCCGTGATCTGTCCTGAAAGGATCAATCCAAGTCCGTAAAGCATCTCGATACTTTTCGCAAAATAGGATTGAAGAATGTGAGGTAGTTGAACAGCCCCATGATGTTCGATATAAATTCGGGGGACCGTCAGGTGATAATTCAAGGCATCATATTGAATCTCCGGGGCAATTGCTCCAACGAAATTGATTCCAATGCTCAATATCATAATAGAAAATAATGCAGAGGCAAAAATAGAATTTGACGAATTTCTGACAGATGAGGGTAGATTTTTAATTTTTATTGAAACTTCCTTAGCCAACACCACAAAATCTTTTAAAAATAGGATGGAGATTAAAATTAAGGAGGGGAATACCACCTGCTTATACAAAAAACCTGTTAATGAGAGAATAAAAATAAAAAACGAATAAACCCCGAAACCTATTCCTATTGAAAAGGTAATATTTTCTAACCAAGAGAGGGGTAATTCTCTAAAACCCGACTTTAAAATTTTACCGCCCAAAACCCATGCCAGGAAGAATATCCAGATAAAGACCAGGACGTCAATGATGGTTTTGCTTAAAAGGGAGAGGATAAGGGAAAAAATGATGGTAATCATAGATAGAAAGATTGGGAGAATCAGAGAATTATTTTTTAAAATAATAGATAGAAATGAGAAGATCACCACCATTCCCATGATGATGAAGGAAAAAAGGAAATCATAGGGCGATTTGTTAAATGGATTGAGAAGCCATTTGAGAGAGGTATAGATGTATGTAGAAACAATAAAGATTAAAAATAAAAGAAAGAAATGTTTTGCAAAATTTTTCTTCACCGAAGGATTCCCTAACGAAAAGAATCTATTTTTACTTCAGAGAAGTTATGGAACAAATGTTGCAATTCTTCCTTCCGATCATATCTTTTATGGTCATTGATATCCTTTTCAGAAATCATGGTCGCCCTGGAAGAAAACGTAGTTATAGTCTCTCGACAAATCATCCACGGTTTTATCTATCTCATAGCATTAGGAAATGCTTCCCTAACGGTTCACAAATCTGTAAGGTCGCTCGTCATGGAGACTTCATCTATTTATCTTTAAAAAATTATACAATTCGTCAAACCTCCGATTGACTGAATCCAAAATAATTCCTGTGATGAATGAGATGATAGATAATATCATGGTTCCGGAGGCAAAAATAGCAAGAGGGACATGCCGAATATATCTTGTCTTGATGAATTCCTCAATCACCACAGAACCCGAAAGGAGAGAGATAAAGAACAAGATGAAGGAGGTCGTTGAGAAGAAAAGAAAGGGTCTATAGTCCTTAAAAATCATGAAGATCGTTTTTAAAACCAATACACCATCCCTAAAGGTGTTAAGCTTTGAATAACTCCCTTCTGGCCGTTCCCCATATGCGATATCGAATTCTTTTATAAGATATCCGAACTTTAAAGCCTTAATTGTCATTTCTGTTTCAACTTCAAATCCAGAGGAGGTGATATTGATGTTTTTAACAAACTCCCTGCTCATGACTCTAAAACCAGACATGATATCCCTCAAGTGGGCATGAAATAATTTGTTGATAAGAAATCGTACCAATTTATTGCCAAAGGTGTGCAAGGGTCTGAAGGATTTAGATAAATAACTTTCCAGCCTGTTTCCCACGACGAGATCCGCCTCTTCATTCTTTATCATGGAAATCATCTGGTCAACTTTTGTTAAATCATAAGTGTCATCACCATCCACGATGATGCAGATGTCCGCATCGACTTTATTAAACATGGATTGTACCACATACCCTTTCCCCTGACGCTTTTCCTTAAAAACAACAGCCCCTGCGGATTTGGCCACTTGGGTGGTCCCATCCGTTGAATTATTGTCAAATACATATATTTTTGCCTCAGGGACTTGTTTTCTCATATCCGTTATTACTTTAGTTATTGTTAGTTCCTCATTGTAACATGGAATCATAGCAGCAATTTTAATATCCATTAAGTAAGACCTCCGTAACAAAACCGTTCAGCAAACCGACTGGAATGGACTCAATAAACCTCAATAATTCGCTGCTTAGCAGGTTTGGCATAGGACCTTACTAATATTATCGAATTAAAATAATATTTATTACGACTTACTATTTCTTATTCACAGAATGTTTAAAGTAACCTCTTTAATCTTCTCTCCCACACCTATATACATAATAAACAGGTTTATCGAATTTATCATAAATTGTCATTTCTTTACAAGTAATATTATTGTGAATTAGAAATGCATTAAAAACGTTTTTTCTACCAAAGTTCCCGCCTTGGTTGTCCTCAGCGTAAAAAACGTATACATTATCCTTATAATTGTGCATTTTATCCTTTAATTGATTAATAAAGAAATTTGAATTACCTGTATACCCGAATATCTCCTCAGTTGTGATTTTACCTTTAGAAACCAAAAACACTAATCTTGATATTCCCCAGCTACCCGCATAAATTTTGTGTATCTTATCATTTTCCAGGGTTCTGACCAATTTAAAAATAGAGGATGACCACATCGGATTTTCATTTTGCGTTCTTAACGTATTGAAATAATTAATATTTATATTAGTATAAATCATTAGAAGCAGTAGGGTAATAGGAATATATATGTACTTTGGTAAAAAAAGTAAAAAATAAGAAAGAATCACAATTAACAAAGGTAGGACAATCAAATTGTGGAATGGACTTAAAGAACTTGAGGGAATTGATTGTATAAATACAAAAATAGACATGGCATAAAAATATTCTATTTCTCTAATAGGTTTATTTTTAAATCGGCCCCACACCAACAATGCGAGCAACATCAAAAAACAGAAAGAAAAGAAGTAAAAAGGGAAAGAACTGCAAAACGTTCCTTCCACCTCACCGAAAGGATTTCCACAGTTAAAAAAAGCTTTAATTTGATTAGAGCGTGCATAAGTATTAGACATGAATGCGTTTAAAGGACTTGATTCTTTCAGAATGGATTCATTATTAAAAAAAATAAAAACATTGTAATGGCCGAGAACATTAAAAAGAATGAAAAAAGATGATCCAAGCAGAAAGAAAAATATTCCCCCCATCAGTTTTTTAATGGATTTATAAAATATATAAAAAAGGTCCCGAAGCAGACTCTTATTCAGGCAGATGAGGTAGAGCGGAAATGCAATGATGAGCATAACCATCTCTAATCTTGTACTTAAGCCAAGGCCTGTGGCCAAACAGCCGAAATAAAAATGTCTCCAGTTTCTCTGAAGGTACCACCTGTGAAAAGAATAAAACATAAATCCAAGCAGAGTTAATCGTAGGATAAAATAAGGATCCGTCCTGCTGTAGAAAATATGGGAAGGCATAAAGGTCAGAAGGAGAACGCTTAAAAAGGCAACTTTCTTGCTTAAAAAAAGCTTCAAAAAAGCATAAAAAAATATAATTGAAAGGCATGCATACAGGACACTAAGGCCCCTATAGGCGAAAGAATACTCCGTTAAATAAAGAAGTAACACTTGTGGATAAATAGGAAATCCTCCGCTTTGAGGTGAAATCCCTAATGGAAGTTTATACCCAAGGATGTCAATGTGCGGATAAGGCAGATGCGATACTTGAAGTTTTGTTTGAAGGGCCGCATAGGGTACATATATTTCATCAGCATAAGGACCTGGAGTGTTAAGGGAGTATATTCGAATCAGGAAAAAAGTTAACAATAATAATATAAAAAGTGGCTCTCTTTTTAAAAGTTCTTTTGCCTTTGAAGGAAAAGCGGGCATTGGTTTCTAATGATTAAGAACCATAAAAGGGATTTTAAAAAAAACAACCTCTACGGTTCTACTGTAAAAACAAGACTGTTCGATTGGTTTCCGTTTTTAGTATCTAATAAATATAAATGAAATTGTCCAGGCTTCGAATAGAGCTCTTTGGGGACCAATGCGGTCAGACCATTCGGGCTTCCAAAGGTTGTATGTAATTGCGTTTCCCCCCATACAATTACGGTTGTTATTGTGGCATTCTCAGCTTTGGTCCATATAGCGGAAACTCCTCCGGGTTGAACATTGAACCCCTGTCCGGCTTTCGTTTCGGCAGGACCGATTTCCTTTAACAAAGGTGGGGTCGCCTTTTTACATCCGGTCATCATTACAACCATGATGAGCGCGAAAGCCCACAAAAGCATTTTATTCAGTTTCATATAAATTCCCTCCATTTCAGGTTTTGATTTCCCGATACCGATGGGGTTGCCAGGGGAATCCCCATTTTTCTTCAAAACGTCTTTTATTCTCATTAAAAATCTTCCTGTATTCTCCGGTCTCCTTCAGTTTATTGAAGGAGACCTCCCCAAAGTGATGGATAAAGACGTCCTCCGCGCACACCACACGGTACCTCTTAAGGCGGATGCGATGGGCAAAATCGTCATCCTCAAACATTCCGATCTGAAATCGCTCGTCCAATAATCCGACTTCGTCGATTAATTTCCGCCTCATTGCAACACAATACATCGCCAGTACTTGGATGTCAAATCTCTTGGGAAGAAAGTGTTTTCTAATAAAATATTCTGAAAACCCTTCGATCTCCTTCAGCTCTTTATAGGGAACATCGATCTTTGATTCATTTCCTGAGAAATTGGTTACCGGTCCAACTAAACCGATGGAATCGTCCTGTAAATGCCTAAGCAGTTTTGTTATCCACCCTCTTGTCAAAATGGTATCGTTGTTTAAAAAGATGATGTATTCCCCCGAAGACGCTAAGATTCCCTGATTATTCGCCTTTGGAAATCCTTCGTTTGTCGAATTGAATATGATCTGTACTTGAGGATGGCGAGAGGCCAGCTCATGCAGGTACTCTTGTGTCCCGTCCTCTGAGTGGTTATCGACCAGGATGATCTCGTAATTTGGGTACTGAGACTTCAAAAAAATACTTTCAATACACATTTTAGTGTAATACAGGTTATTAAAGGTCACAATGATAATGCTGACTTTTGGATAAATATTTCTAATCTCTGAAGTTAACGTAATATATCTAGCCTCCCAGGTATTCTTTTTGGCGAGCTCGATCCTTTCTGTTATTAGATTCTTATTATTTTCATGCAAGGCACTCTCTATATTTTTAAGAAAATCATTTTTGTCTTTAGCCAGATAAAGATATTTGGCATAAGGCAATAATTCGGGGATCTCGACAGAGACTACCTTCTTCCCCGAACTCATAAATTCGTAGAATTTAACAGGATTGGTGGCTTTGGTTAGTTTATTCAGCTTAAAGGGGATAATGCAAACATCAAACCAGTAAAGATATTTTGGCAGTTGGTCATAAGGTTTCTCTCCAAGAAAGTGAACATTGGAGATTTTCTCTAATCTCGCAATATCAGATCCAAAGGTATGACCGATAAAAACAAAATTCCAGTCTTTTTTGCTGATAGCCAGATACTCGACAAGTTCATTGTCAAACCAGTCCGAGATGGCACCGTAATAGCCTATGATGGGCTTTTTCATTTCTTTTAAAAGGTCATTTGGAGGAAGATGGCTGAAGTGGTTAAAATCCGAGGCGTTGGGCAGAAAAAGGCATCGTTCGTTATGGTGTCTCATTTTTTCATAAAGAGATTGGGCAGTGGTGATGAGAAGGTCGCAACCCTTCGCGAGCAGCGTTTCCCGAGAGAGCATCGCTTCATCGTTTGTCGAAAACCCGCTATGTTCATCTATACAGTCATAAATAATTTTCCAACCCAATTCCTCTTTGATTCTCTGGGCGAGGGGTTGCCAAAAGGGAAGCTGAACGATTGTGATTGCTTCGACAATTCCTTTCTCTTCCCTCAGAGAATTAAGAGAAGCGGCCATCTTTTCCAGGCTTACCTCATCGATAGGGTCTTGATAGATGCTCAGCCGGGGATTTGCCTCAATGGCCACATCAAAAATACCTTCCTTAATCTCCCGGCATTGGAATTCCCCTCCCTGATTATCCAAGAATTTTGGATTGATATAAAAAACCCTTGCCCCATTTTGTGCAAATTGGGAGAGGATCTGCTGGGGTCTCTGGTATCTGAAGAACCAGTCGATGATCGGCAGGCAGATGACATCGTATTGCCGGGCTATTTTTGAGTTATGATCTTGACTGGCAGAAAGAGAGGGAACCTCTTTATTTCCGGACCCTCCTTGCTCTATTTGACTTATGGCGCTTCTATTTTCTTCTCCCTCCTTCTCTTTATTACTGTGAGAGGGTCCTATTTTGATAAACGGAAATACGGTGTTCATTAGCTTCACGGAGAAATTCCCTAATCTCCAGGTTCTCGTGGAAAGCATTGCGTTGAGCCTGGTGTCGAGGTTGACAATTTGGTTTTTTAGGTAGAATACGGAAAGATCCCTTTTGGCCACCTCATCCGTATAATGCTGCTCCTGCTCCTTGTGTTTGGACAGAAGCGAGTGGATTTCGTCGTTTCTATCAGCGATCTCTTTTGTATAATGCTGTTCCTGCTCCTTATACTGCTCAATAAGATCTTGAATCTTATCCTCTATCTTAAGGAGCTCCAGGTCCTTTTGTTGTATCTGTTTTTGTAGATTTTCCAAAATCCCCACTTGTTCAGAGAGTTTCTGAATCTGCTCGTCTCTCTGCTCTAACTCCCTATGGAGATGATCAATGGTGTGGTCCTTGAGCTTTTGAAAAATGGAATTGGATATATCAATCAGATGGGAACCTTGCAGGAACGTCTCGATCAATTGGTTTGTATCCGAAGCGATGGCGATAAAGTATTTGGAAGGTTTGTTCTCTCTTGAAGTGAATTCGAACCCACTCTTTGACTTTCTGAGAACAGATTCTTCAAAGTAAACCTCTTTGCGGCTAAAGAGAGGTGATATATTCGAGCCAGAGAATACGTTTTGCCCGAAGAACCAGACAAATTCAAAATATCCCTTTAGGAAGCCTCTCAAATCATTAAAGTAAAACTCTTTGATATGGAAAGGATTCTTGAAGTTAATCTCATCGGAGTAAACCTTTTTGTTCGGAGTGGATAAGACGAGGATACCATCGTTCTTCAATAGCCTCTTAATTTCTTTAAATAAGGCCCCATGGTTTTCAATATGCTCTATGGCCTCGAAACAAACGATGACGTCAAATATTCTCTCTCCCTCGATTGGAACCTCGAGGATAGATCCCTGAATGAATTCGATATTTTCTTTGATATATTTGCTGCTGGCATGGTTAATGATATCTGGGGCTATGTCTACCCCTACCACATGGGAGGCATTCTCCGATAAAAGCAAGCTCCCATAACCCTCGCCACAGGCCAAATCCAAAACTTTCTTCCCCGTCACAAACCGCTTACAGAAGGCATACCGATGCAAATGTTCGTAATTCATCATGGGGTCATCATCCCAGGGCAAGAACCGCTCTCCCGTATCTTTCAGCATAGAACTTCCCTCATTTCTTCCATCGGGTCAGCCGTTAAAGAGAATATTTTGCTGAGGGCGATGGTTAGTTCAGCCAGAGGCCATGATTGGCCTGATAGGTCAATGGGATTTTTTTCAAAGGGGTCCTTATTTAAGTCGTACACTTCGAACTTTTTGGCATGGGTAATGTATTCTCTTAAAAATTCATGAAATACCTCCCCCTTCGATAACTCTCCTTCATACAGAAGCCCAGCCAAGACAGGAAACCTTCCGGGTTCTTCGAAGACATTCAACAAATTCCTCCGGAGGGTTTTCACAAAATCCAGAGGATTCGAATCAAAGACAGTTCCATCCAAACAATTTTCTGGGTTTCCATAGAGGAGGAATTTCTTGTTGCAAACTCTTATGCCTCTTTGCCACAAAAGATATTCGTCACTGACCGCCTCAAACAGACTCTTTCCCCGCCAGGTTTCACAATAGGCAAGAAACAAGGGGTTGGTTTCATTCTGACGGAGAAGAGAAGGCGCTAAACTATTCCCATCCGTTTTGAAATCCTTTTCCAATCTATCCTGGAGAATTAATTCGATGAGCGTTGGGAATAGGTCCACAGTTGTGATCTGGTGATCTCTTAGGCTGTGTCCCCATTCAGGATGAAAAACCATAAGGGGGACCCGGATGACATCGTCGAACAATTCCCCCGCATGGGCAAAAAAAGAAGGGTCCTCGGAAATCACCCTTCCTTCCCCATGGTCTGAGAAAACAAAAATTAAGGAATCTTTTAATAAACCCAAGCAGTCCAGACTGTTGATGAACCGTCTAAATCTTCCTTGATCAAATTTGGTTACTCCCTTGACATAGAGGGGGAGGAGAAAATCGACACTGGGATGGACTTTTGTCCACATGTTGTTCCATGAATCATAAGGATTATTTATAGAAGGGGGACCCACTAATTTTAACTTTTTATACAAACCCTCCATCATTTCATAATAGTCATCATTACAACCCTTCAATGCCCCATATTCTGAAAAGAGAAATGGAGCGTGAACATCAAAGAAATGGACAAAGAGGAAGATGTGTTCCTCCTTGATCTGGTCCAAAAAGGATAAAAGGCCGTGGTCATCCCTCATAAAGAGGTGAGTAAACCCCCGATCTAAGTTCATCGGTTTAAAAAGGTGTTCGGTATCCGTAGCCAGAATGGTGTGATACCCGTGCGCTCGAAATACTTCTGCTAATGTGATGGCCTCTCTTTTGAGTTGACTATTAAAAAAAGTCCTTACGCCATGTTTCGGCGGGTAGAGGCCTGTCAGGATACTCGCATGGGAAGCAGTGGTGTAAGTATTGGTGCTTATCGCCTGCGTAAAACAGGTGCTCTTTTCTGCCAGATGATCCAGCGTTGGAGTTTCAAGATACTTCAGGACATCATGTTTTATTAGTTCTCTTTTGTCCGGCTGGTAGCCAATACAATCGTATCGTAGATTGTCTATGGAGATCAAGATGATGTGTTTAACGTTCTTCATGCAAGGTACCCCAGGTCCTTTAATCGCTTCATCAGTTCCTCTTTTTCTTCATCCTCACGGTCGAGCTTGGAAGATTTTGGTCTCGTGTCATTGATACCTGGTTCCCCTCGCATGCCTTGAAATTGGTTACCATCTAAGGAAAGGTATGGAATCTGATAAGTTCTTATGTAATCCCATAGGTCTTGTTCTGTAAAATGTGACAGAGGACAAATTCTTATCAGACCATTCCACTCATCGCAAGATCCCTCTCCTTCCCTAACCTCCTGGGCATCCAGCTTGCCCGCTACCATACATGCCTTGATCTTATATCTTTGAATGACCTTTTTTAAGGTTTTTTCATCCTTGAGGATGATCAGGTAAAGACCCCAATTTTGGGCCAAGGTATCACGAAATTCATAAACCTCTTTGGCTTCATTCAAGGTATCGAGATGAAACACCCTGAAGGGGATTATTTCATGAAAGGTCTTTTTGATAAGATAAAGCAAAGCCGCTGTCTCTTTTTCCCTGGTGAAGAACACGCCGATATTCCATTTTCCGAATCTTTCCAAGGCATCTTTAATAATTTCGATGCTTTTTTCCGTTTTATCTCGAAGATTGTTGGTTGGCTGTTCTTTTAGTTCCCCCATTGGGGATAGCGCTAAGGGTGAATGGTTACTTTCCAATAACTCACCTTTATTCAAATTTATAATTCTACCATAATAATAAGAAAACTCAACAGTGAGCAACGGGTCGGTTGTGGGATCTAATGGATACATCTCGTCAGGGTCTTCCTTGAGCTGGAAGATCGAGAACTGTTTTCGGTTTTTGAACCATTCCGATTCCAAAAAAAGATTGAACACTTCCTTTTTAGAAGAACCATTTTCAAGGCGGTTTAAAAGTTTTTTATAGAGTGGATTTTTTTGGGGATCGAATGGGAAATATAAAAGACCCCTGAAAACAGCCTTCAAAAAATCTTCGTTCTCTAAATTGAAAACCCTCCCTTCGAGGAAATCTTCAGGCCTACCATAGACTAAATATTTTTTTTCTTCCGTTCTGACGCCCCTTTGCCACAGGAACCAATTCTCTTCAGAAAGGGGGTTATCCGGATAGGACATCCAAACCTCACTGTAGGCTTCCCGGTCCCCTGCCTCTTCACCCATGATTGTCGGCAAGAGTGTTTTCCCATCGAGGTAATAAGGGAGGTTGTCCTGCCACTTCTCAATTCCGGCCATCTCTAAAACCGTAGGAAACAAAGAGACCAGTGAAACCTGGTCATCGATCGTTTCGGGCTTTAGATCCGGGTGCCTAAGGATCAAGGGGACCCTAATCACACTGTCGTGCAAAGACCCGGCATGCCCAAAATATGGGGACGAAGGTTCCTGGCTCTTTCCTTCCCCATGGTCGGAGAAGATGACGATCAGGGCATCCTCTGTGAGATGAAGTTCCCCCATTTTTTGAAAAAAGTGGCGAAATCGACCTTGATCGAATTTGCTTACCCCCTTTACATACAAGGGAAACAGGGTATGCATGTCGAATGCATATTTCTCGCAGAGGAGATTCCAGGCCTCATAGTGTTTTCCTTCGGTCTTGATAGATTCGATATCGATATCCTCTCCTGTTTGTTCGTAAAGGTTCCGAAGATGTTCGTAAAAATCGTCATTATACCCCGGATGGATTTCATAATCTGAGTGGAGAAACGGGCAGTGAACATCCATGAAGTGAACCAACAGGAACATCCTTTTATCCCTGATTTGTTCCAGTAGAGAAAAGAGGCCATTATCGTTTGCCGTTTTAAAAACATGGTTAAACCCCCGCATTAAACCCGGGGACTTAAATAAGATTCCGTTATCAGAAGATAAGACTGTCTCAAATCCAAATTCTTTGAGGAGAGTTGGCATCGTGAGAGCCCGATCATCGAGGATAGATGGGCCGTGAAGCCTCACCTTATGCCTCGGGGGATAGAGGCCAGTTAAAACGCTCGCATGAGAAGCCATGGTATAGGTGCTGGTACTTATCGCCCGTGTAAAACATACACCTTTTTCGGCTATCCTATCCAGGGTAGAAGTGTTTAAATATTTTAAGCAATCAAATTTTATTAACTCTCGTTTGTCCGGTTGGTAGCCTATACAATCATACCTTAGGTTATCTATGGAGATTAGAATAATGTGTTTTGGCACAAGAATCTTTCTTTATTTTGTCAGGTTGTTTAATTGGCTTTTTTATTGCCCTCTTTTACCTTTAGATAAGGAAAACGTATAATATTACAATTAAAACGTCAATAGCAATAAATTGAATTAAAATCAGGGTGGTTTTTTCTTGACTTACTGCTTCTTTTTTTGTAAATTCAACCCCATCCCAATGCGAGTTCTTATGACTTTCGCTTGAGCAAACCTCGTCACTTCGATTGAGGAGACATATTAGATGGTCGGGGATATTTTCGCTCCGAAACGAATCTGCGGACACGAGTTCTTCCTCCCTGTTATGGTCTTTTCGCTTTTTGTTCTGATCAAGTATCTAACTCTATTCAGCATTAATTTTGGACCTATCCTTTTTTTCGACGAACTCCTCTATAAGGAGCTGGCCCTCAAATTAGTTACAGAGCCGTTAAAAAACGGATATCCTTCAACTCATTTCCCGTTTGTCTATCCGTTGTTTCTTTCCCCCGCTTTTCTCTTCTCAGATTTTTACTCTGTGATGAAGATATTAAATATCTTGTATTCTTCGGCCATCGTATTTCCAGTCTGGATGATTGCCCGCCTTTTCAAACTCGGTCACACTGAAAGTGTTATAGTCATCGTGCTGGCCAGCCTCCTACCGTATCAGGTTGCACTTTCTCCAATGATCATGAGCGAGCTGTTATTTTTTCCTCTTTTGTATTTTGCCATTTACTTAACCCTGCAGATGCCAGCCCGGCGTCGTATCGCCTTTGCTTATCTCACAGGAATATTCATCGGCCTCCTGGTTGAAACTCGTTATATCGCGATTCCCCTTGTGCCATCGTTTCTTTTTGTCTTTTCGCTGAAATTATTAGAGAAAAGCCACGGGGAAGCCAGGCATGATAAATTCAAACAGCTCTTTTCCCTTCTCTTGGGTTTTGCTACGGTTTATCTGCCAAGATTAGGCGTGGGTTTGTTGTTAGGACATAAGATATTTTCCGTCGTCGGTTTCGCAACTCATAAAGTCATGGTGGAAACCGATCTAAACCGAATCCTGTTGTTTCACACATTTTATGTCTCATACATCATCTTGTCCTTTGCGCCTTACCTTTTCTGGTTGTTATTCTTTGGATCTAAATATCTTGCTCCTCCATGGACTTCTCCTGAGAAGCGTTTGTTTATTTTGATTATGGCCATCACAGCAACTCTTGTATCCGTTGCATCCTGGCATTCGGCTAAAGCTTATTATAACACTCCCGATCTAAAGTATATGATTGGTCGATATGTTTTCTTCTCACTTCCTCTCGTCATTGTTTTTACCTTTGCAGGCCTGAAAAACTCTTGCGTGGTCAAGAGAAAAGGCACTGCCCTTTCTATCGGATCTTTATGGTTATCTGCTCTTACTTCAACGCTGCTGATCATGTTCTCGTATAAAATCCTTTTTGAAAACTATTTAATAGACCTCCCGGGTTACTTTGTAATGAGCCATATTTCCCCGGACGGAACAGCGTGGAGGCTGTTAAAATATCCTTATATGTATACCGTCTTGGGGGTGATTGTGCTTTATGCGCTGTATGTCACTGTAAAATGGCCCCCCAAAGCTTTGCCCTGGCTTGTATTTATCGTAACGGTATCTCTCTGCTTATGGGGGAACAAAGTTCTCTATAAACAGACGGTAGAATACAAGCGACGGGCGATTCACGCCTACTACCTGGCAGAAGGAGCAAAGGCATTTTTTAAACGAACAGGTATCGTTCCCGACATCTATTCGATAAAATTTCCCCACAGCTTTATTGAGCACTCTTTCAAGTTCTGGGAGGCTCCGATCAACAAAGTGATATTTCTTGGGGAAGAAACACAGTTTACATCGCCCGGGGTTTTACTGGATACAAAACAAGCCGCACATTATCCGCTGGTCCATAGCTACCAAACGGGTGGGAAACAATATTTTATCCAGCACATCATTGAGCGGGAGAACCGGTAAGCAAAATATGAGCTGTGAAAGTATTAGCAAAGTTATCACCAGCGGTCTTTGCACCGGATGTGGGGTTTGCACGCTGTTTCAAGAGAATTCCAGCATGATTTACACCAGTCACGGTCCGCTTCCAAGCTTTGACGCCCCCCCGCCTGAAGATGAAGTAATCTTCAAGGCCTGTCCCGGGAAAGGGATTGACTACCCGGAACTATATTTGGCTCACTATGGCAGGCTCCCTGAGAATTACCTGCTTGGACCTCTCAAAGCCGTCAGAACCGGCTATGCATGTAATCAAGATATACGATACTCGGGAGCTTCAGGCGGCGTGATGACTCAGGTCCTGATCTATTTGCTCGAGTCAAAAAGAATTGACGGGGCGATACTTGCCAAACAAGGTGTACCAACGCCACTTGAAGCTCGACCGGTCATTGCCACGACAAGAGAGGAGATCATCAGTTGTGCTCAATCGGTTTATATTCCCATATCGATGTTGGATAAATTGAGAGATCTCGAGCCAGGCAAACGTTATGCCTTAACTTGTCTTCCCGACCAAGCCTCATCCCTAAGATTATTACAGCAACTCAACTTTCCGGCGGCAAAACAAATCAAGTATCTCTTAGGTCCTTACACCGGAACTGCCCTTGAGCCGGAAGCGATACGCTGTTTCCTTCGCTCATTCAAAGTGAGTGACCATGACCCTGTAAGATCTCTGAAATGGAGAGCCGGCGAGTGGCCTGGATGCCTGGAAATAGCGACCCGCTCGGGCAGAACCATTCGGTCACCTAAGGTTTACTACAACTTTTTAATCCCTTTTTTCATCACTGCCGCCTCCCTCATGTCGATGGATTTTGCGAATGAATTTTGCGATCTTTCGGTAGGGGATGCCTGGTCGCCAAAGTTTGAGAGGGAAGGGGGGGGACACTCTGTTATCATAACCCGGTCGGAGGAAATGGAAGAGATTGTTTCAGACATGGAACAAATGGGCCTTCTTGCCTTAGAAAAAATAGACCCTCTTAACGCAAGCGAGATGCACGGTCACATGATTGACTTCAAGAAACGCGGAGGTTATATACGAAACACGCTCAGGAAAGCTTTAGGAAAGGAAGCTCCGGATTTTGGCATGAGACCCAGTCTGCTGCCCTTATCGAGAATTGCCGTCGAGCTGGTTATCTCTTGCATCTTTTGGGTTGGAAAAAGCAGGATGATTCGCGCTCTTGTTCCCTTTATACCCCAGACCCTTTTAGGCCCTGGGTTTAATTGTCTTCGCTTAACCTGGAAGACGTTAAGCAAACCAACCAAGCGAAAAGGGCTGTCAAGATTAGTGATGCTGAGAACGAACGAATCATGAAATTTAATTTAAGTGACATCTTTTTACAACTCAACAGATTCAGCACATTTCTTCTCCCCCGGCTGCTAACCCAAATATGTCGCGATCCTCACTCAAGAGCCTATGGTTGTTGCGATAGAAACTGGTGGCATTATAAGATGAGAGACTTCCCTTCGATCATTTTGCAGCAGGGAGGTTACAGTGTTTACTGTGGTTCTGCACTTGGTGCTTACCGCGATAGAACTTCCGAGCTGAGGGAATTGGCTCACGCGAGTTGTCTCTTCTGGCGGAAAAGAGCGGTCAAACATGGAGCTTTTGAAGAATACTATCCTTGGGAGCAGGGATATCCTCCCCTTGCTTTTTCTACGTTGGCAGTTGCTAAAAGCGTTGCTTCCAATATCGTAGAACTTGAGGAAGTTTATGATGGCCTCGCTGTGGCCGCAAAACAACTGCTCAGCAGATTTGAAGCAAAGGCAGGAAACCAGCAGTGCGCCGGCACCGCCGCATTATGTTGGCTTCACAAGCTCATTCCTGATCTTGTGCCAAGCGACCAATTGGAACTGGTGATCCAAAAAATACTTGGGTGCCAGCATGAAGATGGCTGGTATATGGAGTATGGCGCCTCCGATTTGGGTTATCTCTCGGTTGCCATGGACTGTCTTTGGGATGCTTTTGACGCAACGCAAGATCGCCGTTTTATCGCATCTGCAGCCAAAGCCCTTAGCTTTATCTCCCTCTTTACTGCTTTCCCCAGCCGGGGGGCGGGGATGCACAACTCAAGAAACACGGATTACATTCTTCCCTATGGAATTTCCAGGTTTCTCAAGGACCCTGAATCAGCCGAAGCGGCAGCTAATATTTTAAGGCGAGTTTATGATCGTCTTGAAGATCCGGCTCATTTTCTTTATGCCATCGATGATCGCTATTACTGCCACTATACTGCACACTCGTTGTGCAGGGCCCTGCCTTTGATTGGCTCGGCGAAAAATCGTGAATTCAAAGCTAATGATGAAGGGTTGGAGGACAAGTTTATTTCAAGCACCGGGCATTTTTTTAAACACAATACCCCTGGTGGAAGCAAGGTGTTAGTGAGCGGAAAGAAGGGTGGTATTTTTTCAATCTACACCTCCGGTCAATCTCTTTCAGACTACGGTTGGTTAGTTGTGAAGGGGAAAAAGTCCTGGGTCAGTCATTGGTGGATGGATCATTGGCGAATTGAACATGGCCAGAATCGCATTAAAATAAGCGGATTCTTGACACCTCATCAAACACAATTGAGCAACCCCCAAAAGCACATGATCTTGCGATTGTTCAGTTTATGTTTGGGCAAAGGTATCATCAACTTCCTAAAAGAAAAACTCATCTTTAAGAAGGGGCGTCGGTCAGGCCCGGTTTTTGAGCGTGAAATCAATTTCATGCCGGATGCTTTATTGGTGATCGATCGCATTGAAATCCAGAAGGGCGGCACACTTCATCGCGCGCCCCGAGTTTCGCAACGCTATGTAGCAAGCGCCAACTCTTTTCATCCAGAAGATTTAAGTTTGTCTAATGCCTGTATTCATCTCAATGAGAATAAATATCAGGAAGGAGATTTACTTATAATTGAAACGAAATATGAGTTTAGAGCACGGGGCAACGGAAAAAATGAAACTGGTTATTCAGATTCCTTGTTACAATGAGGAAAAAACTCTTCCACAAACCATTGTTGATCTGCCTAAAAATATTGAGGGAATCGACGAGATCGAATACCTGGTGATCGATGATGGAAGTACAGACCATACTGCTCAAGTAGCGGAAGAACTGGGGGTCCATCATATTATACGCTTGGGAACTCATCGAGGTCTCGCTACTGCCTTTAAGAAGGGAATCGAGTCCGCCCTCGAGCGTGGCGCTGATATTGTAGTCAACACGGATGGAGACAACCAGTATCGAGGGGAGGATATATCTCTTCTCGTCTCTCCCATACTTAAAGGGAAAGCTGACATGGTCGTGGGATCGAGACCCATCGTGGATCATCCTGAGTTCAGCCCTGTAAAAAAAACGTTGCAGCGACTCGGAAGCATTATACTGAGACAGCTTTCTAAAACTCGTGTCAGAGATGCCGGGTCAGGTTTTCGGGCGTTCTCGCGAGAAACGTGCCTGCGATTTTTCATTCATTCTCAGTTCTCTTACTGCCTGGAAACACTTATCCAAGCGGGAAACTCCTCTATTCGCGTAACTTCAGCCGATATCCGCGTTAACCCAAAAACAAGGGAATCAAGGCTCTTTCAGAACGTTTTTCAGTATGTCTGGAAGTCAGGAACAACCATGCTTTCCATGTTCGTGTTGTATCGGCCCGGCAGGTTCTTTCTTGCGATTGCTTCTCCTTTCATTTTGTTTTCACTTATTTTAGGTGTCAGGTTTATCTACTGGATATATCTCTCTAATGTCGTTGATCCGGGAAGAACCTATTTGCCATCATTAATCCTGATGTCCGTCTGCATGATCATCGGCGTCGTTCTGTTGGCGCTCGGCATTATCGGAGAATTGCTGAAAGCACAACGCAAAATATCTGAAGAGAACTTATATCACATGCGAATGAAAAGAAATTTTAAAGAAGAACAAAAGAAAAGTATTCGCCCCGAAGGCCGATGAGAATGAGTGGTTTGGTATCCTTTCTTGGCGCAGGCATCCCTGGGTTCCTAATCGCCCTACCGCTCAACATGTTCCTGGTTGAGACGATTCGTCTTGGAATAGAAATCTCTTATCTATTCGTTTTGTTCATTCAGGTCTCAATTAATTTTTGTATGGTCAGAACCTTCCTTTTCGATATAAAAGACCGTTCCAACATTCTGCCACAATATATCCAATTCTTGCTGGGAATGTTCCTATTTCGTTTTTTTGATTGGTTAATATATATCTTTTTGGTAAAGGCGACAAACGTGCATTACCTCCTGGTCCAGGCTGGAAACATCATTCTTTTCTCTTTTTTAAAGTATAAATTCACGAAAAAAGTAATGGAATAACAGCAGGTTGTACGCTTTTAATCTTCTTTTCCAGTATCGTCGACTTATCAACTAATCAGGGCAACCCCTGTAAGGATAGCCCAAGGAACTCGAAAAAAAACGCTTGACTTTTATAATTTTAAGGGAAAAAATGTAGTAATAAAACAGGGGGGCGAAATGGTTGTCTGAATGGGGGTGATTATTTACCCAGATCCATAGAAAGGAGGCGTGAGAGAGAGAAAGAAAAGGTAATTTGAAGGTGTGATTTTAGTCAAATCTGAGTCCTTTTGGAGAAAATGAAAGGAGGGTATAGTTTATGTGTAAAAAACCGTTATGGTGTATGTGGTTGGTATTAATTGGCTTGGTATTTTGGGCATCTTCAGGGGTTTATGGCCAGGAAGGCGGGGAAGTGGGATTATTTTCCTCTGATGCCTGGATGGAAAATTATACGCTTGTCATCACCGATGCCAAAACGATTGAAGAGGCCTATCAGGCGGCTGAAAGGATTGAAAGAGAGGGTGGGCACATCGGTGTGATTCTTCCTTACCAGGTGATGCTGGGGTGGGTTCCCAAGGAGAAGGTGAAGAGCCTGGTGGGTCGATCGAAGATACGGGGCATCTACCAAAAGCCTCTTTCTGAGTTAGAAATTAGAAAGTTAGCCCGGTCCTTTTCAAGGCCGTCGATTAATAATTCATTGATGGCGGCTTCAACGGTAGATATGCAAGTGGAGGAGTCACAGGAGAATGCGATTCGGTTCTTCAATAAGGTTGCCCGCGGAGATTACCAATTGAAGAAGGCTCACCAAAAAGCTCAGCGGGAGGCATCGGGGGCTGAACCCAGTATGGGGCCGGGTCCTGGCGAACGGTTTGCACCTCCCATCAACTACAGGGACTATATGTACAATTTGATCGCCAACGGGATCACCCAGGAGGATCTCAATAAGGCGGGGATCTATCTGAGGGAGTCGTCGAGCGGAGACCTTGAGCTTAGCCCGGGAAACAGCGATTATATGGTGGGAAAGGTTCTATTTACCGCCATCTTTGTCGAGAGCAACGGGGGCATAGATCCGAACACCTACACATGGACGGCTGCAGACAGGACCACCATTCAGAATGAGATCACGGCTGGCTTGTCGTGGTGGGCCAACACAGCCTTCAATTTTAATACCTATCGAACCCCGCTGACTTTTGTTATTTCGTTTAGATCTGGCGCTAGTACTTTGACAAGTTATGAACCGATTACCCGTCCATCAAGCGATGATGGCCTCTGGATCAGTCAGATTATGGCCAATATGGGATATGGCACCGGCGATAAGTTTGCAAGGACCACGGCCTTTAATACCGCCATGAGGACGTCGTGGAATACGAACTGGGCGACTGTTTCCTTCATCGGGTATAACCCATCCCCGGCCCCTAGCTCATGGACGGATGGTGGGTCTGCCTATGCTTATATCGGTGGCCCATACTCTCAGCTCTTATTCAGGAACGGTGGTTGGCCTGTTACAGATTATGATCGTGTCAATGCCCATGAAACCGGGCATCTCTTCGGAGCCCGGGATCAGTATGCTGGCTCTGGCTGTAATAACTGCACGACTGAGGTGCGGAATGGGGTTTGGAATGGCAATTGTGTGAATTGCAATGCCAACTCTATTGATTCTATGATGAAACATAATTCCTGGGCGCTCGATGGGTACCTCCCCGGGCAGCTCGGGTGGCGCGGTGTCCAGTACCTGGATGTGGCAACCTACAGGGTGGATAACGGTAACTTCAAGAATTTCTTTGCACCGGGCGAAACCATTCAGTATAAGATCTATTACTGTTTAGCTGGCCCGAGGGTTGGCACCACTACACATACCGCTCGTTTGAGGTTCCGTGCTGAGTTTTACGGCGGTAGTCCCAACAGTTCAACAACTGTGGCCGATGATACGGGGTGGAGCACATGGACAGGTCCACAACCTCCCACTTCCACAGGACTAAGCTGCTATTGGACCTGGTGGAACAGAACTGTTCCCGCAGCAGCCGTCAATGGACCGGCCACCGTGAGTGTTCAGTTAGAGATTACCCAGATGGGGAAAGGTGCAGCCAATGGGTTTGCAAAGTTTCATGTCTCGGCAGGGGCGGATACCACAGAGCCTTCTGCCGAACCTTCCTTCATCAATTGGTTTGAGCCTTTGGTAACTTTGGATGAAGGCCCATTCATGGAGCCCGCACCGTTGCCGTGGGAAAGATAAAATGAAAGGATGGGATAGGGGGGGGATGTTCCTCCCCCCCCCCCGTACATGAAAACGATTTTTCTCCTGATCATATTGGCAACCTGCCTTCCCACAGTAGCCCTGTCGGTTACTCCTCTCTATTACCATACCTTCGCAATCGCCAAGATAGAGGCTTGTGTGGAGGAGATCCTGTCCGTTGGAATTCCGACCCTGAAGACGGAAGAGTGGATGCTTAAAAAATCACGGGAAGAAAGCACCTATATCAGAGAGGTGCAGAAAATTTCGTTAAAAGTTCTACGGGTGATTGAATTTGAAAAGAGAGATCCCGGGGTTTCTTCTCTCACCCAGGGAACAACCATCATCGTCACGAACCTTTTTATGGACCAGAAGCCGCCTTTTAAGGCGGGAGATAGGATTGAGGTTAGGGTGAGGTTAGTTCTTCCTGAGCAGGAATACAACCCGGGGGATCAAAGAGCACAGTGGTGGTTCTTTCCGAAAGGGGAAAAAGAAGACATTTCCCCCCCCCGCCGCCCTTTCCTCTGATAAAAAGGAGGCGTTGGTTATAAAATAACTTGTCAATAGGGCAAGGCCTTTAAAAATAGCTTTTTATGCAGAATGGGGACGTTGGTTCTAAAACAACTTGCTATTTATCCTCATGCAACAGAGGAAAATTCCCTCATGGAGAGGGACAACTTTTCCTTTACAAAGTGAACCTCCCCGGCCATCCCGTCAAGACGGGACAGGCACGCCCGGGAAATAGAGGTCCTCCGTTTTCCAGAGCAGATTTTTTCAATTCCACTCAAAAAATTCTTCTCTTTCGGCATGAGCATGCCATAATTGCAAACCAGTGCGTTTCAACCCTATGACTTTGCCCATCCTCTTTGCCTTTGTATTGAACCTCTCATGCTTGAGGATTCGCTTGATAAAGCTTGCGACTTCATATTGCCCAACATCCAGAACGACCAAGCAGTAATTTATGTGGCAAAGCTGCCGTTTATAAAAACCCAAGTCACGGGTGAAGAATATTGCCTGGCGAAGCGTATGCAAAAAGGGGATAATCTCCTCGTCTTTCATCCCCTGCCGGCCAATTTCATGGCCGATTTGCTGTGATCGTATCTTCCAGGAACGTAAGAGCTGTCTTTGGCTCTCCGGAATATTTTCATCCAGAATATTCATGATCAAGCCACTGCAAATTCAGGTGCATGAGAAACAAACGCTTGACTCGCCAATTTCACTGCCTCAGCAATCGCCTCTTTGGATATTACACCACGCCACTCTTCAACGATTGATTCCCATGCCATATCGTTCGCTACCTGGTCAAGGACATCCGCCACCAATATGCGGGTTCCTCTGAAAACCGGTTGTCCGTGGCATATCTTGGGATCTGTCACAATATACCTTCCGATTATTTTTTTAGCCATCATATCACCTCTAATGCAAGATGGGGACGTTGGTTCTAAAACAACTTTCTATTTATCTTCAAGAGAAAGGAAATAAACTTCCTCATTGCGAGGGCCCCCTTTTCCTTAAAAAAGTCAAGAACTCCTCTATCTCTTTAGCGAATTTCTCTGCCACCCGGCCGAATTTATCTGAAAGATAATTAATCCGGTCCCCTTTTAGTTCAAACCCATAAATATTTCTGAAGAGGCGCCGGAAAGCTAAAAATTCATCCAGGTCTGCCGCAAGCTCGTCTGAAATCACCCTCGGTCTTATCCCTTCCATTGGAATGGTCATTCTGTAGAGAAGGCTCTTATGCCACTTTTCAGAATCTTCGTATCCGCTATTCAACTCAATAGCGATTTTTTTAAAAATCCTTTCGCAACCGTTATAGAAATCATGGAAAATGGACCCCTTTGATCTCTTGAAGATGAGTCCCTCTTCTGACTTTATTTGATCAAGCTCGATCCTGAGTTCCTGGAGGTTTTGAAGTTCCTTGCTGATCTCAGCAATCATTCCAATCAGCATCTCGTTCATCAAAGGATCCTTCCCCCCCGTTCCACGCTGGCCTTGCCCTCCGCCATGTCGAAACGGGCATGCCTTAAGTCACTTTCCGCTTGATCCATCCAATCGGCGCTACGCTCCATGTTACCTCTTGGTTCCCGAGTTTATCCGATCGGCTTACTGCTTTTTTGTATAATACCCCAATTGAGCCAAAAAATAGTTCCTCCCCCCACGGTGGGGGAGGATTCAGGTGGGGGGGAAGGTCCAAGAGGTCCACCCCCATCCCTCCCTTCCCCCATCATAAGGGGGAAGGAGATGAGATAAGAAACAGCCAGTTGAATATATAAAACCATTATTGAACAACATCGCCACATGAAATTGTAATATTCTTTTCGCTCAATTGGGGTAATACTCAAAAAAAGCCATTAAAACAATAGGTTCCGTTGATCAAAGGAGGATTAAAAGGGATTATATATTTCAGGATTTTGTTTGTCAAATGATTTCATCAGGAAAGCGCAGCAATTCCGCGGAATGGGGGTGGTTGTGATAAGGGAAAGGCAAGGAATCCCATGTAACAGAAAGGGGACCATTTGTGATTTGTTTTACCCTACCTTTTCTTTTAACCACTCGTCAATCAATCGCTCTTCTGTTTTCTGCATTTTTTTGGCTTTTTGTCTGATTTTTCTATAGAGGGCTATGTCCAAAGGAATATACTTCTTTTTCTTAAGCATAAATCGCACATCCTTCACTTCTCGAACATCCTCGAACTGAGTGAAGTCATGTTCATCCCAAAAGTCAGAAGCTTCGTATATTGACATGTCCCCTATCTTTCTACTTCTTTTCATACTTTTTCCTTTCATTTTTATTCATATCCCGGGCTGTAACAATTAAAGCTTTTTTATTCAGTTTCCGAATAAAAAATATCGACAAATATCTACCGCCTTTGGTTCTACCCAGTGCATTATAGAGATGCTCTCCCTCCACGTTTCCAGATTCTTTCTTAAATATCTTGCAATGCTCTGTGAGCACCTCTTCTACTTCGCTCGTTGATACTCGATGTTTCCAGGAAAGTTTTTCAATAATCGCATCCAACCATATTATATCATCTATGATAAACATCATCCATCCTTTTCATTTCAGCGTCATGACGGTCACTTTCATAAAGATTGAAAAATAAATTGGAGTGTGGGCCCTCGCGTCTGCGCACCGACCTTCCTACGCTCGCTGAAGGGATCTCCGAGAAGGCAAGAGTGCTTCGCCTGCCTGGGCGAAGCCGCTTCGGCGAAGGCAGGGCACACAGGTGTGGCCAAAAAATAACGGGCATAAAGCCCTACACTACAGGTCATATTTTTCGTTTTTTCAAAGAGCTAAAGTGTTACCATTGCTGGATACGTAGCTTCAAGGACTCCCCATCTCTGTAGGTTAACCGAGAATATTTCTGCGGTTCCAGGTCTGGTTCTGAACAACTTGCCAATTTTCTCAACGCTTCTTTCATTTAAACATCCTGCATCTTTTTATAACCATTATCCAGTCTTGTCAAATGGTTACTGGCTTCCATTCCGGTTCAGTCGGGTTTCATCCATTTGGCGCCACGCTTTTTCTGTATTCTCCTATCACGGCCCCCGGTTTACCTTCGGCCGCCACTTCCCCGTGGTCAAGCCAGATCGCCCGGTCACAAATTTCTTCGATGGCCTGGAGGTTGTGGGATACCAAGACGGTGGTGACGCCGCCTTTGATCAGACGCAACATGGCGTCCTTTGATTTTTTCTGAAACCCCTCATCCCCCACGGAAAGAACCTCGTCGATGATGAGAATTCTTGGATCGGTATGAATTGCCACCGAGAAAGCCAACCGGACATACATGCCGGTTGAGTAGGTCCTGACCGGGACATCCACAAATTCCCCCATTTCTGAGAAAGCGACAATCGACGATATTTTTTGAAGGATATCTTCTCTGGTCAGACCCAGCAGCACCCCGTTTAAAATCACATTTTCCCTCCCGGTAAGGTCGGGATGAAAACCCCCGCCCAGCTCTAAAAGCGGGGTGACCCGGTCCATGATGTTAGCCCTGCCCTGTGACGGCAAAATGGTTCCCAGCATCAGGGACAGGAGCGTGCTTTTCCCTGCCCCATTTTTACCAATAATGCCGACGGATTCTCCCCTGTCTATCCTGAGCGTCACATCCCTGAGTGCATGAAAATGGCCGTCCCCTTTTGCTTGCCTCTTGATCCATTTCGGGAAATTGACAAAAAACTCCTTAAAGCCGGGCCTATCCCTTTGGGAAGGGTATTTCTTCCAGACATGATCTATCTCGATCACCCTGTCGCTCATATGACTTCATCCACACGTTTGCCGAGACTTCGGAATATGAGAAGCCCTGCAAAGAATACTGCCAGGGAACCCAGGAGGGCGATGGGAAGCCAACTCCAGCGAAAGATATTCGACATGAAGAGCTCACGCCATAAGGACATCAATGAAGTTAAGGGGTTTGCATACATGAACCAGAAACGGTAGACCTCCGGAACGATATCAAACTGATAAACGATGGGAGTGATCCAGAAAAGAAGGGTTAGAAGAAAAGCGACGATAAATTGGAAATCCATGAAATAGACGTTAATCACCGAAACGGCAAGGGAGGCGCCCATCGTAAGGATAAATTGAATGAGGAGAAGAATAGGGATTCCAATCAACCAGCTCATATCGGGAGTTTTATCGTAATAATAAACCAAAAAGGCAATGATCGGCAGAGAGAACAGGAAGTGGACTCCCTGGGAGAGAACGTTCGAGATGAGAAGGAAATGTTTCGGGAAGGGGAACTTTTTGATCAGGCTTTTATTCGAAATCAAGGAGACTGTGGAGGCATTGACCGAATTGGCAAACCATGTCCATGGGAATAGGGCGGAGAGAATGAAGAGTGGAAAATCTTTTATCTGAACCTTCAAAATGATCGTGAAGGCGATGTAAAAAACGAGGGCGAGCAAAAGCGGGTTGAGCAAGGACCATAAGATTCCGAGAGAGGTCCGTTTATACTGGAGCGTAATCTCCTTCTGGGTCAATATCCAGAGAAGGTCCATCTCCCGCCGGAGATTATAAGGGATCATGATCCGGTGTCTTGTCATACGGAGCAGGTGTGGATAACCACAATAGAGTCCCCCCAGAATCCATCATACCTCAAGAGGGCTGTCAAAACAATACCTCCACCGCAACAAAATAAGGCTCCGTGTCATTGAGTCTCCCCGTTCGGACCTCATGCCGAACCTGTCGGTTTCAGTCCCACTGTGATTTCTGGGAGACTCCTCATCATCCTAATTTTTGCTTGTGGAACAGGATGGCCCATGATATATATGCATTGTAGAGGGATCAATCTCAAAGCTTCATCGGGGAAAACCGGAGGTGAATGAACCATGAAGAAAAATATTCTGATTGTTCTTTTCATTCTGTTCCTTGGGCTTTTATTCTTGTTTTCAAGGGGGGGGCTTGCTCCGACTTTTCTCTCGGCAGCTCCCCAAGGTTCCGCGGAGAAGGAAGAAATAAAAAAAGAACCGGACGTTTCCGGCAATGTCAATGGAAACGGACTGCCGGCTGTGGAAATCCCTCCGGAGAAGCAGCAGCTCCTGGGGGTCAGGAAGGCGGAGGCCTCGGTCCGGCCCCTTCAAAAAGTGATCAGGACGGTGGGCATTGTCAGCTTGGATGAGACAAAGCTGGCCACCGTTAATACAAAGGTGGAAGGATGGATCGAAAAGCTGTATGCGGACTACCAGGGGAAATATGTCAAAAAAGGGGAAAAATTGGCGGAGGTTTACAGTCCCGAGCTCTATGCCACTCAACTCGAATTCGTCAATCTGCTTAACTGGAAGACGGAAAAGGCCCATCGCTTCCAGAGGAATGTTGAATTCAACTGGGGAGACCGGTATGGAACCACCGGAAGGATTCTCACTTTCGATATCGAGGCCCTTTTCCAGGTCGCCAGGCAGAAACTTCAATTGTGGGAGATAACGGAGGAGCAGATTCAGCAGATAGAAGAGAAGAGGACACCCATGAAGCACCTCACCCTCCACAGCCCCATCACCGGGTACATCATTCAGAAACAGGTGGTGGAAGGCACTCGGATCCAACCCGGAGATAAGCTCTTTGATATTGCCGACCTTTCCACTCTGTGGGTGATCGCGGATATTTATTCCTATGAAATGCCGCTGGTCAGGGTGGGGCAAACCGCAAAAATCCGACTCTCCCATCTCCCGTCAAGGGAGTTTGTATCGAAGATCGATTATGTCTATCCAACTCTTTCAGGGGAAACCAGGACGGTTAGGGTGAGATTCACCTTGCCCAATCCGGATGGATCGTTGAAACCTCAGATGTTCACCGATATCGAGATTAAGGTTGACCTGGGAAAGAGACTCGTCATTCCTGAGGATGCGGTCATTGATGCCGGCACAAGAAAAATCATCTATCTCGATAAAGGGGATGGATATTTTGAGCCCAGGGAAGTGGTGCTGGGCTTGAGGGGAGATGGGCTGGTCGAGGTGATCAAGGGGTTGAAGTCAGGGGATAGGGTTGTTTCTGCAGCAAATTTCCTGATCGATTCGGAGGCCAAGCTGAAGGGAATTACACAATAATAATGTTGGAGGGTTGAGGAGCGTCCCGGGGTAAAGCGGGGACTTTGAGATTAGAAGCAAGGAAATCTTTTACCTCAAGCGAAGCGCTCCTCCAACCTTAAACGGAGTGGTCTTCAAACCATGATTCAGAAAACCATTGAGTTTAGCGCCAGAAACAGACTCCCCGTTTTTTTAATGGTCATCTTCCTCGTGATCGGAGGCTACTGGGCTCTTAAGAAGATCCCCCTTGACGCCATTCCCGATTTGAGCGATACCCAGGTGATCCTCCTGACGGAATGGACGGGGAGAAGCCCCGACCTCGTTGAGGACCAGATTACTTTTCCGATTACCACCACCCTGCTCGCTGCCCCGAAAGTGGTGGCCGTGAGGGGGTTCTCTTACCTCGGAAGCTCCTTCATTTACGTCATCTTTGAAGAAGGGACGGACATCTACTGGGCCCGGAGCAGGGTGCTGGAATACCTTCAATCGGTGAGAAGCAAAATTCCTGCAGACGTCAATCCTGTCCTGGGGCCGGATGCGACGGGTGTCGGATGGGGGTTCTGTTACGCCCTGGTCGATGAAGCCGGAAAGCATAACCTTGCCGAGCTTCGGTCCGTTCAGGACTGGAATATCAAACTGGCGCTTGAAAGCGTTCCCGGGGTTTCCCAGGTCGCCAGCATCGGCGGATTTGTCAAGCAGTACCAGGTCACCCTGGATCCCAACAAGCTTCTCGCCTACAACATCTCTGTCCCGAAGGTGATTGAGACGGTGAGAAAGAGCAACCAGGATGTGGAAGGGCGGATGATCGAGTTTTCGGGGATAGAATACGTCGTCAGGGGAAGGGGATATATCCAGAACATAGGGGACCTGGAATTCATCCCGGTGGGAACGGATGGAAAGGGGACCCCCGTCTACCTGAAGGATGTGGCCGGCATTCAACTGGGGCCGGAGATCCGGAGGGGAATCGCAGAACTGGACGGTAGAGGAGAGGTGGCCGGAGGCATCATCGTTGTTCGGTTCGGCGAGAATGTCCTGAATGTGATCGAGAGGGTGAAGGAGAAGATTAAAAAGGATGTCGAGCCAAGCCTTCCCCAGGGGGTCAGGATCGTGACCACCTACGATCGAAGCGATTTGATCTACAAATCGATCGGCACGCTGAAGGATGCAATTCTGAAGCTTTCGTTTACGGTCATGATCGTCTGCATCGTTTTTCTGCTTCATCTTCCAAGCGCCTTTGTGGCCATCCTGACCTTTCCCGTGGCGATCCTGGTGTCCTTCATCTGTATGTACTATTTGGGCGTGACGTCCAACATCATGAGCCTGGCGGGAATTGCCATTGCCATCGGCGAGATGGTGGACGCTTCGATTGTGATGGTTGAGAACGCCCATAAGAAACTGGAGGAGTGGGAATCTCAAGGGAGACCGGGCGATAGGTTAGAAGTCATTATTCAAGCGGCCAAAGAGGTGGGCCCCTCCCTCTTCTTCTCTCTTCTCGTCATTACAGTGGCGTTCCTTCCCGTTTTTGCCCTCGAGGCGCAAGCAGGAAAGCTCTTCAAACCTCTGGCTTATACGAAGACCTTTGCCATCCTTTTCTCGGCCTTCCTCGCCATCACTCTTACCCCGGCCCTCATGACCCTCTTCATCCGCGGGAAGATCAGGCCGGAGGAGAAGAACCCGTTGAGCCTCTTTCTTCGACGCCTCTACGAACCCGTGGTGAAACTGGCCCTCCGGTTCAAAGCGGCCACGATCCTCTTCGCCGTTCTCCTGATCGTCATTACGGTCTATCCCTTCCTGAAGATCGGCAGGGAGTTCATGCCGCCCCTGTACGAAGGCTCTCTGTTCTATATGCCCGTGACCGTTCCCGGGCCCTCGATCTCCGAGGTGTCCAGGGTCCTCCATATCCAGGACAAAATTCTGATGACGATCCCCGAGGTGGCGCAGGTCTTCGGGAAGGCAGGCCGCGCCGAGACCGCGACGGATCCCGCTCCTCTCGAAATGTTCGAGACGGTCATCAACTTAAAGCCCGAATCGGAATGGCGAAAAGGGATGACACTGGATCAATTGAAGAACGAAATGGACGAGGCTTTGACCCTCCCCGGGGTTGCCAATCTCTTCACCATGCCCATCAAGGCCCGCATCGACATGCTCTCCACGGGCATCCGGACCCCTGTGGGCATCAAGGTGCTTGGACCGAAGATCGAGGAGCTTGAAAAAATTGGCCTTCAGGCCGAAAGCCTTCTCAAAACCATTCCCGGAACCCGGAATGTCTATGCGGAGAGATTGACGACCGGCTACTACCTGGACATCCATGTAAAACGCCGGGAGGCGGCCCGCTACGGGTTGACCATCGATGATGTCCAGGAAGTCGTTCAGTCCGCCATCGGGGGAAGGAATATCACCACGACCGTGGAGGGGAGAGAACGCTACCCTGTCAACGTAAGGTATGCCAGGGATCTGAGAAGCGATATTGAAAGGATGAAAAGGGTCCTCGTTCCCGTAACGCAGGGGTTGAATACCGCCCAAATCCCCCTCGGAGAACTGGCGGACATAAAGATTGTCCAGGGGCCCTCGGTGATTAAGAGTGACGAGGGGACCCTGGTTTCATACGTCTTTATCGACTATTCGGGCAGCGATATCGGGGGTTACATCGAGGAAGGAAGGAAAAAACTCGCCTCCCTGGGGATTCCGGAAGGCTATCGTCTCGTATGGAGCGGAGAGCATGAGTATTTGACCAGGACTGAAGACCGGTTGAGATTTGTCATCCCCCTGACCGCTCTGATCATCTTCATTCTCATCTACCTCAACACCGGCTCTGTGGCGAAGACCTTTTTCATCCTCCTCTCCATCCCGTTCTCACTCGTGGGCTCCTTCTGGCTCCTCTACCTGCTCAATTACAATATGAGCACGGCCTCATGGGTCGGGATCATCGCCCTTGCTGGAATTAGCGTGGAGACAGGCATTGTGATGTTCCTCTTTCTCGAGCTCGCCTATCAAAAATGGAAGGAAGAGGGCCGGTTAAAGACAGAGGAGGATCTCAGGGAGGCCATCCTGTATGGCGCCGTCAAAAGATTGAGACCGAAGGTGATGACGGTGGCCACCAACCTGGGACTGATCCCCATCCTTTTCAGCACGGGCATGGGCGCGGATGTGATTCAGCGGATCGCCGCCCCCGTGATCGGCGGGCTTCTCACCTCTCTCATCCTGGTGCTGGTCCTCTTTCCCGTCATTTACATGATGTGGAGGGGAAGAGAACTAAAAAAAATTCATCAAGGAGGAAAAGGAACGTGAACAAAAAGGCTTTTTTAGTTCTGGCAATCTGGCTTTGTCTCTTCATCGCTGCCCCTGTATTTGCCCGGGAGGATATCAAAAAGTATCCCTCCTGCCCTTACTGCGGGATGGACCGCGAAAAATTTTCACACAGCCGGGTCTACCTCGATTACGATGACGGGTCTTCGGAAGGAATGTGCAGCCTTCATTGTGCGGCCATCGATCTGGCCATCCACATCGATAAAACCCCTCGAACCATCGGAGTCGGAGATTATGCGACAAAGAGGTTGATCGACGCCGAAAAGGCTTTCTGGGTGCTCGGGGGAAGCAAGATGGGTGTCATGACGAAAAGGGCGAAGTGGGCCTTTGAAAAGAGAGAAGAGGCCGAGAAATTTATAAAAGAGCACGGAGGGGTCATGGCGACCTTCGAGGATGCCATCCGGGGATCCTATGAAGACATGTACACCGATACGAAGATGATCCGGGAACGGAGAAAAATGAGGCGAATGGAGCATAAGAAGTAAGTGAGAGTGTGAGTAGGAGTGTGAGTAGGAGTAGGAGTTTGGAACATAATGTTGATTAAGAAAAGAAAAAAAGTTTCAATACAGGAAGGGCCAATCAGGGGGACCATGATGGGGAAAAAAAGAAAATTTTTGGGCAAGTTTTTTTCTAACCTATCACTCACACTCACACTCACACTCACACTCGTATTATCCTCTTCCGCTTACGGCGCTGACCGAAAACCCCTGAAACCCTCGCCAAAGGATAAATGCCCTGTATGCGGGATGTTTGTGGCAAAATACCCGGACTGGATTTGCCAGATCCGGTTTAAAGATGGGACGACTGTTTTTTTTGACGGCGCGAAAGATATGTTCAAGTACTACTTCCATTTAAAAAAATACAACCCATTGAAGAAGCCGTCCGATATCGAGGCCATCTTTGTGACGGAGTATTATAGTTTAAATCCGATCGACGGACACCGGGCCTATTATGTGATCGGGAGCGACGTCTACGGGCCCATGGGAAGAGAGCTCATTCCCCTGGAGAGCGAGAAGGACGCCAGGGAATTCATGAAAGATCATAAGGGGAAGACGATTCTGAAATTTGGGGAAATCACCCCCACATTGCTCAAAGAAATGGATCGATAGCGATGAGGAAATCCCACTTTTTTTTATTTTATCTCCTCTTCAGCATGGCCTGCGGGGTTCTTATGCTGGTTCATGCCTCCATGAGGAGTCGAGCCGAACTGCCCCGTCTCAGAGAGAAGACGGAAATGGTGAAAAGGTTCGGCCTCACGGACCTCTGCCTCTTTACGGAGGCCAGTTACACCAGACACCCCTCCCAGGCCGACTTTCACACCCCTTTCCAGAACCATCCCGTGGCCCTCGAACATTTTCCTTCAGGCTCAATTCTGGCGCCTCCGCCTCATCTTAAAATGAGGAGTGTCCGTGAAAGTGTCAGTGACAGTAAAAATTTAAAAACCCTCACTGGCACAGACACTAACGCTGAAACTGATCATGTGGATTGAAAAACAGGGAAACATCATCGACTTCACTCTCTCTTCCCTCTTAAGGAGAAAGCGGAAGAACCTCGCCTTAATCTCCGTTTACATGCTGGTCATCTTTTTTTTCGCCTCCGTCATGTTTTTCACCCATGCCATCAAGAAAGAAGCCTCCATCATTTTAAAGGAGGCCCCTGAAATGGTCGTCCAGAAAATGGCGGGAGGAAGACATGAACTCATTCCCCTTGGCTACATCGAACAGATCAAAGAGATCCGGGGGGCTCATTCGGTGAAAGGAAGGCTGTGGGGCTACTATTACGATCCCGTGGCGGGGGCAAATTTCACGCTGATGGTTCCCGGAGAGGGAGAAGTCGAACAAGGAGGCATTGCTGTCGGAAAAGGCGTTTCAAGGGTACGGTTTCTGGACGAAGAGGATGAGATGGAATTCATGGCCAGCGACGGGGAGGTCTTCGGCTTGAAAGTCAAGCAAATTTTCTCCCCGGAGTCGGAACTGGTTTCTTCAGATCTGATCCTGATTTCCGAAGAGGATTTCAGAAAACTTTTCGGAATGGTGAAGGGGGTTGCCACAGACATTGTCCTGAGCGTCAGGAATCCGAAGGAACTCTCCACCATCGCCTTAAAAATCGCCGAGCGGTTGCCCGATACTCGAATCATCCTGAGAGAGGAGATGTTGAGGACTTACGAGATGGTTTTCAACTGGCGGGGAGGAATGATGCTGGTCGTCCTATCCGGGACCCTGCTGGCCTTCATCATCTTTTCATGGGACAGGGCCTCCGGTTTGAGCGCCGAGGAGAGGAGGGAAATCGGGATTCTCAAGGCGATCGGATGGGAAACCTCCGATGTCATTCTCATGAAGTTTTGGGAGGGAACGGTGATCTCCGTTTCATCCTTTTTCGTTGGTGTCTTTTTAGCCTATCTCCATGTATTCTTTTTGTCTTCCCCTTTATTCGAGCCGGCCCTCAAGGGGTGGGCGATCCTCTACCCGAAATTTAAATTGATCCCGTTCATCGACTTCTATCAGATTGCGACGCTTTTCTTTTTTACCGTTGTTCCGTACACGGGAGCGACAATCATCCCGTCCTGGAGAGCGGCGACCATCGACCCGGACTCGGTGATGAGGACATGACACGGACATGAACATGATTCAGCTCCTGAACATCCGAAAAGTCTTTAACATGGGGAGGCCCAACGAGTTTACGGCCATCCATGGAGTCAGCCTGTCGATCCATCCCCATCAGGTGACGGCCTTGAAAGGACCGAGCGGGTCGGGAAAGACCACGCTCCTGAGTATCCTGGGATGCATGGCCAGGCCCACCTCGGGAAGGATCATGCTTTTCGACAGGGAGATCACCAGCCTTCCGGAGAGGTTTCTTACCGAGATCCGGCGAAAGACGTTCGGTTTCGTTTTCCAGCAATTTCACCTTATCAAAGGCATCACGGTTTTGGAGAATGTCATGCTGCCCGCCTATCCCGGCGGAGAGGGATATGGAGCCTTGAGAAAAAGGGCCATGGAGATACTGGATCTTTTAAGCCTTTCGAAAAAGGCCTCTTCACGGGTGGAATGGCTTTCAGGAGGGGAGGCGCAAAGAACGGCCATTGCAAGGGCGTTAATCAATCGGCCTTCGGTCATGATTGCCGATGAGCCGACCGGGCACCTCGATAGCCGCCTGTCCCAGGAATTTATGCAGATCATGGGACGGTTAAAACAAGACCGGAAAACGATCCTCATCGCAAGCCATGACCCCATCGTCCATGAATCGGAAACCGTAGACAGGGTCATCGAGATGAGGGACGGGCGAATCATTTAAAATAATGTTTCTTGAGTTTATTGGGTTACTTGGGTGCATTGGGTTCGAACCCAACGAACTCAATAGACTCAATGAACCCAAATAACCCAAATAACCTAATATGCTCTTCCATCCCGCTGTCCTTTCACTCTACCTCTTTTCCATTCTCATCAGCTTGATGGTGCTCTATGCCGCCTTCTATGGCGTCCAGATCCTGATGAGATGGAATCTTCAAAGCGGGAGCGAGCTTCAGTTGAGCCTTGAAAAAAAAACCTACCTCATTTCAACCCTTCTCACCTATCTTTTCAGTTTTCAATTGATCTCCCTGTTTTCTTTCACTCACACCGTCGAGCATCTCCATCCCCTTTTTGTAGGGGCCATGTGCGCAGCCGGAACCCTCTACGTCAACGCTTATGGATACCCCGCCCTCCTCCTCAAACTATTCAACTTTCTCCTCGCGGGCCTCTGGCTCATTCTCAATTACACGGACAACCGGGGATACGACTACCCCCTGATTAAAAAGAAGTACCTCCTCCTTCTCCTCCTGGCCCCCTTCCTCTGGATAGAGACGATTCTGCAGATGAGCTTCTTTTTAGACCTCAAGCCGGACGTGATCACCTCCTGCTGCGGGACCCTTTTCAGCACGGACCCATCGAGCGTCGCCTCGGAGATTGCTTCTCTTCCGAGCCTCCCGATGAAATGGATCTTCTATCTGGTTTTATTTTCGACCGTCGGCCTGGGTCTCTTCTTTTACAGGAGGGAAAAAGGAGGGTATCTTTTTGCGGTGATGAGCGGCCTCTCCCTCTTGGTTTCCATGGCTTCCCTCATCTCTTTTATCTCCCTCTATTTCTATGAGCTGCCCACGCACCATTGCCCCTTTTGCCTTCTGAAAAAGGAATACGGCTATGCGGGGTATCCCCTTTACATCGCCCTGCTCGGAGGGGCAATCACCGGAATGGGAGTCGGAGTCTTGATGCCTTTCAGAAAAATCGTGAGCCTCAAAGAAATCCTGCCCTCCATTCAAAAAAGAGCGGCCTTAATCTCCGCGATCCTCTACCTCATCTTTTTAATCGTGGCGACCTACCCGGTCCTGTTTTCAACCTTCCGGCTTGAAGGATATTAAGGTACTCTTTTCACCCCGGGGAAGTCAAAAACAACCTCCTCTTCGGCGCTCCCTATCTTCATAGAAACCTTAAGCACCCAATGGCCTTCCATTTCAATATAGATGTTTTCCACCTGATAATGTCCCGGATCTTTTTCCGTTACACGAGGTCTCATCAGAGCCGTCTCACCATGCCGGTGGACCAGGGGGAGGACCCTGACCAGGGCTCCTGTGACCGGCTTCCCTTCCCTGTCGAGAATGACCAGGACCGCCCTATTTGCCCCCACTTTTAAGTTCTGTCCTTCGATTGCCATCTCGACTCGATAGAGACTCTCCTTTGAGACTTGAACCGGGTTTTCCCCGGCCAGGGCCATCATGACCCCTCCCAAGAAGGCCAGCGCAGCGACAGAAATGAAAAAGGGTCTTCTCATGGCTTCTCCCTCCTTTCCTGCATTTACGGGCCGCTTTCCCTCTAACTTAATCATTCCACCATACGCCTGTCAAATCTCATCCGGTATAAAAAGGCTATAAAAAGGCTTGGACAATTGATAAAAAAAAGATAAAATTAATTCCACTCGTATGGGACGACCGATTCTCACCCTTTTCATTCTTCTTTCACTGGTCGGCATTGCCTCAGGCAAAGCCTATGAAGCGAAGCGAAAAGCGGGAGACTATGAGATCGAAGTGAAGATCGACAAGAATCCGCCCGTCGCCATCGGGAATAACCATATTGAAATTGAGATCAGGGATATCAGGGGAAATGTCGTCACGGATGCCAACGTCCTCATCAATTATTACATGCCTCCCATGCCCCGAATGGCTCCCATGAATTATAAAACCGATGCCAAATGGAAAGGGAAAAAATACAGGGCAACGATGCGGTTTATCATGGCGGGTCCCTGGGTGATCGCCATCAAGATCACCCGCGATGGCAAAACCGTCTCGACCAGGTTAAATGTTGACACCCAATAATCCAAGGTCCAAAAGAAAAGCTTCGATGAATTTCTTGAAAAAAGGGTCCCAAAAGATTTATATTTATTGGTAAAAAGAGGCGCTGAGTGAGGGTTGGTCTGTATGAAGATTCTGATTGCCGATGATGACAGGAATCTCAGGAAAGTTCTCAGGAGCGAGCTTTCGGAAGAGGGATTTGATATTGACGAGGCGGAAAGCGGCGGCAAGGCAAGGGACCTCCTGGAAAAAGAAGATTATGACGTTTTGGTATTGGACCTCACCATGCCCGGCATCGGGGGCATCGAGGTTCTGAAGTGGATGAAGGCCCTGGAGATGTCCACGGAGGTCATTATCCTGACTGGCAATGCGGCCGTCCCCACCGCCGTAGAGGCGATGAAACTGGGCGCTTATGATTATTTGTCGAAACCTTTCAAGATGGACGAACTCAAAGTGGTGATTGGAAAGGCCTTTGAGAAGAAGAAGCTTTTCAGCGAGAATCTGGTTCTCAAGGCCCAGGTGAAAAGGCAGTCCAAGGGCGAGAAGCTCATCACAAAGAATCCATCGATGCTCAAGATTTTTGAAAACCTGAGAAACATGGCCGGTTCGGATGTCCCTGTTTTGATTTGCGGAGAAAGCGGAGTGGGAAAGGAGTTGATCGCCCGCTCCGTCCATGATTTCTCCCACAGGGGGAACGGCCCTTTTATTCCGATCAATTGCGGAGCCATCCCCGAGACGATGCTTGAAAGCGAACTTTTTGGCTATGCCAAGGGGGCGTTTACAGGGGCCTTTGCGAAGAAGCTGGGACTCCTGGAGATCGCTCACCATGGGACTCTTTTTCTTGATGAAATCTGCGAACTCACCCTGCCTCTTCAGGGAAAACTCCTGAGGGTGATTGAAACAGGGAAATTTTTCAAGTTGGGCGGAGTCAGGGAAACAGAGGTGGATGTTAAATTTCTATCTGCCACTAACAAGGATATTCAGGACGAGGTGGGCAAGGGGCATTTCAGGTCGGATCTCTACTTCCGGATCAGCTCGGTGACCCTTTCTATTCCGCCGCTGAGGGAAAGACGCGAGGACATCCTGCTGCTTGTGAAATACCAGATTGAGAAAAATCCTGCCTTTAAACACCGGAGGTTCAGCGAGGAAGCATTGAAGATTCTCTCCGGATACCCCTGGCCCGGCAATGTGAGGGAGCTGCAGAATGTCGTGCACCGGACGCTGCTCCTATCGAGGAACGAAGTCATTGAGCCGTGTGATTTACCGGCCGATCTGAACGCCACCTCGAAAGCATCGGGGAAACGGCTCGAGGATATAGAAAGGGAACATATCCTCAAGGTTCTCAAAGAGGCAGGGGGACAGAAAGGGAGGGCGGCCGAACTCCTGGGCGTGGACCCGAAGACCCTCTATCGAAAGCTGATTCGTTATGGCATTCATCGGTAAGGACTTTCCCGGCATGAAAATACTCAGCCTCAAAGCCAAATTCACCATCCTTGCCATCTTGATCAGCCTGATCAGTTTTTCAGTGGCGGCTTTTTTCTCAACCCAATGGGTGGCCGAAGAGATTGAAAACGACTACAAAGATAAGGCCGAACTCATGGGAACGCACATCATTCATACCATCGGGACGGCCATGATCTCAAAAATCCACGGAGGCATAACGACCGTCGTCGATCTCTACCGGAATTATAGAGATGTGGAGGAAGTGCGGGTCTTCAATCAAAAAGGAGTCGAGATCCTTTCCGGAGAAGCAGGGCTTCCGGAACCCAAGGTGGAGGAAGCCCTTGCAACAGGGCAATCGATACATTTTCATAAAAAGCTCAACAAGAGGGAGGTGCTGTCCTATATCATCCCCATTGCCAACAAACCAGAATGCCATGTTTGTCATGGGGCAAGCCAGTCCCTCAGGGGGGTGTTGCTTCTGTCTCTGAACCAGGAGCATGTGAAGCAATATGTCGGACAACAGAAGGTGAAATTTTTTATCCTTTTCGGCCTGATCGCCATCGTTGTCGGCATAGCCACTCTCATTCTGGTCAACAGGCTTTTTTTCAAACCCTTAAGTCTTATTCAAAAAGGCACGGAAGCCATCAAGGGAGGAAATTTCGAATACCAGATTCCTGTCTCATCGAAAGATGAGATCGGCATCCTCACGGAAAATTTTAACCATATGGCCGGAACGCTCCGGAGCAACAACGATGAACTCTGGGAACAACTCCGCTTGATCTCCCGTTCACAAAAAGAGTGGCAGGAAACGTTCGACAGCATTACGGACCTCATCTGTATTATTGATAAAGATTTCAACATTATCAAGGCGAACCGGGCGTTCCATCTATACAATTCGATTTCTCCGCACGTGGAAATAGACAGAAAATGCTATGAGTTCCTGGGGACCTGCATCCGGCCCAATTGCCCTCATGTTTTCAGCATGGGGGGCAAGCGGTATGTTCACAACGAGATAAGGGATGAGAAGACTGGAAAGATGTTGGACGTTTCCTATTTTCCTTATTATTCTCCGCAAGGAGAATTGACCGGGACCATCTTCATCGCAAAGGATGTCACGGAAAAAAAAGAGAGCGAAATGCGTCTCATTGCCAACGAGAGGCTTGCCGCTTTAGGCGAGATGGCTTCCGGCGTCGCCCACGAATTGAATAATCCCCTGGCCACGATTGCTGTCTGTACCGAAGGCCTTCTCAACCGGATGGAGAAGAAAAAGATCGATCCTCTCCTCTTTGAAAACTATCTCGGCATGATTGATGAAGAGACCCAGCGATGCAAAAAGATTACAGAGAGCATGCTCTCATTTGTAAGGGAAACGAAGAAAGATAGAAAAGAAATCGATATTCACGAGGTTTTGAATAAGACCATCGAGATGATTAACTTCCAGGGCAGATTGAAAGATGTCCTCGTCCTCAGACATTTTCAACAAGGATTGCCGATGGTTTTGGGGAATGAATGGGAACTGATGCAGGTTTTCACATCCATCATTGTCAATGCCCTTGACGCCATGGAGGATAAAGGAACCCTCACGTTTGAAACGGGAACCCTTGCTCCTTCCACCTCCTTAGAAAAATTATCCCCACCTGCCCCCTTCTTCGAAAAAGCAACCCTTCCTTCCCCCCCTTTAGCAAAGGCAGTCCCTCCTTCCCCCCCCTTAGTAAAGGGGGGCGAGGGGGGATTTATCTTCGTAAAAATCTCCGATACCGGCCCCGGAATCGGCCCCGGGCTGATCAACAGGGTCTTTGACCCTTTCTTCACAACGAAGTCGGAAAAAGGGGGCACAGGACTCGGCCTCTCCATCGCTCATAATATCCTCAAAGAAAATAATGGACGCATAGAAGTCAAATCAGAAGAGGGGAAGGGCGCCACCTTTATGATCAGCCTGCCGACATAACCTCGTCGGGCAAAATGCCCTGCCAAAGGGTCAATTTGCCTGACAATCATCTCATCTTCTTTCTTAATTTCTTGTAAAATCAACAAGTTACAATTTGGCACTCATATTGCTATTAATAACAAGAGGAATGGATATGTGTAAAGTCTTGCTCGGCGAGGATGATAAGAATTTCGGGATGGTGTTGAAAAGGGAGTTAGAGGAAAATCTTAACAAGGAGTATCAATACCAGGTTAACCTTGTTCCTGATGGAGTTGAAGCGGTGTTGAGTTTCATTTCAGTCCCCTATGATTTTGTTCTTCTCGACATCAGGATGCCGAGACTGAACGGCAACGATGCACTGAGAATCATCAAAAAGATTAATCCGAATGTGCCCACGATTACATTTTCGGGAAATGCGGGTTCGAGTGAAATGGAAGAATCCGTGGAGTGCGGAGCGATCCAGTGCATCAAAAAACCGTTTGCAATCGCAAAACTTAAAAACGATATGAGAAATCACTTAACAGCGCTAAAATAAAACATTTGAATTTATTGAGATGGACAAGGAGGGAACATCTATGAAACAGATAAGAAGATACCAGGGTAAATCGTTGAAATGGTATCTGGCCATGGTCTCCTTATTAAGCGCCTTTTTTCTCCAGACCGATGCTTTGGCCTTCACCCTGAATGTGGTCGATGGGAGTGGAGCCCCTATTGCTGGAGGTTTCCGCTGGCTTTTAGAGGAGGATAACACAAATCTTGTGACCTATGGGGCGCTCGTTTCAAATAGCATCTCCGTGGACATTCACAAAAGCCATGCCCCTGTCCTGGTGAAAGGGACCTCTCCCACTTACACGACAAGCGTGAATGTTCCGAACACGCAGAGGTACTTCGTCTCCGTCCTCCCCAATTCGGGCTATACCGCAGGAGGGGCACCGATTGCAGTAGGTCAGAATACTGCCACCGTCATTGTCCATCAGTTGCCTGTTCCCACCGCTCAGATTACCATTAACGTGTTTCAAGACCATAATCCGATCAATAACGCACCGGATGCGGAGGAAATAGGCCTTCCGAACTTCCGGATTCTGATTTTTGACCAGGGCGGGGAAGTGTCACAGGATGTGTTCGGCAATCCCCTGGGGACAACCTATCAGCAGTATCCCACAGGCGAATTCATTTTGGATCCCAATGGCAACCCCATTGTGGCCACCCGCGGGACCGGCGTGATCCTTACCGATGCTGACGGGAATGTGAAAATAAAATATATTGCTCCGGGAAAGTACGGCATTCGGGCTGTGCCTCCAACCGGCGGTCCCGATTGGATCCAGACCTCGACCATTGAAGGAACGCCAGGGATTGATGCCTGGGTAAAGCTTAACGAGCCTCCCTCTTTTGAGGGGTTCGGGGTTGGATTTAACCATGTGGACATCGGTTTTGTCGATATGGCCCAATTGCCCTGGGCGGTTTCACCTCCTGGTGGAACCGGAACGATTCGGGGCCAGCTCGTCTTCAACCATTTTTCCCGTCCGCCTTTCAACCAGGGATTCTTTCCGGGTCTTCCCGTTTCAGATTGTTATGTTGGGCTGAACGATTTAGCCGCTGTGAACAAGGGTCTCATTGCCGTTGCATGTGATGGGAACAGTAATTTCGAGATCCCTAATATTCCTCCAGGAAGCTACCAGTTAGTCTGGTGGGATAAGCCTCTTGATGCCCTCTTCGGATTCGGCAGCGTCACCGTGCCTCCTTCGGGAGGGATTGTTGATCTCGGGCAGGTCCTGGCTTTCAGGTGGTTTGGAACGGTCGAAGGAACTGTTTTTTTGGATTTTAATCAAAACGGCATGCGGGACCCGGGAGAGCCCGGGATCCTGGAGCAGCTTGTAAATATCCGGTTCAGGGACGGTTCGCTATACCAGATGCAGCCAACGGACCCCAATGGCGAATATAGTCTTTCAGAGGTATTTCCCTTCTTTAAATGGCTGGTGATGGAGGTCGATTTCGCCCGGTTTAAGGCAACGGGGATGACGACGGTGGTTGATAACGGCGGACCTCTCAAGCCGATGCCGATCTATCCCTGGTCGACAAAGAACGCTCCCCAGCCCCAGCCTGAAAACGGCAATTTAGGCTGGCGGACGGAAACCGGGCCGGTGCTAACGCAGGCCATGCACCTCTTTCTCAATCAGCTCAATGTGATCGACTGGGGGAAGATAACCTATGCCCCGGGGGAAAACGGCGGGATTTCGGGCGTGGTCTATTATGCGACGACCCGGGCCGAGGATAACCCGAGAGACGCCGTCTGGGAACCATGGGAACCCGGTATTCCAAGGGTGCAGGTCAACCTCTATCAGGATGCGAATAAAGACGGTGTGATCGACAACATCAACGGGACTCCGGGAATCCAGCTTTCCGATGTGGACAACTACCCCCTGGGATGGTCAACCGGGGGGACCAAGGGACCTGAGGATATTGATCGAAATGGCAACGGGGTTTTTGACCTCGGTGATGCCGTCGATGTCGCCTGGACCGATAGCTGGGACGACAACCGGCCCTCCGGATGTGTTCAGACCCTTCCCGTTATTCATGGACAACCGGTAAACGAATGTTTTGATAACTACGGAACCTGGAACCAGGTGAGGCCGGGCGTCTTTGACGGAGGATACGCATTTGGCCCGGATTTGCCGGTTGGGACCTATATTGTCCATGTTGTTCCACCTCCCGGCTATGAGATTGTTAAAGAGGAAGACAAAAATGTGGATTTCGGGGAAACTTACATCCCCAGTCCCCTGGCCCTCCCATGGCCCTGTGTCGGCAATTCAGCCAACACGCTTGAGCCACAACATGTCGTTCCTCCCTTTCTTACGCTTTTTCCGGATCAAGAGATACCCGCGCCTTTTGCCGGCCAGGCCACTCCCCTCTGCCACATGAGACAGGTCGGCGTGAGGGATGGCGAGAATACTGCCGCTGACTTTTTTCTCTTTACAGAGGTCCCGAAGGCAGCGCGAGTCGTCGGCTTCGTCAATAACGACCTCTCCGCAGAGTTCGATACCAGCAGCCCGGTCTTCGGGGAGAAGGCAGCTCCGAAATGGCTTCCTATTTCAATTCAGGATTGGGCAGGGAACGAGATCAGTCGAGTTTATACGGACGAGTTCGGCTCATACAATGCGTTGCTGCCTTCCACTTTCACTGTTAACACTCCGGCTCCTTCCGGAGTCTCACCAAACATGATCACCGTTGTATTAAACTACCCGCTTGATCCCAACTACAACCCAAATTACTACGTCGTTTCATTTACTTTTGACTTCTGGCCGGGCAAGACAACCTATCTGGATACGCCGACTATTCCTGTTGCGGCCTTTGCCACTTTCCCGCCGGGTATTCTCGACGAAGGCCCTGCTGCAGGCACACCCGTAATCAACTCCGTCGTGAATGCTGCTGAAGGCGGCCCTCTCGTATGTGATGCAGGGGGTCAATCCATTACCATCACTTCACTTGGCACAGATCCTTCTAACGGCCGGGATATCGGGTTTGGAACGACGACTGGAACGGTATCGGTCGGAGGCGCTCCTATTGCGGTTGGCTCATGGTCCAATACCGTGATTACAGCCACCGTTTCCGGGGTGAGCACAGGGCAACTGGCGGTCACCCGCGGAGACAATGGAAGATCAACCGAGATCGGTGTCACGCTCCACGTGGTCAACTGTGCGACAACGGTCCGTCATCACGTAAATCCTGCAGCCTACCCGGCTACCCCTATCCAAAGTGCGATTGACGCAGCCAACCCGAACGATATCATCCTGGTCGCTCCCGGTGAATATTCAGAAAACGTAATCCTGTACAAGAAGGTAAAACTCCAAGGGTCAGGGATGGGTACGGTGATCAATGCCAATCCGGGGGCGTCTGATCGGGTCGTACTCTGGCATGCAAAAATTGTAAGCATTCTCGGCGCTGATCCCTTCATCGACGGTGTAAATGAGGGGCCGGGCATCATGGTCTTAGGAAACGCGGGTTTCGTCCAGGCCAATCATGCCCTGGTTGACGGTTTCACAGTCGTTGGCGGGTTCCGGGGCGGAGGAATCTATGTAAACAGCGACGCCCACTACCTCCAGATCAGCAATAACAAGGTGAACAATAACCAGGGAAATTACAGCGGGGGGATTACCATCGGCACCCCCGGTCTGATTTCCTCCAATACGAATATTAAAATCCAGTATAACCGGATCGTGAGGAACGGGGGCGTTTATGGCGGAGGAGGCATCTCGATCTACACAGGCGCCGATAATTATCAGATCCTGAACAATATCATTGCAGGGAACTTCTCACGGTTTAACGGGGGCGGCATCAATCACGAAGGGTTGAGCAATGGCGGCCTCATCCAGGAGAACATCATTTTATTTAACGAGGTTTTTTACGGCCTGCTCCTTCTCGGCGCAGGGGATGCAGGTGGAATCTTTATCGGCGGCGAGGTAGGACCCGCGGGTGGCGTTGGGACCGGCTCAGGAAACGTCACGATCAACGCCAACCTGATCCAGGGGAATTTGACCGGCTCGGGCTATGGCGGCGCGATTCGCGCCCTCGGCGTGAATGGCCAGGATGTGGTTGACAATCCAGGAAATCCAGACAACTGGTACTCCTTGAATATCTTTAACAACATGATCGTGAATAATGCGGCAGGCCTTGCAGGCGGCGGGATTGCGCTGCAGGATGTGACCAAGGGCTTCATTATCAACAACACGATTTCAAAAAACGACAGCACGGCAACTGCGGCCAACGCATTCACCGCGGGCCAGCTTGATTCCAATCCGCAGGCGGCCGGCATTGCGTCCAATGTTCACAGCTTGGCCTTGCAAGCCCCGTCAGGGCAGACCTTCTCAAATCCTGATCTTCGAAACAACATCATCTGGCAGAACCGGTCTTTCTATAATAATCATTTACTGAATAGCGGGGTTGGCGGCCTTTCACCTGCATCCCAGCACCCGACCGCGAATGCGCCGGATTTCTGGGACCTCGGAGTGACAGGGGTAGCCGGGCAGATGGATCCCCGGAACTGTATTCTCACGGATACCACCGGCTATCATGGCAGCAACCTTAATTCCAATCCCATGTTCTTGTCCGAATATTTCAACGCCCTCCAATCGGCAATCGTTGCCGACGAGGGTGGAAACGCCATCTCGATTAGATTTACTCCTCTTAGTCTCACGGGAAATTACCATATCCAGGGGACTTCTCCCGCCATCGGGGCAGGACAGGACCTGACAGGCGTCCACCCGGATCTATCCCTTGACTTTGATGGAGAGGTCAGGCCCAATAGCGGTTCCGTAGACATCGGCGCGGATGAGTATTATACCGACGGGCCTTTCTACACGATCACGACCACAGCCGGGGTCGGGGGAGCCATTGCGCCAACGGGAACAGTCAACGTGATGGGTGGCGCAGATCAGACCTTCACGATCATTCCTGATCCGTGTTACGCGATTGCGGATGTGCTGGTGGATGGGACATCGGTATGCGCCCCCAACTGTGAGAATCAGACCTCGTACACCTTCCCGAACGTGGGAGCCAATCATACGATCAGTGTAAGTTTTGCGGTAAAGACTTTCACGATTACATCGAGTGCAAATGCCGGCGGTTCCATTAATCCGTTAGGAGACACCGTCCTGAACTGCGGTGACAGTCAGTCCTATACCATAACCGCTGCAGGCGGATTTTACATCGCGGATATATTTGTGGACCTTGTCTCGATTGGAACCATTGCCAACAAAACCACAACCACTTATGACTTCAATCATGTAACAAGAGACCAAACGATCACCGCGCTTTTTGCTTCGACCACAGGGGCTTTTACGATCGCAGCATCCGCCGGAGAGGGCGGGTCGGTGACCCCTCCCGGGGCGACGGCGTATAATCTCGGGGCCAATGCAGTTTACAACATCACACCCAATCCCGGGTACCGGATCGTCGACGTTTTCGTGGATGACGAATCGGTAGGTCCCGTCACGAGTTATCCTTTCAATAATATCCAGGCCAGCCATACGATCGGCGCAAGCTTCGTCACCGAAGGGTCTTTCCTGATCACGGCGTCCGCAAGCCCGGGAGGAACGATCGATCCCGCAGGGGCGATAGCGGTTCAGCCGGGAAGTAACCAGGGTTTCTTTATCACACCGGGTCCCGGATATCAGATTGATGATGTCCTTGTGGATGGCATATCGCAAGGGCCAATTACGTTCTATCTCTTCTCTGATGTTCAGATGGATCATAACATCTCCGCGGTGTTTGCTAGCGACTTCGCTTCCCTCATTCGATCCTACTACCTCAATATCCTCGACAGGGAACCGGATCAGGGAGGATGGGATTTCTGGATTTCAGAGATTAACCGGATCATGGGTTTGGGGATTGATATTAAGGAGGGGTTTATTGCAGTGGGCAAGTCCTTCTTTAATTCGGATGAGTATCTTTCGATGGCCAAGACGGATGCGGCCTATGTGACGGACCTCTATGAGACCTTTTTACAGCGGACTCCGTCTCAGCCGGAGATCGATTACTGGGTGGGATATCTTACCACGGGAATGAGCAGGAATATTGCCTTGAACTATTTTGTTTACAGTCCGGAGTTCAAGCTTTATATGGAGGGGTTATTTGGTGCAGGCATG
>JAGVBT010000007.1 GCA_020059605.1 Deltaproteobacteria bacterium
ATCTTCAATGATCCGGGTGATCCCCAGCCAGAGAGAGACAATGCCCAGAAGGAAGAGGCTCACCTCGACCGCTGATTTCGCCCCCTCAAAAATGGACTTTGTAAACTCGTCCAGCCTTCCGTTCAGGATTGAGAAGAGAACACTTACGACGATCAGCAGGATCCAGACCGTATTCATAGAAGGGTCAACGCCTTTTTCCTGGTATTAAGTTCCGCCCGGGCTCCGACGGGCAGGGTGATCTTGTTCTTCACGTGCCCGATATAGGAACAGTGGACCAGGGGGAAATCGATCTTCATCTGGGTGGAGAGGATGTTGTAGACATCCCGATTCTTGATCCCCCTGAAATTTCCGAGGACCAGCCCCTTCACGTTCCTGAGTTTCCCGGCGAACATCCACTGGGTCAGATACCGGTCGACTTCGTGCCATTTTTCGTTTACGTCTTCGAGAAATAATATCGTCCCATCCGTATCGGTTTCCCATTCGGTGCCCAGGAGGGCGGTCAGGGTAATCAGATTTCCCCCCTTCAAGAGGCCTCGAGCGATCCCCGGCCGGTAAACCTTCACGGGTGCGCCCTCAAATAGATTTCTGCGGGGAAATCCATTGACCGCATTTAAAAACGATCGGATCGTGAACCTGGAGGGCGGAGAAAAATTGATGATCATGGGTGAATGGAGCGCGACCAGGCCGGTCCGTTCGGAGATGACATTGAGCAAGGCGCTGAGATCGCTGAACCCGGCCAGGATCTTGGGATTTTTCCGGATGAGGTCGAAATCGAGATGGGGAAGGAGCTTCATGGAGCCGTACCCTCCCCGGTGGGCAAGGATGATTTGCGTCTTTTTATTCAAAAAAGCGGCGTGGAGCTGGGCTACTTTCCTAAAGGTGGAGGGCAGTTTGGCGGCCGGTTTCTTGTTGAGGACTTTGAATCCCAGTTTTTCCAGGTTTTTTATGCCAGCCGTGAGTTCCCCCTTCTTTTTAATCAGCAAACTCGGCGTGATCGTATAAACGGTCTTCAAGAATATCTCCGTCGCCGGCAGCCCGCCGGCGCCTGAATTTATGAAACGATATGAATTATCCATTAAATATTTGACGATTGCCAGGGGCCGTCAATGAGAAAAAAATGGGAAGCAGGATTCCAGGTCCTCCTTCCCATTTTTATGGGCTTGGTTGCCGGGGACTCGTCACCTGGGAGCGGTGATCTTTTTTACCTCTTCCGCGGTCAAGTCCTTTCTCCTTTTTAAATTCCACGAGCCCACCCAGTCTTTAAAGGTCTTCAGATTTTTCTGTCTTTCAGGTTCATCTTTCCCAAGAAAGATATACATATTCCCGGGTTTTTTATCTTCTTTACTTATTCCATCATCGAGCCGTCTCATCATGGCTCCGGCATCCTTTCCCTTGACAAATTCCAATAGAAGCTCATAACTGTCCATGCGCGGCCCCTTGTTCTGTTTGACAAATTTATCCTTATCCTTTTTGAACTCATCGATCAGGGGAGATTGATAACCATGACACATTGAACACCTTGCTTCCATAATAGGGCGAATGTCTTTCTGGTAGGTCACCTGGGCTGCAGAGAGAACCGGGATGAAGAACATCGCTAATGGCAAAACGATTAGATATTTTTTCATCTTATCTTTCCTCCTTTTCGTGCATGTCAGAATAAGGTCTGATTCGGTTCTATTTTGAGAATAGGGTCTCGTAGGCCTTGGCTCCCGACAGGTATCCCGCCCTGTCTTTTCCCCATTCGGTATGGCACCCGTTGCATGAATTGGGAACGACATTTTTCGGGTCTTTGTCGAACATCTCCAGGCTCACCATCGGCCTGATGATCCCGAAGTCGTGGTTGTGAATATCCCCGGCTTCCGCCGAAGCGGCCGTCTTTACTAAATGGCAGGAGGAACACCGGCCGGTCCCCCTGGTCTCCGGGGCATAGTTGTGCTTGGTATGAATCCGGATGGCCCAGGGGCTGGCAAACTTTTTATCTTTACCATGGCACGAGAGGCAAAGGGTGTTGTTATGATCGGCCTTGGTCAGCTGGGACCGACTGGGCCCCCCGTGTGGATTATGGCAATCGAAGCAGAGGACCCGCCCATAGAAATGGCCGCTCTTTTGAAAATCATGCCATTGCTGATGGTGGGATTTGGCATGGGCCTGTGGATCGCCCCACTCCCCCGGTTTAAATTGATAGTAGTTGGACAGGGGCTCTCCCAATGGATAGGGTTTATTGTCCTTGTCATTCCATGGAAACCCGAAAGTTCCATTGGGAACACTCACCCCTCTGGAATGGCACTGGCCGCACACCTCCAGGCTTCTTTCGTAAGGTAGTTTCCGTGGATTGATGATCCTCCCTTTGGTCCTGGGAGACCGGACATGTTCCGACCCGGGACCATGGCATTTTTCGCATCCGGTGTTGAGCTCCACATATTTCGATTCATAGCCTGAGTCGACCTTTTTTAATTCAAGGCCGGTATTGTGGCAGCCGGCGCAACTCATTTCAAAGGATCTCCCAACAGGGGGTTGTCTCAAGCTGCCATCCTCGTTGTACCAATGCTGCAGGTTATAGGGGACCCAACGGGAGGTGGCCTGGTTCCACTGGAAAGGAAGAATGTAATGATGGTTTCCGATCTTCACCTGGTACCGCTGTTTCCAGCCCCATCCTCCATAGGTCCTCACCACAGGATAAGCGACCCCTTTGGAAGGATCTTTTGCATCCACTAACGTGGCCTGATGAATACCCCCGGGCGCATCCTCCAGTTTGACAATCACCTCCGGGATATTCCCAGCTTTAAGCTTGATCATGCCTTTCCAGTTGACCACCACCGTGTCATTGGCTCGGCTTACGACCTGCTGAGACTTGTTGTGAAGAGTATCTTTCCACATCTCATAAATTGCGCTGTGGCAGGACATGCATTTCTTGGAGCCGACATAAGCGGCCTGAGCCATGGCCAAGGAGGGGATAAGGATTAGAAGAATCAGGAAAAGAGGGCTTCTTAATATCAAAAATTTCTTCATAACGTCACTCCTCCTTCTGTCAAAATTTCACTTTTTATCTATCCAAAACAAAAAAAGGGGTGGACGGAATTCTCCGTCCGGCCCCCTATTTCGTCCAAAAATAACATAGTCTGGTATCAAAAACAAGATTGATCGGCTTAGGGATAGTCAAGCAGGCCCTTTCTGGCCAAAGTAATATGGTCCGCTTTTCCGATATGGGCCTTGTGGCATCGGGTGCATGATTTCAGTCCATTTTCCCTGGCGATTTTTCCGCCTTCGAGAGCCTCCGCTCCCATCATCATCTCCTGATACTTTTCTCCCGGGCCATGGCAGGCCTCGCAGCCTATGTTCTCCTCTTTATAGGTTTTCTTTTCCGGGTCAAGCCCGGTGGCATGACAGGGTGTGCATCTGGTTTTGTCCTTTTCTCCCCGGATTCGAGAAAAGGCGGTCATGGCCATGGGAGATTTTCTCCAGACCTCGATATGTTTCTTATCCAGGCTTTCATGGCATCCGATGCAAGATTCAGAGCCCGTATAGGGAACTTCTTCATGAATGAAGATGGATCGTTGTTTAAGCGGAGGCGCTTCGGGCAAGACCGGAGCTGTCTTTTCCCAGTTGCGAATAAAGGCCACTAAATGGTTCATCTGCTCCTGATTGAGCGGTCCTCCTTCCTTATCGCTGAGGGCAACCATTCCCGTTCGAGGTATTCCACGCTCAATGATCCTATAAAGGAGAATATCATCCACGGCCTCAAGATAGTTTTTAGAATTGATGGCGCTAATCCTTTTTTGCGGGCCTCCTGTCTCTCCATGGCACCTGGCGCAGTGTGTCAGGTAGAGGAGTTTGCCTTTTTCAACAGCCTCCAGCCTCATTGCCCCAGCCTCTTTCTGAACGCGGCGGGGCTCCATGAACCAGTAAATGGATAGATAGATGGCTATTGCTACGGTCAGGATCATGGCCAAAAAAATCTTTTTTTCCATTCTATCCTCACCCCGTCACGACTTGAGAGGGATCGAAATTTTTCCTAATAATGGGGCTTGCCGTATCCACCACCAATTTCTCATCGATGATCCGGAGCTTATAAAGGTCTAAAGGGCGTGGCGGAGGACCCACCAGCACCTGTCCCCTTGGGTCAAATGTGGCCCCGTGACAGGGACATTCGAATTTTTTTAGCATTTCGTTCCAATTGACAATACAATTCAAGTGTGGACAGACAGCCGAAAACGCCAGGAATCCTTCTTCCAGTTTTTTGATGAAGGTCTTCTCCTTACGGAAATAGATGATCTCGCCCACTTTGAAATCCCCAACCTTTCCTGCGACAAAGACCTTTTCTCCCTTGCCCTGCGTCTTTTTCGGCCAGAGAAAGGCAAAGGAGCCGACGATCAGCTCGCCGGTCACAACAACCGCCGCCCCAATCCAGGCGTATACGATCAGTTTCCTTCGGGAAATAGGCTTTTCAGTGTTCATTGTTTTTGGATCCATTTTTCCCCCTCCCCTCTATCCCCTCCCGCCAGAGACTGTGTCGTCATTCACCGTTCGACCTTCGACACACTCAGGTCGCTTCGACTCGCAACCGAGACGAACGGCTAAGTATTTGATTTTTAATTTGCCGGGGCCCGTTCGTCGTGAGCCTGTCAAACCAGGAACGGCCTTACGACACAGTCTCCCAGGGGAGGGGAATGTTCGGGGTGGATTTATTTCCATGGCAAAACAAAGTTCCAGTTTTCTCCGCGAAACAGCTCGCCGATCACAGTGAGGACGAGGGCTCCGAAAATAAAGGCCGTGAAAAGAACGAGGAGCGCTTTTCGTTTTTCTCCCCCTATCAAGATCCTGTTTAAAAAGGAGCCGGTTTTGGTTCTGGGTTTCCTGTCCATATAAGGGATGAGAAAAAGCCAGATAACAATGCAGAGAGGGATGATGATCCCGGGGATGACTGGCTTGTCGGTATAATGGATCAGTTCCTGAATTCCCGTAAAATACCAGGGGGCCTTGCCCGGGTTCGGGGTAACCAGAGGATTGGCAAGCTCTTCAAGGGGGGCATCGAAAAGGAGGGAGATGATCAATAGAATTAGGGCGACGGTTAAAGTGCAGATCGTCAGAAGAATGAAATAATGGGGAAAGGTCTCCACCGTATCTTCCGCACGTTTCTCCGTCATGGGCGAAGTTCCATCGACGATCTCCATCAAACCGTAGGTTTTGTTGGGATCCTTTATAAAATTTTTATCTTGATTTTTTTCCATGCATTAACCTCACGCATTAACATCCGAAATTCGAATATCGAAACTCGAAACAAACCCGAAATACAAATTTCCAAATTTTTAAAACGTAAAGTTTTGTGTTTTGGTCATTTGAATTTGTTTCGAATTTCGCCTGCCTGCGCGAAGCCGCTTCGGCGAAGGCAGGGATTTCGTGCTTCGCATTTTTGCCTTTTAAAGCGGTTCTGAAATTCCCCCGTCTTTTCTCACCCTCCAGAAGTGGATGGCCATCAGGAGGGCGGTGATCAAGGGAAGGACGACACAGTGGAGGACATAGAACCTCAGCAGGGCTTCATGTCCCACCTCATCGGCCCCCAGGATAAAGAAACGGATATATTCTCCCAGAAAAGGGGTGTAGGTCATAATGGTAGTCCCCACGGTGATTCCCCAGTAAGCCAGTTGATCCCAGGGAAGAAGGTACCCCGTATAACTGAGGGCAAGCGTCAGAACAAGCAGGCCGATGCCGATGACCCAGTTAAATTCCCTCGGGGGCCGGTAGGAACGTGTATAAAATACCCTGACCATATGGAGAAAGACCGTGACGACCATTCCGTGAGCCGCCCAGCGGTGAAGGTTTCTCAATATTTTTCCATTGAACACAAGAGCCAGCGCCTGCATATCGAAGTAAGCCCTTTCAACGGAAGGCGTGTAGAGGAACATCAAGAGTATGCCGGTGACAGTGAGGATTATAAAGAGAAGACAGGAGATTCCCCCGAGACAGAAGGTAAAGGAGAAGCGAAGTCCATGGCGCTTTATCTTTGCGGGGAAGATATGGAGGAAAAAGTTGTTGAAAATCAGCATCGATCTTTTCAGATCGGTATCCGGAATTCCCGTTCTGAAAATGGATCGCCAGATCACCGAATCTGCAATGCGCTGGAGGATTCCTTTTTTCACCCTTCCCCTCTCCATATTGTCATTCTGAACTTGGTTCAGAATCTCTGAAGATAAAGACCCTGAAACGAGTTCAGACCTTATGATTGAAAAGAGCTGCTCTAAAGGTACGCGATGACGTTCATTCTCGGTGAGTTATCCACATGGCGCTACGAG
>JAGVBT010000164.1 GCA_020059605.1 Deltaproteobacteria bacterium
GAACCTTGGCCATGCAATGTAGATATAAAAATTATTGAGCTAATGAGGCATATCAGCACTAAAAAGGTTTTCTTTACCATACTTCCCCACCTCCTTTACGGTTTGATTTGTTTGGATTTATTGAAGACCAAAAGATAAAAGCCCCCCAAAGGGCATCATCCCCTCCCGGAGGCTTCATCAAGGCATTTTCTGGTGGGTCCAGTTCATACGTTGCTCCTAAGATATTTCGATTTACCCCCGTCTTCACTCTCCTCCTCCCCCGTCAAAAGGGGGGAGGGGATGGGTCAGCGGGTTTTTAGAAATCGAAGGCGATACTAAAAATTTCCTTCCATCTTTTTTTATGTATCCAAATCCTCCGCACCTGGAACAAACGCTCCCATATTTACGGCCATAACTGTTACAGTGAGGACAAATCCTCATGCCAATTTTTTCCGGGTTGAAAACCTTACTTTCCATTTCGGTGATCACCATCCCCTCTCCGGGGTATGCCTTCTCATATCATAGGCCAAGTCACAAATCGGTCACAGATACGGAGATTTTTTATAATTTTTTTTCGTAACCCCTCAGTTATGGTTTCTTAAGTTTACCATAACCTGTAACTCATCCCTTTAGGGCTGAGTTTTCAGGGCTCCTGCGGCAGGGCCCTGAGTTACATATTTGACGAGTCATTTATCCCCGGTAACCGAGGGATTATTTTTTTTCATCAGTCCTTCTTGATTTCTTTTCCAGTCGATCTTCTTTGGAGGAATTCAGGATCTCCCAGAGTTCGTCGAGGGTTGAGAAGGCTTTCTTTCCCTTTTTGCCGGCTTCTTCCACGATCCCAACGATACGGTGGGGTTTGTCGGTAACAAACCGGTAGATGCGGACGATAAAACTAACAGAAGAATTCATAAATCTTAGAGGCCCGCATAGCGTCAGGCGCATGGCGCATAGCGCTATAAAAATCTCTGGATTTTTATGTAAGGTTGATACCACAGAGGAGCTTACAGATAGGATACAGATTCGAGGAAATTTTTAGATTGTAGAAAAGGCTTTGGATTCAATGAGTTAAAACCGGTAGCCAATGCTGAGGCCGAAGAAAAATAAATGGGGTCATCCGAAAGTTTCTTATTTTTCCTATAGCTTTGGGCAATGACATGATAAAGCCCTCCTGGAAAATGAAATCACCGTCTTCTCACCATGACGCCTCCATAAGATCCCTTCTGTCAATATTTAATGATTTATGCCTTACCCCAAAAATGTTTGAAAGACATTTCAATTGACATCTAATAGTTATGTATGATAATACTTAAAGAAATATGTAAAGGAGAGATGTCTATGAGTAAGACAACTGTTTTTGTAGATGAAGCCCTCATCGATCTTGCCATCAAGGTATCAAATTTAAAAACAAAAAGGGAAGTCATTGAAGCCGGGTTGAAAGAGTTGGTAAGGAAAAAGAACCGTGACCTGCTACGGCAAGAGCTTGGAACTTTCGATCTGGATCTCTCCTTGGAGGAGTTGAAAAGACGGAGGGCTGAAAAATAGATGGTCCTGATCGACACTTCGGCATGGCTATTTGCCCTGAAAAAGAATTTCCATCCCGTTATAAAGGGCAGGATTGAAAAGTTGCTGATAGGTAGTGATGTAGCGATCAATGGAATGATAGAGCTTGAGTTGCTTGGCGGAACGAAATCAGAAAAAGAATATCATAGACTCAAAAGCAGGCTTGGAGGCCTTCATTATATTGAAGCGGACAGGTCATTATGGGAGGTATCATGGAGACTGGCCTTTGATTTGAAGAGAAAGGGATTAAATCTTCCTTATACGGATATCTTTATTGCCGCCTCGGCCTTGAAGGAGAAGGCCATTCTTATCCATGCCGATTCCCACTTTGATCTTATTTCAAAGCATACTGACGTAGAAGTGGAGAGCCTCGTATCTCTCATCAGCAGCTGAAACTGAACCTTCCCAGAATATACGGCGTTGTTGACGAACTTGAATTGCCTTCAACTTCCCCTTTTTTGCTCACATTTTTTCCTAATTTGTCGCAAGCAGGGCGTCGTGAAGGGCCTTTGTTTTGGGAGAGGGTTCAATCTCCAGGACTGTTTTAAGCCTCTTCTCGAAGCGCCTGTAAAAGGACAGGGCTTCGGCCTTCAATCCAAGATTTTGATAACAGTTCATGAGACCCCGGCATAACTCCTCGGCAAGATCATCCACATCGAGGCCTTTCTGGTAACATTCCCGTGCCTTTTCCCATTGGTTAGTTTGACACCAGTAGTCGCTGAGCGTCCTGACACCCCGGAGAAACTTACTCCTCGTCCGTTCGCTCATAGCCATGGTCCAGGGCTGTTCCATCTCCTGTCCCAGGAACGGACCTCTGTATAATTCTAATGCCTTCTCTGTAAGCACGGTAGCGCGCTCGCTAAACCCATCTCTCCATTGAAGATCTGCTTCCTCCAAATATCTCTCAAAGGCCCAGAGATCGACCCAGCAGATTCTTTCATTCAATGTCAGCCTTCCCTCAGACAACCGAATTGCATCTTCCCTCCCCAGCAACTGCCGGAGCCGGTGCAGGGTTGCTGTGACCGACATGTGAGCGGCATCGCCATCAGCCTCCGGCCACAGGATGTCAGAAATCTCTTCCTCCCTGATTCCCCTGCCGCCAAGGGCAACCAGGACCTTAAGCATATCAAGAGGTCTCTGCTGAGCTTTTCTATGGGTAGGCAGGGGATTTCCATCTTTATGGATCACGAACCGTCCAAGCGTATAAATCTTCATAGGCCAGGGCCAGCGCTCCAGTTGAAGTAATCCTTTATCCGGGATCAGATGTCGCTTTCGGATGATCTCCTGGACATACTCCACCTCAATCTCCGCCTCAAGAGCTTTAGTGCAGAGCCTTGCCGTGGCTGAGGGATCGTCGAAAAAAGTGTTCAAAAGCCTCTGATCTTTTCCCAGAGCAAAGGCCATTTTGAGATGATGTAAACCTGAAGCTTCTTCTCCTTGATCGAAGGCAAAGTAGGATTGAGCCAGGAGAGAACCGAATTCGAGGATTTTGCTTTTAGTCTCCAGGGCGATAAGAGTCCCTTTTCTAAGCTGATCCAGGGCTTCTTCTTTCTTCCCAAGCCTGTGCATGGCAAGGGCACTCATCAAATGGGTTGTTGATAGGAGGAGAGGGGCCCCCACTTGATTGCCATACTTTAAAGCCAGATCCACATGTAAAGTGAGCTCAGCGAGATCTCCATAAGCCAGTGCATACCGGGCGCTCAAGGAGTGGTAGATGAGTCTATTTCGAATTTCAAAAATATTGTCGGATGTCAATGGACGGTTCAAAGAGGAGGCCAGTCTATCTAGAGACTGCCAGGCCGTCTCAAAATCGTTTACATTGAGCGAACTCGATATGGCATGCGCCAGAAGCGGGTGATCCATGTTATGGATGCCGGTCCTCCGGGACATATCCATGCCTTCAGATACAGCCTTCATACATTTTTCGTGTGATCCTGTAAATTGGTAGTATATAGAATCAGCGACTTTTCCCATGATTTTTGGGAAAGGGGGGGCATCTCTGGATCCTGTCAATTGGGATAACAGGTCGAGGTTGTGGCCTGCCCTCTCGAACTTCCCCATGAAACATCCGTGGAGGACGAGGTGGAACAGAACCCACATTCTGATATTGATCAACTGAGGAGACTCGGTAAGCGAAAAAGCCTGATCCGTCCACTTATGGAATTCAGGATGCTGGGGTTGCCTCAGTGTCAATGCCGAAACCATGCTCGATGCCACCCTTGCCCCAATCTCCTGAGAAGGAAACTCTTTGATATCGTGCAATAGGTCTTCCAGTGTATGAATCCAATGGTCAAGCAGGGAAAAATCGTTATGACTGAAATCGATCACATCGACAATGCCTGCCCATGACAGAAATACTCCTGCTATGTCTCCTTCCTTGCGAAATCTCTCGAAGGCTTTTTCAAGACAACTGTGGCTAGACGAAGGGTCGAAGGGGAGCCGACATGAACCCAGCCAGAAAAGAAGCCATGCGGTGTTCTCAAGCAAATTCTTTGGAAGGCAAGTCAGCCATTTTTCAAGAGGTTGATACCTTCCCTGGGCCAACAGGGAAGGGGCATGCTTCATGATAAGTCGAGTCAGTCCTTCCCAATTTTTCTGGTCCATATAAATTTGGGCCGCCTCTTCCATCTGGCCGGATTCCTCAAGGAGCAGGGCTGCCCTGTGATGTAAATCCAAAAGTGCCTCCCGAGAAAACGACTCTTTTGCCCGGGAGAGAAGAAAGTTCCTGAAAAGAGGATGATATTGATAGACAGGCACTACGGAGTGATGTTGTTCTATAAAATAGTTGTTTCTGGTTAAGGATGTAAGAATGACTTCCCCATTTGTAATACCTGAAAGATTTTCCGCCATTTGAACGGTCATCCCGGGGAGAAAGGCGGTCTTCATGAGGAAGGTCTGGGTCTCCTCGCTCATTTTGGTGAAAATCTCACTTCCAAAATAATCAACGATCTCTTTCGAAGAAGACTTCTCAAGAAATTGAAGCTCAATCCCTCTTCTCACAGCATCCGAAACCAGGATAAGTCCAGCCACCCATCCATCCGTGATTTGATGAAGACGTTTAACCACCTCTTTGGAGAGAATCTTCGGCGCCCGTAAACGAACGATATCCCTGGATTCTTCCAACGTAAAACGGAGTTCGTTCCATTCCATAAATTCCATCTGGTCATGGACATGCAGTCTGGCAAAGACTGCTGGAGATTCCCTCCGACTGATCAGGATGACATTGATCCCTCTTGGAATGATAGAGAGGCCATTTAGGATAACTTCATGAAATGGAGAGTCCAAAGCCAATCGGTGATAATTGTCAAAGACAATGAAGAAAGGGGTTTTTAAACGTCCGTAGAGGTTCTCAAAAAATCTCAGCGTGAATGTGGGAATCCCCATTAAATATTCGGGTGTGAGCAGGGGAAGGGGCTTTCGGAAGCGGGGGGATGCCTTCTTTGCAGCAAGCCCTAAGTAGAAGAAGAAGGAGGCAATGTCCGAATCGCCTTCATCTACCTGATACCAGAGGCATGGGAGCTTTCGGCTATCGAGATAGCTTGCAACGAGGGTTGTTTTGCCCGAACCGGGCGGCCCGGACACCCAGAGGATGGGGTGATGGCGGGCCCGATCTAAAAGTTGGAAAAGCCTCCTTCGGGGAAGGATACCTTCTGCACTTGGCCGGGTAATCTTAGCAAAGTATATGGCTTCTCTTTTCACTTCTTTTAAATCTTCTTGAGTTAAAACCGAATAAGAAAATAGATCTGTCCTCTTTTCTTCTATCGGAAAGTCAGAGATTTAAAAATGATGAATTTGTTTTGAAAAATTTATGAAGGTTGTAATGATGATGGTCTCGCAAAAAGCCTGAAAATGCCCTTTTCTGTCATTCCGGCGGATGCCGGAATCCAGTATTTTCAAATGCTTATAAATACCCTGGACTCCGGTTCCTGCCGCAGGACCGGAGCGATGACTTTTTACGAGAACATCAATGATGAGAGGCCCCCCTTCCCAAGGTTTCATTTTAAGTGCAATTTTTTTCACTTCTCAATGAAAATTTATAATGGATTCGGGTAGGAGCTCCAAAGGAATATATTTATCCCCCTGGAGCTTTCACTCAGACATTTTCTGGTGAGTCCAGTTCATAACTTGGTTTCCAGAAGTAGGGAACCTCTAATAATTCCCATTTTGTCACTCCCGCGAAGGCGGGAGTCCAGTAATGTCAAAAACTTATGGATTCCTGCTGGAGTTTATCCCGATGAAGATCGGGGCAGGAATGACATTTTTAGAGGTAGCCAGTAGTCTAACTATATAAAATAGTTAGGAAATGATTATTTTAGATCAGGGTTTTAATGTGAGAAAATCTTTTACGATTGTTTTGACGGTGGATCCCCCCTTCTTCCTGATGTCTCATTCTTAGTGCAAAGTGAACTGCTTGTCAATATAATAATTTTTACACATTCATCTTCAACATTCATCTTTGGTCTTGACAACTAAACAAATGTATAGTATCCTGAAAACCAGTTCGGAGTGATGAGTTCGTCCCGATAGAATCGGGGCGGGGAGTTTGGAAAACAAATTAAAAACAAAGAGGTGATTCATGGAACTAACAGCTCGGCAGAGAGAGATATTCAGCTTCATCCAGGCCTTTATCAAGGAGAGTGGGTATCCTCCTTCGGTGAGGGAGATCGGTGGACATTTTAGTATCTATCCCCGGGCGGCCTTCGACCACCTGAAGGCGCTGGAAAGAAAGGGTTATTTGAAGCGGCGAAGCTTAATGTCCAGAGGTCTTGAGATACTTGTCTTTGAGGAAGATAGGCTCCGAAAGGGAAGCAGGCCGTTGATCCGGGACATTCCTGTTTTAGGCAGGGTTGCAGCAGGGAAACCCACACTGGCCGTGGAGCATGTGGAGGAGACCCTCCCGCTTCCGACAGAATGGGTGAATGGCAGGGAGGTTTTCCTTCTGAAAGTGAAGGGCGACAGCATGTCTCCGTATATCCTTCCGGGCGATTATGTGATTGTTCGGTCCCAGCCTTCGGCAGAAAATGGGGATGTGGTGGTGACCCTGATGGGTGAGGAGGCGACGGTGAAGCGGTTTTTCAAAAAGAGGGGAAAGATCGAGCTGAAACCGGACAACGAGCGCTGGGAGACGATCCGGATTGAAGAAGGAGCAGGAGAGGTTCAGATTCTTGGAAAAGTAACCGGAGTGTTCAGGAAAGTTTGATTACAATGCGGAGTGCGGAATGCGGAATGCGGATTTTCCCTCTCCCTTCCGGGGAGAGGGTTTGGGTGAGGGGAGAGAGGATCCACTTGAAGAAATCCTGGCCCAGTTGACTCTGGACGGTGTTCCTTCTTCTCCGAAGAAGATACTTTTCCGGGGGGAAGGGACAGGAGGGATCGCCTCCTATGTGGCAGGGTGGATGGCAGGCAAGGGGATGGATGTCATCGTCCTGGATGGTGCGAATCGTTTCGATCCTTACGTGGTTTCATCTTATGCAAGAAAGGCATTGATTTCTCCGGAAAAGATTCTTAAGAGGATTCGGATCGCAAGGGCCTTTACCTGCTACCAGATGGCTACCCTGATGGGTGAGAAATTGATTTCTTTTCTGGGGACAATTCATGAATTGCCCCTACAGAAAATCCAGGTGATCCTGCTGGGACCGCTTACGACCTTTCTGGATGAAGATGCGCCGGAGAGGGAGGTCCGGCCTCTCTTTGAGAGGTCTTTAAAAAGGATGGAGGAGATGGTTTTGAGAGGAGTTTCTTTCTTTCTGTTTCAGTCTCCTGTTGCTCCCGGTTCTAAAAGAGCATATCTCATGAAAGGGCTCTCCCAATTTTCGGACCTGGTCTGGAAAATCGATTTGGATGAACAAGAGGCGAGAGTTGTCCCGGAAAAGATCCCAAAAAACTTTTCCCGTCACCCTTCTGAACCATGCCCTGAACTTGTTTCACGGGTTGGTTCAGGGTCTATGACCTGAGGGGTTCATCCCTTTTTTTGATATGCCAAACTGAATCTACCCTGAAGAGATGCCGAAACGAGTTCGGCATGACATATTCTTCAGAATTCGACATGACGCCATGCGCTATGCGCTATGCGCTTTGCGGGGTTTTGTCTATGGGACGGACCGTTCTTCCTTTCAGTCAGGTTCTGGAACAGGAAGTCCAGGAATGGCGAAAATTTCGAAGGGGGCTGCGTAAAGAGGATCAGCAGTGTCTCGACCGGCTCTTCGAACAGGCGAGACTTCATGTGCAGGCAGGCGTCTATGCTTCGAGACCCTGGCCTTTTGAGACGATCCTGATCTCCATGCTCATCGAGCATGAGAAGGCGCTGTTGGCATTGAGGGAGAAGCTGAAAGCGCTGGAGGAGAAAGAAAATAGTTTCTCCCCCTCACCCCCACCCTCTCCCACCAGGGGAGAGGGGGAGAATTTTTGATATTTAGATATACCAATGGAACTTATGGGATGGCTTTTCGATCTTTATCCCCTCGATTCTTCGATGATCCTCTGGATCAAAGACATCAGGGGCTTCATGCACCGGCTCGAAGATCCTTTTCGGCCCGCGTTTTATGCACAGGGAAGAAAGAGCGACCTTCTCGCCTTATATCAGACCCTCCGGAACAATCAGCAGGCCGTAGCGCACCAATGGATGGAAAAGAAAGAGTTCTGGAGCGGTGAAGAAGTCGAGGTGATGGAGATCGAAATGGCCGATCCGGAACATTACGCACGGCTTCCACGGATTCTTTCTCGCTGGGAGGAAAGAATAACCTTCTATAACTGCGATATCCCTTCACCCCAGGCCTATCTCTATGAAAGGAGACTCTTTCCAACAGGTCGATGTGTCGCTGAGATCGAGGGGACTCGAATCTTCGGAATTCAACCCGACCCATCCGAGTCGATATGGATCGATGATGGAGACCTCCTCGACCTCCGGGTAATGACCCTCAACTATCACGGTTCAGGGTGGGGAAAGGCGCTCCTTTTGGAATGTGAGGGGTATCGGATAGAGATGGAGGATGTGGATATTGGAGAGATCAGAAGGTTTATCAAACAGTTCGATCCCGATGTGATTCTGAGCGATCACGGAGATGCTTCTCTTCTCCCCCTTCTCTTTTCATTAGAGAGAAGATGGAAGACCTCCATCCCCTGGGACAGGGAGCCCCATCCCATCGCAAGGCAGATCGATCCCAGGGGCCATTCCTACTTCTCCTATGGCCGAACCTATTACAGGGCCCCTGCCCATCTCTTTTTCGGAAGATGGCACATCGACCGGCGAAACTCCTTTATCTACGGAGAGTCGGACATGGAAGGGGTGATCGAGCTGTCACGACTGGCTAAAATTCCGGTTCAGCGGATGGCGCGGACCTCTCCCGGAACGGCCATCACCTCGATGCAGCTCGACCGGGCCTTTCAGGAGGGTATTCTCATTCCCTGGAGAAAGGGGGAGCCGGAGCGGTTCAAAACGGCCTGGGATCTGCTCGTTGCGGACAAAGGCGGTCTTGTTTTTCAGCCGAAACTGGGAGTCTTCGAGGAGGTGGCGGAGATTGACTTTGCTTCGATGTATCCGACGATCATGGCCATTCATAATATCTCTCCGGAGACGGTGCTCTGCAAGTGCTGCAAAAACCACCGGGTCCCGGAAGCAGGCTATACAATCTGCGAGAAACGGGAAGGACTCGTTCCAAAAACCCTGAGGCCAATTTTGAAGAGAAGGGCATGGCTGAAGGAAAAGGGAAAAGCACATGATTGCGGATTGCGGAATGCGGAGTGCGGAATCCCCCTCACCCTCCCCTCTCCCCCGAGGGGAGAGGGCATAACTTTTACTCCTTCTCCCTCGGGGGGAGAGGGCAAGGTCGCTTCGACTCGCAACCGAGGTGAGGGGGAAAAGCGAGAAATCTACAACCGCAAGCAGACGGCGCTGAAGTGGATGCTCGTGACCTGCTTCGGATATTTGGGCTACCGGAATGCCCGCTTCGGAAGAATTGAGGCCCATGAGGCGGTGACTGCATTCGGAAGGGAAAAACTCCTTCAGGCCAAGGAGATCTGCGAGGAGGAGGGATTTGAACTTCTCCATGCGATTACCGATTCTCTCTGGATCCGGAAGAAAGGATTGAACGAGGAAGCGGTTCTGAATCTCTGCCGGAAGATCGGTGAGACCACCGGGGTCACAATGAGTCTGGAAGGGATTTACCGATGGGTGGCCTTTCTTCCTTCAAAGGGGAATCGAGAAAGCCCCGTAGCCAACCGTTATTTTGGCCTTTTCAAAAATGGGAAGATCAAGGCGAGAGGGTTGGCCTTCCGGCGAAGCGATACGCCTCCCCTGATCCAGGAGGCCCAGAGCCGGATGCTCGAGATCCTGAAGACAGCAAAAGATGTCAGTGATTACCGATTCAAGATGCCTGAGATTTTAGATCTTCTCTTCGAATATAGCCTGATGTTGAAAGATGGCCGGACAAAGCAAGAGGACCTGACTGTCGCCAAGAGAATCTCCCGGGAGCCCAATGACTACAAGGTGGATAACCTGACGGCTCTCGCCGCCCAGCAACTGGAGGATGTAGGAATTCCGATTCATCCCGGAGAGAAGGTGAAGTATGTGATCAAAGATGCCCTGTCAAAAGACAAGGAAAGGAGGGTAAAACCTTTTCCGCTGATCGGTCCTGACGACACCTACGATGTGAAGAAGTATCTGGAAATGCTTATCAAAGCAACCGAAGAGGTACTGATTCATTTCGGTTACGACAAAAAACGCCTTGAGAAGGTGATTGGGTCCTCCCCGGGAAATCTTTGAGGGCAGGGTTTTCAAAAGACATGAAGTCATGTTATAAAAATAGTAATTAAGAAAGGAGGGATATGTATGGACAAACAGAAAAAATTAGAAGAGTTAAAAGCAAAACTTGAGGAATTGAAGGGCAGGGATCCTTCCCACTGCTCCGGGACCGAGACGTTTGTGGGACATACCGGGCATTCGATGTCTCCGGAGCTTTTCCAGCAGATCGAAGCCCTGGAGGAGGAGATCAAGAAGTTAGAAAGGGGATCATGATGTTCCGACATAGAGCCCGGTCTCGTTGAAAGTCGCCTTTCAATGGTCATCCGGTCGTTCCGACAGCGGGTCCCGAATGGGTTCATCCTGCTTGCGCTCTGATCCGGCGGGTGGGATAGGGGTTTAAGCCCCCCGCAAAGGAGTTTTTTTTGATTTCGGAGATTACCCAGTGGATTTTGGAGATAATGAGGGCCCATGGCCAGATTGCGGTCTTCATCGGCGTGATGATCGAACAGGTGATCGTCCCGATCCCTTCCCCGATGATCATCATGGGAGCAGGGGCCATTCTCATCTCCCCCGACTTAAACATCCCCCATGGGTTTCTTCAGATTCTGTGGATCATCGTTCTCCCCGGCACGATTGCTTCGACCCTGGGCTCGTATATCGGATATACCATCAGTTATTATGGGGGAAAAGCGTTGGTCATTCGTTTTCAGCGTTTTTTGGATGTGGATTGGAATCAGATAGAAAGGCTGGAAAAGCGGTTCCATGGGAAGAGGCAATGTTTGAGCCTTTTTTTCTTAAGGGCGATTCCAGTTTTTCCCCTCTCTCTGATTTCGATCTTTGCTGGACTGATCCGTTTCCCCATCCGGCCCTTTACCCTCTACACCTTTTTAGGTTCGATCTTCCGCTGTTTGTTCCTCGGTTTTGTGGGCTGGTGGATCGGCGCAACTTATGAAAAGGTGGCCGGCCATTTAGATTCATTGGAGACAATGATCTCGGTTCTCATGCTGATCGCCATGGGAGGCATCCTGGGATATCTTTATTATAAGTTTAGAAAGAAAGGGTAAACCAAAGTTAATGAAATGCGTATCTTGAATCAGGGGGAATCAAAACGAAAAGGAGTCTAAAGCATGAAGGCAACGGTTGATGAAGAGACCTGTATCGGGTGTGAATTGTGTGTCGACACCTGCCCCGGGGTATTTGAGATGGCGGATGACAAGGCCCGGGTAAAGATCAATGAGGTTCCGGAGGATACGGTCAAATCCTGCCGGGAGGCCGCCGAGAACTGCCCGGTGGAGGCAATTACATTAGAAGAATAAAACTTAATTAACCTCCGTTAGAAATTTCAGCTATTGGAACTCGGAACTGAGCGGCCCATTGTTTGTATCGGGGTTTATTCTTTGGGTTTTCCCTTGACCTCGTCCTCTACGAAAGGTAGGAATACGGATTCCATGTTGTTTGGATTGACAAACATTGATTGGAACCCGTCCTTTGCTCCCAAAAGAATGGTACGGGGATCAACGCTTTTAACTATAAAGATTTTTCCACTTTCTATGTTTTTGAAAATGTCACCTGCTTTTATCATGGCCTTTCCTTTCTTGGAAACAGTGAGGGTTTTGAAATCATAAACTTATTTTTTGCTTCCTTCCGTTCCGCCTGCCATGCCACCCATCTGACCCGGGTCTATGAAGGGGCTCCTCCGGAGATTTGAGGTCAAATTCCATTTCATTTTTCGATCCTCTTGTACACCGGCCAAGGGTCGGGCCGATCGATGGATAGAGCGATAAAAATCAATTTTAACCTCCATGTCGGCCTTTATGCTGGCAAAAAAGCCCGCAAAGAAGTCGTTTAGAGTTCTTGCGGGCATATACGTTAAGCCTAAAAAGCTCTTTGCAACTTATTATGTTCAAAATTGTAAGCTAATTTGCACTTAAAAGCAAGAAAATAAAGCTTGTTGTTGAGATAGTATCCCGTTTCAAAGGAATTCTCTTTAGGGGTTATTCCAAAAATCCAGCCATTGCTAAAGCCTTTTGTTTGTGTTATTAAATTGACATAACAGAGGTTTTTCGAGACCCGCAGTGGAGCAAAGGCTTTTTGGACAAAGCGGGCTTCGAAAAAAAGGAAGCCCGCAAAGAGTGAGTTTCCCTCTTTGGCGGGTTTTTTATTTTAACTCAAGTTCACCTGGAGGTTATTATGTCAAGAGGAAGAGTGAAGTGGTTCAACGATCAAAAGGGCTTTGGATTTATTGAAGTGGAAGGAGGTAAAGATGTGTTTGTTCACCACTCGGCAATCACCGGACAGGGTTTCAAATCCCTGAAAGAAGGTGATGAGGTTGAATTCGAAACCGCCCAGGGCCCCAAAGGTCCTAATGCCACTGATGTAAGAATAGTTTAATCCAACCCAACATTTAAAGCTATTGCGGTTTTGGTGATTGGTGCTTGCAAAACGGCGCCATTTCTTACTCCAAAATCTTCTTCAGCGCCTCGTTGGTTTTTCTTCCTCTTGGCCCTTCACCAGGGAGGTAGAGCATCACCCCCTTGCCGCTCTTTAAGGGGATGATTTCGATTTTACCTTCGGAAGCCATCTTACTGGTGAATTCAATCGGGTCTTTGTCGAAGTGTTTCCGGAAGGCCTCATTGAACCCACTGAAAACACTATGGATTCCTTTATAAGGCTCCTTTCTTAATTTCTTAATTCCTTCAATCACAAATTCCTTTTCGGAAAGGGGTTGGCCCGTGGTTTCCAGTACCTGCCGGAGGATCTCTTCGGTGGTGGGCCTCTTTGGAGCCTCACCCGGAAGGAAAAGCATTACCCCTCCCTTAAAGGGCCTGGTCTCAATCTTCCCTTCACGGGTCAGCCGGTTCGTGGCTTCCACCGGATTTGTCCCAAAATATTGTCTGAATGCTTCGTTAAAACCGCTGTAGACAGTGTGGATGCCCCGGAACGGGTCTTTTTTTAACTTGCGAATCGCCTGGAGGACAAATTCTTCTTCTGACAGTTTTCTCTCTTCTTCCATCGATTACCTCCGTTCCTCGACCACTGGCCGCAAAAGCGCAATCAGGGGAAAGATTAGAAAATTCTAATCTTATTTTAACCTTCCTCTAATGTGGATCGTGTATACTTATTTACAACAAGAGAGAAAAATCTCTTTCCTCCTCCTTAAAAACCTTAACCCAATTTGATCCACCAAGCCTTTGGCTTGGTGGATTTTTTATTCCAATTGTTTGAAATCGAATCCCCCTTTCAAGAGAGAACTCTTGATCTCCTTGATGTTGGCTTCCTTTTCGACAGCGCTGAGCAACTCTGCTTTTCCCTTGGTCTCCCCGAGCAGGATACAACCGACAATCTTATCTTCTTTGAATGTGACCTTACAATAACTGCATTTCTCACGGTCGCTCCTCACCACGCATTCATATTTTCCCTCCGCATCGATCTCTCCCGCGGAGGTGAGATCGATGCCAACCACCTTCAGGGTATTGGATACGACCGTGCCCTCGTAAATCTCATCCCCCCCCGACATGTTGGCACCGGCAATCTCGCCCTGCCTCTGGGCGGCAGGCCATATCCCGTAAACACGTCCCCGATGTTCCGCCACATCTCCCGCCGCAAGGATGCCCTCCGTCGTCGTCTCCAGCCGATTATTGACCAGGATCCCGTTCTTCACTTCCAACCCCATCTGCCTGGCCAGCCCAACATTCGGCCTTACCCCCGCGGAGATGATTGCCATCTGCCCTTCAACCACCCTGCCATCCTTTAGTCGAACCCCTTCCACCTTCTCTTTTCCCAGAATCTCCTCGGACTGCCCATTGAGATAAAAGGAGAAACCCATGGATTCCATCTTCGCCTGGAGGATCTGCGCTCCTTCCTGGTCCATTTGCCTTGGAAGAATCCTCGGATTATGCTCAACCACTGCGACTTTCAGCCCTCTTCTTAATAAGGCTCCCCCCACCTCTAATCCGACCAGCCCTCCTCCGATCAGGATCGCGCGGCTTATTTTTTCCGAGTGGGCTTTCATTTGAATGGCATCCTCCATGGTACGAAGTTTAAAGACGCCCTGTTTTTCATTTCCAAGGACCGGGGGCACAAAGGCCTGGCCGCCCGTTGCCATCAGGAGGAAGTCGTAGGAATAGGTCATCCCCTGCTTACTGAGAATCTCCTTTTTATCCGGATGGACCTCGACAACCGGCTCTCTAAGATGGAGGGAGATCTTCTTGTTTTGGTAAAACGCTTCGGTGTGTATGGTAATCTCCTTGATGGTAACTTCCCCGGCAATAAACTCCGGAAACCGAACCCGGTAGTAAAAAGGGTAAGCCTCTTTGGTAAAGATGTGAATTTCTCCTTGAGGGTCTCTTTCCCTGATCCTGACCGCCGCCCTTGCACCTGCCACTCCATTGCCTATGATGAGATACCGTTTCATTCAAACCTCCTCCCGTCACCCCCAATTTTCATGATCTCTCCTTCCGTAATTACCGCAGATCCTGTCGGGCAACTCTTATATTTTGCCTTTAGTTCAGATATGATGGCCTGGCCGCCTGCCCGATGGATGGCGCCATCGACACCGCCTCCTCCCGCGAGGCGGGAATTGGCGGCATGCCCGATCGCCCCGGTATCCTGCTGTGTAACATCCCCCTGGACCACTTCGAGGATGGATTGATGAACGGTTGCTTTCATCGGTTTTCTCTCGCCCTCAGGTATTCCCTGTAATCCATATCAGAAATAGTTGACTTCGTCAATAAAGGAAAGTTAAGGTCTAAAACGATGAAACACATTCACTACGGCTGGGTTATTGTTGGGGTTGGTGTTCTGGTTAAGATGGCAGGACTGGGGTTCACTCGGTTTGCCTATCCCATGCTTCTCCCCGGCATGCGGGAATCCCTTCGGTTCAACTATGTCGAGATGGGGCTCTTGAGCGGGAGCATCCTTTTCGGCTACCTCCTCTTCTCCTTAGTCGGCGGAGTTCTGGCGACACGGTTCGGTTCAAAAAGTATCGTCATCGCCTCTTTGTTCTGTGGAACCCTCTCCATGTTTTTTATAGGGAGGTTGTCAGAATTTTCATCCCTTCTTTTCTTTACTTTTGCCATGGGAGGCGCCGGGGGCGGGGTTCACATTTCAATGACGACTTTGCCCATGGCATGGTTTGAGAAAGATCGATTGGGCGGAGCCCTGGGGATTGTGACGGGGGGGGCGGGCGTCGGCATTGTCATCACAGGGCTCCTGCTTCCTTATCTCCTCTCAACCCTGGGGGGAGGGGCATGGCGGGAATGCTGGCTTCTTCTGGCCCTGCTCACCCTTCTGGTTTTCTTTATCGCCTCCGTCCTGTTAAGGGAGAAACCGTCTGATCCGAATCCCGATTCCACCCATCTCAATGGAAGGATGAAGTTCTCTCCGCTCAGCCCTAAAGGGAGCAGCCTGACCCTTCGGGCCGTCTTTTTCATCTATTTCATCTTCGGATTGGCCTATAACATCTATGTCACCTATTTTGTCGCCTTTCTCGTGGAAGAGGCCCGGCTGACCGACGGAGTTGCGGGAGTCATCTGGTCGATCTTCGGCTGGATGTGCGTGGTGAGCGGATGGGCATGGGGATTTCTTTCTGACCGCATGGGCCGGAGGAAAACCCTGCTCTGGAACAATGGCTTGATTTCTGTTTCTGTTTTCATTCTCCTGCTGTTTCAGCATCCTTTCTTTCTTGGCCTCTCCGCTTTCCTTTTTGGGGGGACCTTTTTCGGAACGGTTACGGTGATTGCGGCATGCGTGAGCGATGAGGGAGTGGAGAAGCGGGCAACTCTCTATGGTTGGGTCACCTTGATTCATGGCATCGGGCAGTTTTTAGGGACCATTCTCGGGGGGTATCTCAGGGATTTAAGTGGTTCTTTTCATTTAACTTTTATGGTCTCTCTGGCTGGATTTATCCTTTGCGTGATCCTCACTGCTCTAAACAGGAAAGGGTGAAAGGAGTTCTCTCACCCTTTCCCTCATCCTTGAACCTGGAGTGTCTCGTTCAGAGCGTTTCATAGAACGATTTTTTTACATATTTAAAAGAAGTTATAAATTTATCGAATGTGTCAAAGGCAGAGGGGTCATAGTCTCCATCCATCGGTCTCCACTGGGTGATGTAAAAGGCTACCACACGCTCTCCGCGTTTTCCGAAGATGATTTTTGACTTCGCTTTCTCTTTTTTGACAGGGTCTTTCCCCTCTGCCGTGACCTCCCACCCCTCTCCTCCTAAGACCTGAACCTTTCTTCTCTCCAGGATTTGAAAATCGAGAATGGCATTCCAGAGGAATCGTTTGAAAAATTCCTTCTCCCGCTCCTCAAACTTTTTTGAAAATCCAAAGGGTTCTTCGTCGTAGGCGAATACCGATTGGGACGGAAAAGGACCCGGATCCCTCTTCATGAATCCGAAGGCAAATTCCCCCTCGTCGTCTCCTTCCGGCCAGAAGAGGTTCCAGCCCAGGGGAGGCACTCTGAATTCGAATTCCTCTTTGTAGATGACCGTTCCCTTTGGCGTCACCTCATACGGTTTCGGCGCGGCGGACATTCCCAGGCCGGCACATCCGGAAAGAGAGAAAAGGGCGATGAACAAAGGCCATAGCATTAAAATTTTTTTTCTTTTCATGGTTTTCCTCCCGTGGTCGGGTCTCATCGACCTTCCTGATTCAGCTTTTTAAGGAAAAGGAGAATATCCTTATATTGCGGGGTTCCATCCCGCACATATCTTATGGTCCCCTTCTTATCAATGATCACGGTCTTTCTTGAAAAAACCGGGTACCCCCTGATCTCAAGCGAGGGTTCGACGCCAAATGAGGCGCCGAGAAAACCGGTGAGGTTGGAAAGGAGGGGAAAGGTTAAATCCAGGCTCTTGGCCCAGTATTTCAATGTAGCCGCATCGTCGACACTGACGCCCAGGACCCGGGCGTTGAAGCGCTCATAGAGGTAAAGGTTCCTCTGATGGCCCTCCATTTCCCCGGTTCAGAGGGGGGTAAAGGCGGCAGGAAAAAAGGTTATGACCAGGTGGTATTTTCCGTAATACTCATCGGCGTAAGTGATCGCCCGATCCTGAGAAGACGGCAGGGTAAAATAGGGCACCTCCCTTCCAACCAGGTCGATCTTTCTTCTGGCTTCGATCGGAGAAGGTGGAAGAAAGAACAGCAAAAGAAGAAATAATAAGAGGAACAGATGGAACCGTTTTTTTCTCATGGTTGCCTCCTTTCTTAACAAATTTTAGCCTGTTTTCTTCGATTTTGCAATTTTAAGAATCGGTTGCCAATAGAGGAGCAAAGATGTTACATTACAACTGGAGAGGTAAAATGATTGCTTACGACCTCATCTGTTCCAACGGGCATCTTTTTGAGTGCTGGTTCAAGGACAGCGCCTCCTTCGAGGAGCAGCAGTCTGCCGGCATCATTAACTGCCCCGTCTGCGATGATACCCGGGTGGTGAAAACCTTTTCTCCATTCATGATCAAGAAGAACGATGGAGAGAGAAAGAAGGGAGAAGGGGTCGCTCTACAGGCCTTGCAGCTCATCCATGAGTATGTGGACAAACACTTCGAAGACGTGGGAGCCAAATTTGCCGATGAGGCAATCAGAATCCATAACGGAGAGGCAGAGAGGAGAAACATCCGGGGAACGGCCACGACGGAAGAGGAGGTGATCCTGAAGGAAGAAGGGGTCCAGTTCTTAAAGGTTCCCATTGTCAAACGACTGCTGAACTGAGGCTTAAGGTTTTAAAGAGAGGTTGGCTTCCTGAAATTTTTCGTCCCTGAAAAATAGAATCCGAACCGCGCTTCCTGCCTTAAGGGTATCAAACATTTCTTCAAAATCCTTTACGCTTCCCACCTCTTTTTGATTGATTTTGGTAATGATGTCTCCCGCCTTGATTCCGGAGGTCCCCGAAAGGCTCTCCGGGAGCACCTCGGAGACCAATACCCCCTTTTCCCCTTTAAAGTTGAAGTGAGAGGCCAGGGAGGGAGTGAGTTTTTGAATCCGGAGGCCATGCCGCTCTCCAAAATCCTCCTTCATGGAAAGGGCCAATCCCTGCTGGTCCAAAATCTTGGCAGAGACGAGAATCGGGACTTTCGATTTCAATGCGAGAATGATGGCGTCGCTGGGCCGGGCATCGATTTCGATCTTGGCTTTGTTTAATGTGAGAAAGAGGGTGGCATAGTAGGTTTGTTCTTTGAGATCGACGATCTTGACCTCATTCACCTTCACCTGGGCCTGTGCCAGTATGGAATGGAGAAGATCATGGGTCATTGGCCTGGAAGAGGGGATCTGGTTGAGCTCCTTGTTGATGGCGTTGGCTTCAAGAAGACCAATCCAGATGGGGAGAGCTTTTTTCTCCTCCTTGTCGGCGAGGATGACCACCGGACTCTGGCTGGCAGGGTCGATCCGCACTCCCTTCACCTCCATTTCAATGAAGGGGGGGGCTTTTCCCTTGCTCAGGGTGATCAGTCCCAGAGAAGCGATGAATAAAACCGACAGACCCATCAAGATATATTTTTTCATGGTTTTCTCCTTTTTTGAGCTAAAGCCCTTTTCCTCATGATGGCCATGAGACCGATGATGATTTTCTGGCCCTCCCTTTTGGTCCGTGGTCCGGAGGATTTGATGATCCGCTGACAGAAGCCCTGGTAATGTTTTCTCTCCCATCCCAACTCTTCAAGGAGGTAAGAGATAAAATCGGCCTGGCTCGGGGTGATCGATTTAAGACCCAGCGAACTGTCCGAAGGGATGAGCCTGCCCTTTGGCGAAGGATGGTATGGATGAAGCAGGGAACCTTTAAATCCCATCCCCTGAAAACGGTCCATCACCTTTTTGAACCCTTCCCTGTCCAACCGGGCTGAACTCTCCACCCCAGCCACCCCTTTGAGAATCCGACGGTAAGATTCCTCATCGAGGCGCAGGTTGTCCCTGGCAATGTGGACAAGGGCCTTCTTCTTACGACCGATCGCCATTGTTCATTATAACTCAGATCGAGGTGAAAATGGAAATCCATTGATTCCATTGACAGGGTTCTCTTTTTAAAATAATATTAGCCGTAACGGTTTAGCGTAGCCCAATAGAAATAACCAAGGACTCGGAGCCTAAAATGAAGATCGGTGTTCTTTCCGACACCCATTTAAGAGAACCCACTCCCGATTTTAAAAAGATGGCAGAGGTCCATTTCAGGGATGTGGAAATGATTGTCCATGCGGGAGATTTTGTGGACTGGTCCGTTGTCCAGTACCTCTCAGGCCTGAAAGAGCTGGTCGCTGTCTGCGGGAACATGGACCCTTCTGAAATCCGGAAGTTCTTTCCGCAGAAACGGACCGTTGAATTGGGGGGATTCCGGATCGGTCTCATTCATGGAGGAGGTGCGCCCTTCGGAATGGAGTCGCGAATCAAAGAAGAATTTGATGAGGAAGTGGATGCAATTCTCTATGGTCACACCCATACCCCTGCCAATCACCGGGTGAAGAACCTCTTTTTTTTCAACCCTGGTTCCCCTACCCGGTCTTTTCTCAATCAACCCACCCTCGGCATTCTCCACCTCAATGAAAAGATCGAAGGGGAAATCATCACTCTATGACGATGAACCCTAAACGATGGACGATGGTCCACGAACCATGAACAAAAAAGAACAACCAAAAAATTTAAAGCCGCAACTTTTTTAATCCTTCATGGATTGTTCATTGCCCATCGTTTATCGTTCATCGTATTATTTCCCGAGTTTCTCCAGCGCGCCCACAAGGTCTTCGAGAGGGGGCCGTTTGTTAATGTCGTGGACATCGATGTAACGGATGATTCCTTTCTTATCGATGACAAAAAGAGCCCTTTCTGTAACTCCATCGGACCGGAGGACTCCGAACTTTTTGGCCACGGCTCCATGGGGCCAGAAATCGGAGAGAACGGGAAACCATAATTTCCCCATCTGGTTTGTCCAGGCAAAGAGGGTGGGGATATTGTCGACCGTGATTCCGAAAAGGATAGCATCGTTCTGTTCGAAAATGCCTTTGATGATATTATAACCGGGCCACTGATCCGAGCAGACGGGCGTCCAGGCTGCTGGGACAAAGGAGAGAACCACATTTTTTCCCCCGCGATACCGACTCAGTGTCATCTTGCCTCCGGCAACCGATGGAAGTGTAAAATCAGGAGCCTGACTCCCCACGTTCACCATGAGCTTGCTATCGACGGGTTTAAGCGTTTCCCCCTTATAGATATTTTCCTTGAAGGCATCGGATGTGGCAAAGGCCGTTTGGCAAAAAGGAAGCACAGAGAGAAGACCAACGAGGCCGATCCAATGAATACATTTTTTGGTTTGCATGGTTCCATCTCCTTACTTGAGCTCTGATGCTTTGAGGACCAGGTCGAGAAAGGGTTCCGGACCCGGATAGTCCCCCAACTGGGAATGGACGATCCGGTGGGACCCGTCATCATTGATTTTGACAACGATAAAATAGGGCGTCCTGACCTCTCCACAGGCCTTGTGAATGGTAAAATCCTTATCCGGAAAGAGCGGAAACGGGACCTGATAGGTCTTTTTGAATGTGTCTACCTCGAAAGGAGTATTTCCTGCTCCGATTCCTATGATCTTCATCTTGTTCTTGAGGCCGGGGGTTTTTTCTATCAGGTGATAAAGCTCATTAATCCCGGGAGCGTCCTTCTGGCAAAAAGGACAATACATACTATAGATTTCGACAATCACCACCTTGGCTTTAATCTGTGGGATTTTGAAAACGCCCTCACCCGAGAGGCCTAGATACGCCTTTTCCGCGGAAGTTTTTGGAATTGGAAGATTAAACGCCGGTAATGTCTCCCCCTTTTGGGGTGCTTTGTTGTCCGCAACAGCGGGATAAACCATAAACAAAATCAATAGGGTGAGTATCATGGAATGCGCAAAAGTTTTCTTCATTTTTCAACCTTCCTTTACGTCAATTTTTTAAGGGCACCCAGCACAGATTCATAATCCGGTTCGTTCGTCAGTTCTTTGACGATCTGAATATACTGGAGGGTCCCTTTTTGATCCACCAGGAAGACGGCCCTGGCGAGGAGCCTCAGCTCTTTAATCAGCACCCCGTAAGCAGTGCCGAACGTGGCGTCCCGGTGATCCGAAAGCGTTTGCACCTTATCCACACCGCTTGCGGCGCACCATCGTTTCTGGGCAAAGGGGAGGTCCATGCTGATGGTTAAAATCACCACATCCGGACCCAGGCGGCTGGCCTCCTCGTTGAATTTTCGAGTCTCCAGATCGCAGACCGGAGTGTCGAGAGAAGGGACGGAGGAGACGATGCAAATTTTCCCGCGGAAGGTTGAGAAACGGACAGGGGAGAGGTTATTGTCCAGGACCGTAAAGTCAGGAGCCCCTTCTCCCGCTTTGACTTCATTTCCCATCAGGGTCAGTGGATTCCCCTTCATCGTAACGATTCCTGTTCGCTCTTTCATGAGACCTCCTTTTAAATGAGGAAATTCGAAACAATTTCTAATGTTCAAAATTCGAAACATCAAGACTTTTTTGTTTGAGTCATTTGAACATTTGGATTTCGGATTTGTTTCGGAATTCGATATTCGGATTTCTAAAACCCCAAAAACTTCTTTGGTTCTGGCTATGCCAGGTTAGGATTTATATTTTAGTCCATTTTCTTGAACATCTCCCCCTTAGCCCCGCACACCGGGCAAGTTCCGGGGGGCTCTTTTTCAGCTGTGTATCCGCAGACCGGGCAGATATAGTAAGGATAATTCTCCTGAGGTTTTCCCAATCCGTCTAATACCTTCTGATAAAGCCGGGCATGGACCTTTTCGACTTCGTTGGCGAAGTTGAAACTTCGCTCCGCATCTTTTTGGCCATCGGCCTTGGCCGCTTCAATCATCTCCGGGTACATCTTCTTAAATTCATGGGTCTCTCCATCAATGGCTCCCTGAAGGTTTTCTTTCGTGCTTTTGACTCCCTTGAGAACCCTCAGGTGGTTGTGGGCGTGAATCGTCTCTGCCTCGGCCGCGGCTCGGAAAAGACGGGCGGCCTGGGGATAGCCTTCCTGGTCGGCTTTAGCCGCAAAGGCGAGGTATTTCCGGTTTGCCTGGGATTCTCCTGCAAACGCTTCCATTAAAGATTGTTCTGTCTTTGACATGGCGATCTTCCTCCTTCGTTTGATTTACGTTTCTTTCTTATTTTTGCACTTAGAACAGAGGCCGTAGAATTCGATGTGGCTGCCGATGATTTCAAACTCTTCGGTTTCGATTTTTGGCGGATCGAGGGGAAATTCGTTGTGAACATCCAGTATTTTCTGGCACCCGACACAGATGATGTGATGATGGACCTCGGTATTGGGATCAAAGCGTTTCTTTGAAGGGTCCACGTTGAGCTCCTTGACCTGCCCGCGTTTCTTTAATGTATCAAGGGTGTTGTATACGGTTGCGAGAGACATGGTCGGAAACTTTTTAATCATCCCCTTATAAATTTGGTCCACCGACGGGTGTTCCTTATTTCCTTCGAGAAATTTGAGTATCGCCAACCTCTGGGGCGTTAGTTTAAATCCTGACCTTTTATTGTTTTTCATATTCCATTTTCCCCTCGATCTAATAAATAGTAATTATCATATTAGAATTGTTATTGTCAAGTATTTTCCCGTTTCGTGTTTGTCGTTGCGAAATGTCTTTTCCAGGACGGGAAATTGTGGTATACTGAAATAAATGATCTTTGGTCTACGGGAGGAGAGATGGATCCGATTTATTTTGGTCTGATTGCTTTTGCCTTTACCGCCGGGGTTGTGATCTTTATCATCGTCATGATCGAACTGAAGGGCGCCCTGAAAGAATTGAAAGAATTGATCCGGACCGCCGAAAAATCAATTAAACCAACCCTGACCGAACTTCAAGGGACTCTTAAAAGTCTTCGGGATTTTACCGACAATATCAATGAGGTGGCGGAGGACCTGAGAGATTTTTCAGACTCGCTCAGGGGAGTCAGCGAAAATGTGAGAACGGTGAGTGAGAATGTGAAGCGTGTGAGTTCGATCGTTGGAGATGTGAATTCGCTGGCGAGGGTTGAGGCCTCAAGCATGAAGGCGGGTGTTAGGGCAGGTTTTCGTGCTTTTCTAAAAAATTTCATGGGGCATGACAGGACTTAGTTTAAAACATAAACCATTAAACGGATGAAAGGAGGCAATCGATGAAACATGAAGAAGGAAGTCACTGTGCTGCTCCCTTGATCTTTTCTTTTTTTCTCGGGGGCCTGATCGGAGCAGGGGTTGCGCTCTTGGTGGCCCCCAAATCTGGGAGGGAGACAAGGGAGAAGATTAAGGAGTTGGCCGGCGAAGCGAAAGGGAAAGCCGAAGAGGTGATCGAGCAGGTCAAAGGGAAGGTGACCTCCGCAGTGGAAAAGGGGAAGGAGGTTTTAGAGGAAAAGAAATCGATCGTGACCACGGCGATTGAGGCCGGAAAAGAGGCCTATGAAAAAGAGAAAGAGAAGCTGGCCAAGGGCCATTAGGATTCCTTCGGAAAGAAGAAAGAAGGCGAACGTGTTTTTAAATATTGAATGGCGGCCAAGATAAACGCACGGAAGAGCTTTTTTGAATAGGGGTCATTCTTCCAAGTTCCTTCAGGATGCCATTGTACGCCGAGGACAAATGTTTTCGAAGGATGCTCGACCGCCTCAATGATTTCATCTTTGGCCTGAGCGCTGATGATCAGACCATGAGCCAGCTCTTTAATTGCCTGGTGGTGTTTTCCATTGACCCATATTTCCCTTCTTCGGAAAATTCGATGGAGAGAGGTATTTGCCTCGATTTTGATCGAATGGGTATTGACCCCCTTGTCCGCTTTCTGGAGATGGTTGATGCTGCCTTTGACTTGGGCAGGAATATCCTGATAAAGCGTTCCTCCCTGTGCCACATTTAGGACCTGGATGCCCCGGCAAATGGCCAGGATCGGAAGGTCTCTTTGGAAGGCAAGTCTTGCGATCTCGATCTCCATCAGGTCGAGACCCTCATCGACCTCTTCCAACCCGGCCAGTGGCTCTTCCCCGTAATTTCTCGGATTGATGTCCGGTCCCCCGCTTAGGAGAAGACCGTCCAGGCGGTCAAGAATCGTTCTGAGGGTTTCCCGGGTTTGAGCAACCGGGATGAGGACAGGGGCTCCTCCGCCGTGTTGAATCGCCTGGCTGTATTCATTGTAGATATAATCCATAAAGTGTCCCGGAGAATAAACTCCCCAGGCACCTCCCACCATTCTTGAACAGGTGATTCCGATCAATGGTTTCATCCGTCTCTGTCCTCACTCTTCAAACGTTCCCTTGACCAGGACCGTTCCCTGGTGAAGCATTATCTGCCCCTTGGCGATGACGGTTTCAATTTCAAGATCCTTGTTCAAAATTAACAGATCCGCATCTTTCCCTTCTTCAATCCTCCCTTTGGAGCCATCAATCCCGGCTCTTTTCGCCGGGTTGGAGGTCACCATTTTTAGAACCTGTTCGAGGGGAAAACCCCCCTTCACCAGGTCCTTGCATTCGGAATGGAGGTGTCGGATATCTCCAACCGCCAGTTTAACCATCTCCCCTTTTTCATTGAAGACGGGCATCGAACCGTTTGAATCGGAACTCAGAGTGATCTGTTCGGCATGGACTCCTCCATCGAAGGCCGTTTGCAAAGCCCTGGCGGTTGTCAACGGGAATTGTAACTCCTGTCCCCTCACTGTAAAATCGATATTCCCTCCCATCCCGGCAAACTGGATGGACTGCTCCAGGAGGGAAGGAGTCCGGGTCAGGTGGGTGGGGAGAAACTGGCGGATGGGGATCTCTGTCTCTTTTACGATCCGGATGATGGGATCAAGCATTCTTTTGCCGCTTCCCAGATGAAGATGGACCAGCCCTGCTTTTCCACCGATCATTCCTCCCACGCGCGCTTCGGCCGCCACACGACAGAGCTCTTCAAAACTGGGCTGGGAGGACCGATGGTCGGAAACGGCAATCTCTCCCACTCCTATCACCTTAGGGATGAGAGCGATATCCCTTCTGATGTTTCCCGTAATCGTTGCCATTGGAAATTGATAGGAGCCAGAGTAGATATAGGTCGAGATTCCTTCTTCGTCCAGTTGCATCGCCTTGGCCAAGAGGGTTTCAGGCCTCCGGGAGACATCGTCCGTACCGAGGCAGCCGACGACGGTCGTCACCCCTGCCTGTATGATCTTGGAGAGGGTGATTTCCGGTGTCCTCGTGCGGGGCCCCCCTTCCCCACCGCCTCCAAGGAGATGGACGTGAAGATCGATCAAACCCGGCGTGACGATCTTTCCGGAGGCGGAGATCACCCGTACATCAAATGCTTCCGGAAGGTCCATGTTCGTGGAGATCCTGGCAATCGTTCTCTCGAAGATGAGGATGTCCTGGGTTCCCTTTTTTTCAGGGCCATAAAGAGATCCCCCCTTGATTAATGTAAACATCGATCTTCTCCTTAATAGATAGGTTTCGAGTGCTCAAGGATTCGAGGGTTCAAGTCATGATCTTCTGAGATCATCATGTGACCCCTTGGTTACTTTCATGATGAATAGAGGTGGCAGGCGACCCACCGATCGCCCTCCACCTGATGGAAAAAAGGATCCTCCTCGAGACATTTCGGGAGAACATACCGGCATCTTGTATGAAACCGGCACCCCGAAGGAGGGTTGATAGGACTGGGGACATCTCCCTCGAGGATAACTTCGACTCTCTTCCTTTTTGGATCGAGGGAGGGGACGGCAGCTAAAAGGGCTTTGGTATAGGGGTGAACCGGAGATTGAAACAGTGCCTTTTTTTGTGCCATCTCCACGACCTTTCCCAGATACATCACCGCAACTCGGTCACTGATATGGCGAATGACGCTGATATTGTGCGAAATGAAAAGGTAGGTCAGCCCCAGCTCTCTCTGGAGCTGTTTCATCAGGTTCAAGATCTGGGCCTGAACGGAGACGTCCAGGGCAGAGGTGGGTTCATCGGCGACGATCAGCCTGGGTTCAGTGGCCAGCGCCCTGGCGATTCCAATCCGCTGCCGTTGTCCTCCGGAAAATTCGTGAGGATATCGGCTGAGATGTGCTTTCATGAGTCCCACGGACTGAAGGAGTTGACAGACCTTTTCATCCCGCTGGGATCGTTCCACCAGGCCATGGATTTCCATCGGCCTTCCAACGATTTCACTGACCGTCATACGGGGATTGAGAGAGGCAAAGGGGTCCTGAAAAATGATCTGAAAGGCACGTCTCAAGGGACGGATTCCTTTTTTATCCAGATGAGCGAGGTCCTTTCCCTCAAAGAGGATTTTCCCGTCGGAAGGTTCAATGAGTTTTAGGATGAGCCTTCCGACCGTTGTCTTTCCACATCCCGACTCTCCCACCAGGCCCAGGGTTTCCCCCTGACGAATCACAAAGTCGACCCCGTCCACCGCACGGACAAAGGTTTTTTCCTTCCGCCATCCACGGGCGACCGGAAAATATTTTTTAAGATGCTTTACGTTGAGGAGAGGGTTATCCATCGGTTTCTCCCTTGCTGTAGAGATAACAGGAAGCAAGATGCCCGGGGGAGATCTGAAAAAGAGGGGGAGTCGATTGATCGCAGGGCGCAAAACGATAAGGACATCGAGGATGGAATTTACACCCCGGGGGGAGTTGGCTCAGGTCAGGGACCATTCCTGGAATAACGGACAACGTTTCCCTTTCCTGATCCACGCGCGGGATGGCTCCCCAGAGCCCCTGGGTATAAGGGTGTCCGGGGCTTTCGAAGATTTCTTCAACCCCGGCCTCCTCGACGATCGATCCTGCATACATGACGGCAACCCGATCGCACATTTCAGCGATCACCCCCAGATCGTGGGTGATCAGGAGAATCGATGTTTGCAATTCGTTCTTCATCTCCTTGATGATTCTGAGAATCTGCGCCTGAATGGTGACATCCAGGGCGGTGGTGGGCTCATCGGCAATCAGGAGCAGGGGGTGGCAGGAGAGTTCCATGGCGATCATCACCCTCTGTCGCATCCCCCCGCTTAACTGGTGTGGATATTGGTTCATGACCCTGTCAGCATCCGGAATATGGACCCGTTGAAGCATCTCAAGGACCTTCCGGGAGGCACGGGATCGATCCAGGCGTTGGTGAAGCACGATCACCTCCACCATTTGATCCCCGATTCGAAACACGGGATTAAGGGAGGTCATCGGCTCCTGAAAGATCATCGAGATTTCTTTTCCCCGGATGGACCGCATTTCATCTTCGTCCAAATGGAGCAGATCCTTTCCCTTAAAATGGATTTCCCCTCCGATGATCTTACCGGGTGGGAATGGGATGAGCCGTAGAATCGAAAGAGCGGTGACCGATTTTCCACACCCCGTCTCTCCTACCAGTCCAAAAACTTCTCCTTCCTCGATCTGGAAACTCACCCCATCGAGAGCCCGGATCACCCGGCCCGCCGAAAAGAAATGGGTCTTTAGGTTCTTTATACGAAGAAGTGTCCCCATAGGATTGTCCATCTGACTTCATTGAAAAATTGCATGACACCTATCTGGAGCGTTGTAACCCAAAGAAAAGAGTGTCAGGACATGCGAAGTTTCAAACATTTCTTATCCGCATTAGGCATTCCTCCATTCGTGATTGGATCAATCTCTGAGCCTTGGATCAAGGGAATCCCTCAAGCCATCCCCGAAAAGGTTAAAGCCCATCACGACCAGCATGATCGCCAGTCCCGGGGCGGTGGCCACGTGAGGAGCGGTGATCATGTAGGCTCTCGCGGTAGAAAGCATGGCCCCCCATTCCGGAGTGGGAGGCTGTACCCCGAGCCCCAGGAAGCTAAGGCCTGAAGCCGTGAGAAGAACGGTGGCCATCCGGAGAGTGGTCTGGATAATCATGGGAGCCATGGAGTTCGGCAGGAGATAACGGAAAAGGATGTTAAAATCATTTTCCCCCACAGCGCGGGCTGCCTCGACAAACTCCTTTTCTTTTAAAGAAAGGATCGATCCCCGGACAATCCTCGCAAACTGGGGAATGGAATAGATCCCCGCGGCCAGCATCAAGTTGGTCAGGCCGGGACCCAGGACGGCAATGATCGAGATGGCTAAAAAGATCCCCGGAAAGGCGAGGAGAATGTCCATCAACCTCATGATCAGGTTATCGAATTTCCCTCCGTAATAACCTCCGACCATGCCGAGGAGCGTTCCGATGACAAGGGCAATCAATACGGCCACCACCTGGATCTGGAGGGAGATGCGGGCTCCATAGATAACCCGGCTGAGTTGGTCCCTTCCAAGAGGATCGGTCCCCAGGGGGTGTTCCCGGCAGGGAGGTTTCAATCGTTTCGTCAGGTCCCCTTCATTGGGCGGGTAAGGAGAGATGACAGGAGCAAGGATGGCGACGAAAAAAAAGAGAAAAACGATCAACCCTCCGATGACGGCTGCACGGTTGCGTTTGAGTCTCCGCCAGACTTCTCTGGTCTGCCCGGTGGTTTTCATTGTTTTTGCTTCATTCATATCTTATCTTGGGGTCAAAAAAAGCATAGGCGATATCGGTCAAAAGATTGACCAGTACAAAAGTCGTTGCAACCAGAAGCATAGAGCCCTGGACCACAGGGTAATCCCGCTGGAAGATTCCTTCCACCATCAGCCTTCCCACCCCGGGTAATGAAAAGACCGTTTCGGTCAATACCGCTCCACCGAGCATGTATCCGAATTCGAGACCGAAGACAGTGATGACAGGAATCATGGCATTCTTCAGGGCGTGTTTATAAATGATGATGAACTCGCGAAGGCCATTGGCCCGTGCCGTTCGAATATAATCCTGCCGGATAACCTCCAACATGGAAGCCCGGGTCATGCGGGCAATGACCGCGGATGAAGCCGCTCCCAGGGCGATGGCGGGAAGGATGAGGTGCAGGGCTGTTCCCTTCCCTCCGGCGGGGAACCACCTCAGATGAACGGAAAATACGAGCATGAGGAGCAAGCCAAACCAGAAGATTGGCATCGAAACACCGAAGAGGGCCCCGATCATGCTCATGTTGTCAAAGAATGAATATTGTTTGGTTGCAGAGATGACTCCTGCGACTAAGCCGATCAGGCCTGCGATCAGGATGGAGAGGAAAGAGAGCTGGAGGGTAAAGAGGAATCGCTCCTTCAGAAGTTTGATGACCGGTTGCCGATTCCGGATGGAAATTCCAAAATCCAACCGGACGACGTGGGAGATGAAATGAAAATATTGAATGTAAAGGGGCTGATCTAACCCGTATTCCTTGCGCAGGGCCTGGATGAATTCCGGATTGGCTTCCTCTCCTGCCAGCAATTCGGCCGGGTCTCCGGGCACCATGTGGAGGAGTGAAAAGGAGACCAAAGAAACTCCTAAAAGGACAGGCAGAAGCATGAGGACTCTTTTCAGGATATAACGTCCCATCTTGATGGTACTTTCCAATCCCCTTGAATTGCGTCAGTTGCTCTCGAGTATAAAGGAAAGGGCGACCAATCCTGTGTTCAGTCGCCCTCCGATGAAATCTTTCCCACTGAGGGATAAACCTCATTTCTCAAGATAGGTTTGATGATCAAAGTAGGTCAGTTCCAGCGGCGAGTTGATCACGCCGTGGAGCTTTTTACTCATGCCGATCGTCTCCTTTGTCACCAGAATGAAGATGGAAGGGGCTTCCCTGATCAACAATTCCTGAGCGTCCTTCAGATATTTATCCATCTCGGCTTTGTTCGTCGCCCGTGTAAATTTGGCGACCAGCTCGTCGAACTCTTTATTTGAATAGAAGCTTCGATTATTTCCCTTTGGAACCCATTGCTCGGTCGTAAAAAGAGGATAGAGGATCCAGCGTGCCTCTGCCGTGGAGGGGGCCCATCCCAGCAGGAAGAGTTCGGATTCATTTTCTTCGGGGGGTTTACGGGTGGCGGCCAAATAGGCCGCCCATTCCATGGTGTCAAGCGTGCAGTCGATGCCTACTTTTTTTAACTGCTGTTGAACCACCTGGGCCATTTCGAAGTCTTTGGGATAACGGCCCTGGGGACTCCAGAGCTTGGCCTTGAAACCGTTGGGATAGCCCGCTTCCGCAAGAAGTTTTTTAGCCTTTTCCGGATCATAAGGGTAACCCTGAACCTGAACATGGCCGGTGGTGAGGGGAGCAACAATCCCCGAGCTGACCAATGCTCGTCCCTGGTAGATGTTTTTTACAATGGCCTCTTTATCCACCGCGTAATTGAGTGCCTGCCTGACCCGGATATCCGTGAAAGGCTTTTTAAAGCAATTGATTCCGATATATAACACGCGAAGGGTTTCCGTTGAATCGAGTTTGATCTTTGCGTCTTTTTCGAGCCTGGGGACATCCTCCGGGGGAATTCGAACGATCAGGTGAGCATCCCCTGACTGAAGCATCATGACCCGTGTGCTGTCTTCCTTGACGGTCTTGATGATGATCTTATCCAGATTGGGTTTTCCTCCCCAGTAATCGTCATTGCGAATAAGCGTGATGTGATCCCCGTGAACCCATTCGACAAACTTGAACGGGCCTGTGCCTACGGGTTTGCGCGCGATATCTTTTCCGTATGTCTTCAAAGCTGTTGGGCTGATAATTCCCGACGCACTATGGGCCAGGTTGTTGAGGAAAAAGGCAAAGGGAGTTTTTAAATGGATCTTGATGGTGAAGTCATCCACTATTTCGACGGAGTTTACGAAAGGAACATAGAGGCCCGCCCGGGATGGCTTCTCCGGTCCAATCATCCTTTCAATAAAAACCTTGACCGACTCGGCATGGAAAGGCGTGCCGTCGTGAAACTTCACTCCCTTTCTCAGAAAAAAAGTCCAGGTCATCCCGTCCTTTGACTGTTCCCACCGGGTTGCCAGGCCAGGAACAATTCTCAGTTTTTCGTCAAATTTAACAAGGTTCTCATACATCATCCGGTTCACCGCTTCCGAGGGGTTGCTCTCTGCGTTGGCCGGATCGAGACGGTCTGGATCCGCACCGGCGGCATAGGTCACGGTTCCTCCGGATACCCTGGCCAGGCCGGAGGCTGGGAAAATGAGCAGACATGAGATGAGGATCAAAAGAAATAAGTTGAAAAATCGTTTCATAAAAAACCTCCTTTCTTTTCTTCCTTCCATAAAAGAAGGAAAATGAAATTTTCTTAACCCATTCGACGGCGCCTAATCCTGTCTTTTTAGGACAGGAGATTTCTCTTTCAGCACAATTATTATCATAAAACTCTTCTCTTGACAATCAAAAAATATGATAAGATCCTAAAAAGGAAAAAAGAAAATGTTACTTTAAATAATGGTTCAATGGCGAATTAAATCGGCCGGTTACGGAACGTCGAAACGGCTGAATTTTCTAACGGGGCCTACAAGATCATCATCAATCCACTATTTTTTCAGGGTGGCCAGGGTGGCTCCCCATGAACCGGCTTCCGGGGGAGCCTCCTTAAAAGTTTCAACCAGCGGGCTCTTTTCGAGAAAGGAGTGAACGATCTTTCGTTGCACTCCTTTTCCTTTTCCGTGGATGATTCGGACGTCTTGAAACCCTTTCTTCCGGCATTCCTCGAGGTAATCCTCTAAGAGAGAGGGAATCTCTTTGGGAGAAAAGGTGTGGAGGTCAATCCAGTCTTCAATGGGAATTCTGACAACCATAAATTAAAGCGCGGATGATTCTCCCTCGCAGTTCTATTCATTTATCTTCTAAATCCACATCCTCCCTTTCATATCATATCTCTCTATCCTCTTTCAAGGAGAAAATGTCTTTTGACAGGGAGAGGAATTCTTGTTAAAAAGAATTGATACTTTTTGAAGAGTGAGGTGATCGATGCCGACCTATTCCCATTCTCAACTATCCACTTATGAAACCTGTCCTTACCAGTATAAGCTCGCTTATATCCAAAAAATTAAGATCGATATCGAAGGAATTGAAGCGTTCATGGGTTCAAGGGTTCACGATGCCCTGGAAAAGCTTTACCGCGACCTGAAACTCATCAAGCTCAACACTCTCGAAGAACTGCTTGCCTTTTATCATCAAAGCTGGGAGAAACATTGGAACGGGACGATTCAAATTGTCAGAAAGGAATACAGCCCGGAGGACTATCGCCGTCTTGGAGAGAAATGCATCACAGACTATTACAATCGTTATTCTCCTTTTGACCAGGGAAGGACCTTGGGACTCGAGGAGACCATCTATTTCCCCCTCGAGGAGGAAAAGGGGTACTGGATCCGGGGAGTGATTGATCGTCTTGCGCTCTTGAACCACTCCATTCTCGAGATTCATGATTATAAAACATCCAGCCGGCTCCCAACCCAGAGGGATGTTCAATCAGACCGGCAGCTTGCCTTCTATCAAATGGGGGTGGAAGGGAAATGGAAAGATATACAGGAGATCAAATTGGTCTGGCATTATCTTGTCTTTGATGCGGAGATCCAATCCTTGAGGACTCCTGACGAGCTTCGACAACTCCGGCAGGAGACAATGGATCTGATCAGAAAAATTGAGTCGGACAGGGATTTTACTCCCAGAGAGAGTCCCCTCTGTGACTGGTGTGATTATCAAAGCCTCTGTCCGAAACGTCGGCATCGGATTGTGGCAGAAAGCCTTCCCCCCAATGAATATCTCCAGGAGGAAGGAGTGACTCTGATCAACCGGTATGTGGAGCTGAAGGAAAAGAAGGGGATTTTGATCGGAGAGATGGATGCCGAGATCGCCAGAGTGGAGGAAGCTCTCTTCGCCTACGCGCAGCGGGAAGAGTTAGAGGCTATTTACGGGAGCGGGCATGTCGCTAAAATCAAGGTTGAGGTGAAAGAAAAGTATCCTTTAAAGGGAGATCCCCAACGGAGGGCATTGGATGAATTTATCAAGAACGCTGGAAAGTGGATGGAAGTCTCTGACCTAAATCCCTGGATGCTGGCGAGGATTCTTGAGCGAGGGGGATGGCCTCCCTCTCTCGCCCAAAAAGTAAGGGAGTTTTCCACCGTCGAAAAGAATCGCACCATCACTCTGTCGAAACTAAAGGAAAGAGATTGATGGTTCGTAATTTCGAAGCACGAAATCCGAAATTCGAAACAAGCACTAATTTCCAAAATTCGAATGATCGAAACAAGATAGTCTCGTAAAAAGTCTCAATGAACGCTTTTTTTTTCGTCATTCCGGCCCCGATTTGTATCGGGATAATCCAGAAGGTCTTGATATTACTGGACTCCGGTCGTTGCGACTCGAAACCGAGTTTTCACCGGTGTGACGACTTTTTACGAATGCATCAAACAGGGATTCAGTAAAAAAGAAAAATTTAGGAAATTTGGTCATTTGAAATTGTTTCGATATTAGATGTTCGGATTTCGAATTTTACAAGGTCGTACAGGCGGCTTTCATTTGAGAGGTAAGCTATGGAAATCCGGGTCGAAAAAGGCGTCGCTGAGAAGCATCCTTCCGAACTTCTCCTTCTCTTTTCTTTTGAATCGCCGGAGCCTTTGGAGGGGCCAATCAAAGTCGTTGATCGGGAGTGGAAGGGGTTTCTTTCCACTATCATCAACCAGGGCGATTTCAAAGGGGAGCTGTTTCAATGCCGGCTCTTGCATACCCAAGGGGCGCTCCCTTCGAAAAGGGTATTGCTGGCAGGTCTCGGCAAAAAAGAGGAGTTCGACCTGGAGAAATGGAGGGGCGCGGCCTCAAAAGCCGGCCAATGGATAAGGGATTCGGAGATCAAACAGTTCGCCGTCCAGATCCGCTCAATCAGGGGTTTCTCCGAGGAAGAACTGGCGGAATCTTTTGTCACAGGGCTCCTGCTCGGAATTTACCAGTTCAACGAATTTAAAACATTGGAAAGAGAGAAGATCCGGCGGATCGAAGAGGCCGTCCTTCTCGGGGAGACCGGAGAAGAGATTGGGCGGATCAAACAGGGGATTGATCAAGGGCTGGTCATTTCAGAGGCGGTCTGTATGGCAAGAGATCTGGCAAACGCCCCAAGCAACCGGATCACGCCATCGGCTCTCGCAGAGAAGGCCGGGGAGATTGCGAAAGATCAAGGACTCGGGGTTGAGGTTTTTGGCCTGAATGAGGCGGAGGCCATGGGCATGGGCGCATTTGTTGCCGTGGCCAAGGGGAGTCAGGAACCGGCGAAGTTCATCATCCTCGAATATAACCAAGGGAAGGGGATGGATCCCATCGTCCTGGTGGGGAAGGGGATAACGTTTGACAGCGGAGGCATCTCGATCAAGCCTGCAGACCGGATGGAACAGATGAAGGCCGACATGTCGGGCGCGGCAGCCGTCCTCGGCGCCATGCAGGCCGCCTCAAGACTTCAGCTTCCCCTTCACCTGGTGGGAATCATTCCTGCAACGGAAAACCTTCCAAGCGGAAAGGCCTATAAACCCGGGGATGTTCTTAAGACCCTTTCGGGCCAGACGGTTGAGGTCATCAGCACGGATGCGGAAGGAAGGCTCATCCTTGCGGACGCCCTCACCTATAGCCTGAGATATAAGCCCAAAGCGGTTATCGATTTAGCGACCCTGACCGGAGCGGTCGTGATTGCCCTGGGAGATTACGTGATCGGCCTTTTCGGCAACAACGAGTCGCTTCAGAAAACGGTTGAAGAGGCGTCCCAAAAAACCGGGGAGAAAGTGTGGAGGCTCCCACTCTGGGATGAATATTTTGATTATATTAAGAGCGATGTGGCCGATTTTAAGAATGTGGGAACCCGGGCGGCCGGCGCCATCATCGGGGGCATCTTTCTGAGCAAATTTGTCGAGAAGACACCCTGGGTCCATCTCGACATTGCGGGTCCGGCCTTTATTGAGAAAGAGAGACCCTTCATGCCTAAGGGGGGAACAGGAATAGGGGTGAGGTTATTAATACAACTGCTGAGAGATTGGAGGTAGTACCAAAATCCGAAGCACGAAATTGGAATTTCGAAACAAATTCGAATGACTCAAGCACAAAATTCAAAACGAAAGAATAACATCCGTTTTAGAAATTTGGCAATTCGGATTTGAGATTTGTTTCGAATTTCGATATTCGGATTTCGAATTTATTGTTTCAGGGTGATGTGATGAACGAAAAGGAAAAGCAATTTCCATTTCTGAGGGCCTGTCACAGGCAGCCCACTCCCTATACTCCCATCTGGCTGATGAGGCAGGCAGGGCGTTATATGAAGGAGTACCGTGCGCTCCGGAAGAAATATTCCTTCCTCGCAATGTGCAAGACCCCTGAGATGGCAGCGCAGGTGACCCTTCAACCCCTGAAGCATTTTAAACTCGATGCGGCCATCATCTTCTCGGATATCCTCATTCCGTTGGAGCCGATGGGAGTGGAGTTCGAGTTCGCAAAAGGAGAGGGCCCTGTCTTTCATCGTCCTGTTCGCGAGATGAAGGATGTGGAACGGTTGAAGATCATCGAACCGGAGGAGGAGACGCCTTTTCTCATGGAGGCGATTCGAATCGTCCGGAGAGAATTGGGAGGGAAGGTCCCTCTGATCGGGTTTTCAGGGGCCCCTTTCACCCTTGCAAGTTACATCATTGAGGGGGGGTATTCGAAACAATACATCTTCACCAAAGGAATGATGTATCAGGACCGCCCCACCTGGGACGCGTTGATGGAGAAGCTTTCTCGGGTGCTGGTTCATTATCTGAATGCTCAAGTCCGGGCAGGTGTTCAGGCTCTCCAGATCTTTGATTCCTGGGTGGGTTGTTTAAGCCCGGCCGATTATGAGGAGTATGTCCTGCCTTTCTCCAAAAAAGTGATTAAAGGGCTCGATCGGAGCGTTCCTGTGATCCATTTTGGAACTTCGACCTCAACCCTGTTGCCGATGATGAAAAAGGCAGGAGGGGATGTGATTGGAGTGGATTGGAGACTCGATCTGGGCGAGGCCTGGGCACGCCTCGGTTATCATGTGGCCATCCAGGGGAACCTCGATCCTGTGGTGCTGATGGGCCCCGTTGATCGGATCAGGAGGGAAGTGAAACGAATTCTTGATCAAGCGGGAGGCCGACCCGGCCACATCTTCAACTTGGGACACGGGATCCTTCCCGGCACACCTGTCGAAAATGTCGGCGCCTTAGTGGACATGGTCCATGAGTATAGTTCAATGATGAAACAGGGGAAAGGGGAAAGGTTACGGTGACGAAGCCCGTCTGGTGTATGGTCAATGGGTTAGGGCTGATGATTTAAACCCTTGCCTTTACCCATAAACCAAACTGGCATCCTTACCCTAACCTTAACCCAAAGCCAATGCTTTTATTTTCTCAATAAATTATGAAAGCTCTTCTTCTCTTGGCCTTTGGCGGGCCCCGCTCTCTCGACGAAGTGGAGCCGTTTTTGACCCGTCTCTTCCGAAATCGAAAGCCTTCTCCGGAACAGCTGGAGGAGATTGAGGAACGTTATCGACTGATTGGGGGGAGATCGCCCCTGCCAGAGATTACATTTAAACAGGCTCAGGCTCTTGAAAAGAGACTGAACATAAGAGGTGACCGCTTCAAATCCTACATTGGGATGCGCTACGGCCAACCATTGATTGGAGAAACCTTAAACAAGATTCTTCACGAAGGAATCGAAGACCTTGTTGCCATTCCCATGGCTCCTTTTCGGTCCCGATTCAGCACAGGCGCCTATCAAGAGGAGCTGAATCGAGCCAATCATGTCTCAGGAGAAACGTTAAGAATCACTTTTATAGAGGGGTGGCATTCCCACTCTCTCTTTTTGCAAGCAGTGGCAGAAAAAGTTGAAGAAGGGTTGAAACAATTTACTCCGGGAGAAAGAAAGAAAGTTCATCTCATTTTTACAGCCCATAGCCTTCCGGCATCAATCATCGGGAGTGATCCCTATGTTGATGATATGAAGGAAAGTGTCAATGAGGTTTTGAAAAGAATCGTGCCGCTTCCCTGGCACACGGCTTTCCAGAGCAAGGGAGGGGGACCCGAGAAATGGGTTGGCCCGGATGTTGAATCGGTGTTGGTCGAACTCAATAAGATTCATGTTCGGAAAGTGCTGGTCGTTCCCATCGGTTTTGTATCGGACCATATCGAGATTCTCTACGATATCGATATCGTCTATCGGCAGAAGGCCGAATCGTTAGGGATGGTTTTAAAGCGAACGCCTTCTCTTAATGTTTCAGAGCGGTTTATCCAGGCCCTAACAACAATGGTGGAAGAACATCCAAAAGGGTTCAAGGATTCAAGGATTCAAGTGGCCCAGTAAAATCATTTTTGAAAATAATTCTTAAAGGATTTTTACTGGACTTAAGTTGAGTTTCATTGTTATGCTTGACCCCTTGACCCCTCGAACCCTTGAATCCTTGAATCCCTGTTTTCGGAGCATTCATGAAACGCATCATCATTATTGGCGGAGGCATTGCTGGCCTTGGCGCCGCCTGCAAAGTGACCCGGGCCGCATCCGAAGGCCATGAAGTCGAGTTTGTTCTGATTGAAAAAGACCCTCGCCTCGGCGGAAAAATTCTTACGGAGATTGTGCCTGATCCTTCGGGAGAAGGCAGATTCATCGTGGACGGCGGTCCGGACTGTTTTCTTACGGAGAAAACAGCCTGTCACCGGATTGCAAGACTCACTGGGATCTTTGATGACGAATTGCCGACCGACGATTCCCGGAGGCGTACCCTGATCCTGTCCCGCGGAAAATTGCATCAGATGCCCGATGGCGTCATGATGTTTGCGCCCACGAAGTTCATACCGTTTGCCACGACCGGTCTCTTCTCATGGCCCGGCAAGATCCGGATGGGCATGGATCTCTTCATCCCGCCTAAAAAAGTGAAGCCTGGAGAGTTCAATGAGGAGACCCTGGAAAGTTTTGTAGTCCGTCGGATGGGCAGAGAGTGTCTCGATCGGTTAGCCGAGCCGCTTGTGGGTGGGGTCCATGCCTCCGATCCGGCGAAGATGTCGCTTGCCGCAACCTTCCCGCGCCTCCTGGAGATGGAGCAGAAGTATGGATCGCTCATGAAAGGATTCCTCGCGGCCCGCCGTATGGTTGAGGAGATGCGACGAAAGTATCCACCCACGCCGGGTCAGAAACCCCGGACCTTCTTTACCTCTTTTGCAAATGGCATGCAGCAATTGACGGACCGAATGGCAGAGGTGGCGGGCCTGGAGAAGATGCGGACGGGAGTGGCAGTTCACTCGCTTCAAGACATTGGCCAGAATAGATGGGCTGTCCGTTTATCCGATGGATCCACCCTCGAAGGCGATGGAGTCATCATTGCCACAGAGTCATGGGCCGCAGAACCACTCCTTCGACCGCTCGACTCTGCCATTGCAGATGCGCTTGCCGACATTCCCGCCTCTTCTTCGGCGACGATTTCGCTTGCCTTCAACGAAACCGAGGTAGGTTTTGATCTGAATGCCTTCGGGGTTCTTTGCCCTCTCAAGGAAGACCGTCGCCTGATGGCGGCAACTTACTCTTCTACGAAATGGCCGGGCCGCGCGCCGAAGGGCAGAGTGTTGCTGCGCGGATTTGTCGGCGGCCCGCATAACCAGGAGATTATGAGGCGCTCCGATGAAGATCTGGTGCGGATTGTGCTTTCCGAGTTTCAGGATATCTTAGGCCTCCATCCAAAGGCGATGCCGCTTTTTTCACGTCTCTATCGCTGGCCTCTTGGCATGCCCCAGTATACGATCGGGCATCTTGAGCGTGTCGAGTTGATTGAAAAACGAAGTGCTGTGATCCCGGGCCTTGCCCTGGCCGGCGGCAGTTACAGGGGCGTGGGGCTCCCGAACTGCATCGAGAGCGGGGAGCGTGTCGTCTCCAAGATTCTCAACGAGTGGGGCATCGATCTCGCCGAAGACCACATCGAAGAAAAACGGTACTATTAGATAGAAAATAAAGGTAACGTCTGACGGTTACGGTGACGACGCCCGTATCGGCTATGAAAGGCTACGAGGGGGCAAAAGGGGGACAGGCTACTTTTAAAAAGTAGCCTGTCCCCCTTTTATTGAGATTTGATTTTTTCTAAGTCCAGGTCGTCGAGGATGACAATTCCTTTGACTTTCATTTCTTCAATCGCTTTTTGGGAGGTATCCGGGGCGACTCCCCTGCACAGATTTTTAATGAGAATAACTTTGTATCCCGCTGTTAATGCATCCAGAGTTGTTGCTCTCACACAGTAATCCGTGGCAATGCCATAGACGACGACTTTCTTGATCTCATTGTTCTTGAGTATTCCGTCCATCTCGGTCTTTTTTCCGCCGTCGTCCTGAAATCCTGAATAGCTGTCATATTGCGGGTCCATTCCCTTTTTCACAACGGCTTTGAATAATTTTCTGTCCAGAAGAATATCGGCCCCCGGAGTCTGCTGAACGCAATGGGGAGGCCAGAGGACCTGATCCTTTCCATGGAGTTTGATCACATCAAAGGCCTTCTTGCGCGGATGATTGGTGAAAAAGGAAACATGGTCTTCAGGGTGCCAGTCCTGGGTTGCGTAGATAGGGAAGCCGGCAGCCTTAAGCCTTTTCGTATTCTCTTCTACGGTTTTGACATGGGCCTCATCCGTTCCTTCAACAGCCAGTGAGCCATTTTTAAATGTTGTGAAATCTCCCTGCACATCCACCACAATGACACCTATTTGCTCCATTTTTCTTGCCATCCTCTTACCTCAAACCTCTAACCATCGGCCATCTCCCTGGCCGCTTCCCTGGCCGCCCGGATAATGGTTTCAATGTCTTTATCCGTATGGGCTATGGATAACCCCCCCCCGCCATGCATCACATGGACACCCTTTGTAAGCATACGGATGCGAAATTCAACCTCTCTTTTTTCCGTATCAGACAATTGATTGATCGACTGGGGAGAGTTCAAGGCGACTCCCTTCTGAAAGGGAAAGTGGATCTGGAAGAGGGAGCCGATCCCCGTGACGATGGCATTGGCCCCTTCATTGTCAAATACCTCCCGAAGTCCCTTTCGAACCTCTTCTCCTTTCGTTTCAAGGAAGGGATAGACTTCCTCTTTGTAATCCTTCAGGTGATGGAGCATTGCCAACCCTGCAGCCACGGTGAAGGGATGAGAGGAAAATGTGCCTCCGCCGATCAGAATCTTTTCCCACTTTTTCCCTTTTTTCTCAGGCGAGGTTGCCTCAAGGATCTCTCTTTTCCCTGCCAGTGCGCCGGCGGGAAACCCGCCCCCCATGATCTTCCCCAGCGTGGTGAGGTCAGGAAGGATTCCAAACCTTTCCTGGGCACCGCCTAAGGACATACGGAAGCCGGTGATCACTTCATCAAAAATCAGAAGCGCTCCGCACTTTTCCGTTTCAGAACGAAGCATTTTCAGGTAGTCCATCGCGGCCGGGACAAAGCCTCCCTCGCCGATGACGGGCTCGAGAATAATCCCTGCGAGATCTTTTCTGTTTTGATGGATGGCCTCGAGGGAGCCTGGAATATCATTGTAGGGAATCGCTTTAGTATATCTCTGAAGTTCCGGAAACAGGCCGAGGCTTTCTTCTCTTTCGTATGGCATTTTAATGCCCACGGAGAGATCCGAACTGGCCCCATGCCATCCCCCAGCCATCTTCAAGATGATGTTTTTCCCCGTATACCCTCTTGCAAGGCGAGCCGCATACATGGTCGCTTCCGTCCCGGAACAACAGAACCTGACCATTTCCGCACAGGGGATCAACTCCTGAATCAGTTCAGCCCACTCCACCTGTTTTTCAAAGACGATGCCCCAATGAAATCCTTCTGTCGATTGTTTTTCAATCGCCTTGGCGATGATCTCCGGATGATGGCCGAGAATATGGGTGTAATGGCCCATCCATAGGTCGATGTACTCATTTCCATCCACATCCCGGATTTTAGAGCCTTTTGCACCCTTGATGAAAAAAGGGTAGGGCGGGAAATAATGGACATTGTGGGAAATCCCTCCCGGCATCACCCGTTTCGATCTTTCAAAAAGGTCTTTTGAGAGTTGGGTTTTTTGTCGATAGAGATCGAAGAAGTGTTCCATCAGTTAAACCTCCGGTTGAGTTTGGTTTTTAATAGCATATTTTGGTTAGAATGGAAATGGTTCTCGTCGCTTTTATTTTTTGAAAAATATTTGACAAGTGGGCCAAATTCATATAAATAATGCTATCATTGAAGAAGGGGGGTGAGAAGAAAACTCAGGGGGTAATCATCCGTTGTTTTTGTAATCTAATTCTAATAGAAAAGGAGGAGTTGTGATGAAAAAGAAGTTGCTTGTCGGAGTTATGATTTTATGTATGGTGGTATTCTTTTCGGCCATGGGCGATCTGGCCCATGCCCAGAAGAAGTACGTCTCCATTGCCTCGGGCTGGGTTGTGGGAGTCTATTTTCCTCTTGCAGGGGCTATTTCAAGGATTGCCCACGAAAAACTTCCTGACATTAAGATTACGGTGGAATCCTCAGGCGCCTCGGTTGCCAATGCCAAACTGATTGCTTCAGGAGATGCCGATATGGCCATCCTGCAAAATGACATCGCCCTTTATGCCCTTCAGGGGATAAAGCCGATGTTTGACAAACCGGTTCCAAACATTCGGGGGATGACGGCTCTCTATCCGGAGCATTGCCAGATTCATGCACGGAAGGATGCTAAGATCGCATCGGTCAGAGATCTTAAGGGGAAAAGAGTGGCGGTTGGACCATTAGGCAGCGGAACAGAACAGAATACGATTCAGATTCTTGAGGCTTATGGATTGAAGTTTGAAGATCTCGCGAAAGTGGAACGGCTCACGGCTGCGGAATCTGGTGATTATCTTAAAGATGGACGAATTGATGCCGCGTTCTATACAACAGGTGTTGGAGCCTCTGCAATTGTCGATCCCGCCATAGCGGTGGATAGCATGATCGTTCCCATTGACGGAGCCCAGGCTGATGCACTGGTTAAGAAGTATCCTTTCTATTCAAAAGATAAAGTGCCTGCCGGGATTTATAAGGGAGTCGATAAGGATGTCCCGACCGTGGCTGTGCTCGCCATCCTTGTCGTCAAAGCCGAGCTGGACGCGGACATGGTTTACCGTATTACCAAGGCGATATTTGAAAACATAAGGACCATCGAAGGGGCTCATGCCAAAGGAAAAGAAGTGAAGCTGGAGAAGGCTCTCATCGGCATGCCCATTCCTCTTCATCCGGGGGCGGAGAAATTTTTCAAAGAGAAAGGCATCAAGTAATAGCAGTTCATCAAGGCCCTTCCTCTCCTTGAAGAGGAGGGGCCTTTTCTTCCCTGATGCGCAAGAGAGGGTTCTTACTTATTTCAATAACAGTCGCTGCCCTACTTGCGGGAGGGATGATCCCCGTTTCCGTGCTTGAGGTTAAGGATGGAAAGAGCGGGGAGATCCTCTTCCATAAGAGAGCGGTTGAAGGGGATGTTTTCCTGTTTGGTTACATCCATTCGGTAGAAAAGACTCCCGTTGAGGGAACGTTTCTGGTCGAAAGGGGTGGCGTTCTACGGGTTTTAGAAACGCGTTTTTCTTCTCATGGAGCCGGGCTTCCTAATGTCTCAGAAAAAACCCTTCGAAAAAACGGATGGTTTGTTACGGAAGGAGGAGAGCGGCTGGACAAGCTAAGCTTCTTTTTTTCCCCTATCAATCGGCCTGTTCTCAAATTCAAGGATAAGGAAACTCCATTGGGAACCAAGAAAGGGGAGGGGGGGTTGCTCGAAATCTCCGTAAGGCGTCATCCATTCATACTCCATGTCTTTAAAGAACTTTATCGCCTTCCATTTGATCAATAGGGTAATCCCGCAACCCTCTAAAGAAAGGAAAAGATTGACCATGGAAGAAACAAAACTGGTCGTTGACCAAGAGCTCTTGAAAAAGGCTGAAGAGATGATACAGACCCAGGAGTTCGGCGAGCGCCGGCTTTCGGGAATTCCTTATAAAATCACTTATATCATTGCCCTGGGCATGGCCTGCTTTCAGCTCTATACAGCTTTCTTCGGGACCCTAACCGCGACGCTTCAGCGCTCTGTCCATTTAAGTTTTGCGATGACGCTCTGTTTTCTCTTTTACCCCCGCTCCAAAAAATCTAAAATTAAAACCATTCCATTCTATGACTTTATTCTGGCAATGATCGCGGGGTGTTCGGCCATCTATGTGGCTGTTTATTACCAGGTTCTTGTCACAAGAATCGGAAACCCGACGCAAGTCGACCTGGTGATGGGTTGCCTGACCGTCCTTCTGATTTTAGAGGCGACCCGGAGGGCGGTGGGGCTGCCTCTCGTTCTGATTTCAGGGCTCTTCATCCTTTACGGCTTTATTGGACCGTATTTGCCGGATCTGATCGCCCATCGCGGATACGGATTTCGAAGAGTGGTTGATCATCTCTATCTGACGATGGAGGGAATTTTTGGTATTCCCCTTTGGGTCTCTTCCACGTTCGTCTTTGCCTTTGTGCTTTTCGGGGCCATTTTTGAAAGGTCGGGAGCGGGAACGTACCTGCTTAAATTGGCCATGTCCCTGGTAGGTCACACCCGCGGGGGACCAGCCAAGGTTTCGGTGATTGCCAGCGCTTTTTTCGGGACGATATCAGGAAGCGGCGTAGCCAATACAGCGACTATAGGGACGATGACGATTCCGATGATGAAAAAGGTTGGGTTCAGCCCGGAACTGGCGGGAGGCATTGACACGGCAGCAGGCGGAAATGGTCAGATCATGCCACCCGTCATGGGAGCGGCCGCCTTTGTCATGGCGGAGTTTTTGGGTATTCCATATCTTCAGGTTTGTGTTGCGGCAGCAATGCCTGCGGTGATTGACCAACTTGCCCTTCTCGGAGCCGTACATCTTCTTTCGGTCAAGTATGATCTAAAAGGCCTCCCTCGAAAGGAGCTTCCCAAGTTTATCCCAACCCTTGTAAGCGGCGCCCATTTCCTGATTCCGATTGCGGTTCTCTTTTACGCCCTTGTTGTTAAGCGACTGACCCCGCTCACCGCAGCGTCGATGGCGATCGGTGTCGCCGCTTCGATTTTTATCCTCCAGGGATTAGTGGCAAGCCTGGGGTGGGGTCGTCAGACCGATCAGACCGAGAAGAGTTCAGGCGCAGTGGAGACGGTTTCATGGGAGCCGTTGGTCTCTTCCTTCCGGAAGATGGTTGATGCTATGTTTAATGCATCCAGGACGATGGCAGGAATCGGGGTGACCTGCGCCTGCGCCGGCATTGTCGTAGGGATGGTGACATTGACCGGGGCCGGATTGAACATGACCAATGTGGTCGTGACCCTTTCGGCAGGGAATCTCTATTTAGGGTTGTTCGTTACAATGATCGCCTGCCTCATTCTCGGAATGGGCGTTCCTACGACTCCCAATTATGTCATCATGGCAACGATCATGGCTCCGGCCCTCAAGGCTATGGCTCCCGAGGTGCCGATCATCGCCATTCACCTTTTTGTCTTTTATTTCGGAATTCTTGCTGACGGGACCCCTCCGGTGTGCCTGGCCGCCTATGCGGCAGCAGGAATTGCAGGCGCTGATCCGTTTAAGACAGGAGTCAACGCGTTCAAATTGGATATGAGGACGTTTCTCCTGCCCTACATGTTTATCACGGCTCCTCAGATGCTTCTGATCAGCACCAATGTTTTTGAAGCCACATGGATTTTTATTACGGCCTCCATTGGCATGTATGCCTTGGCTGGAGGCATGCAGGGTTTCTTCATAACTGACGACAAATGGTATGATAGGATCATTCTTCTTGGCTCTGCGGTTGCCTTGGTCAAGCCCGGCTTCTATACGGATGTGTTTGGTCTTGTTGGCGTAGCCCTGGTCTATTATTTGCAGAAAAGGAGGATAAAAAAAGCGGTTATTTAATTGTGAATTTCGGAATTCGGATTACAAATGTTTATTCGAGGACAATCTCTTTGAGGCGTTCGATTACTTTCATATAATCTTTGAATTCGATTCCATCAACCGAATGGCCCTGCCTGCGGGTGATTCCATCAATTGCAGGGCCATGGTGGATGAGATAGTCCAGAACCATTCCCTCCTGTTCCGGAGTTATTCTTTCGAGTAAGCTCACCTTTCCCACAGCCAGAGCAATCCCAGCCATCAACGCATACCCTCCCCAGTTTGAGATTCCACAGGAGATGAAATAGTCAGTCTTCATCCGGCAGCAGAAGACGGGCTCACGATGGGTAACAGAATTTTCCTTGAACACCTCCCACGGAATTTTCCCCGCACCGATCTCATTGCCGCGGTCTCCGATCCCAATCGTCTCGATGGGAAGATTCCAAATCTTTTGAAACTCGAGAAGAAGGTGGGTCCTGGCCGTAAACCGGGTAATGTCCTCCAAGCGGGAGTTGAAACACCGGTTTCTAATGGAAGGGGGAAGCATGGCCTCAAACTGTTTTACCGGCGGAGGGCCTTCTCGTTCCTGGGCAAGGAGGGAGTCGAGCGTATGATTGGGTCCCACTCTTTCAATAAAGATAAGATGGGAAAGATTCCGGCCCAATGGACCATTGAGAAGCTCCTCAATGAAACGGACAGAAAAAGAGCCGGCCGGATCGAGATCGGAAGATTCCAGGGGAAAACAGATAAGGGGCACCTCTTTTTCAGAAAGGTTCAGTATCTTCAGGCCTGCCTTGAGGGCTGGAAGGGTATATTGATCGGAGAGAAGGGAAACCTCCATCCCGGCATTTTTGAGCCCTTCCGCCAGGATGAGAGCGCCGGGAGGACCATCGGTCTCCGTAGCCGGAGGTTCTCCGGAAGGGATATAAAAGCCGGTCACCACCATCGCCTTGCGCCCTTTCCTCACGAGAGAGGAGGCGGCTCCCGCTAAATCGGAATAGGGGACCATGGGCAGGTTTTCCCAACGGTAGTTACGGTGCCTGAGGAGAGAGGTGGGGAAGTTGATGACTTCCTCCATCAAGAATAATTTGTCCCGAATGTGACATGGAAGAACCATAAGATTATTAAGTCCGAAATCCGAATATCGAATATCGAATATCGAAATCCCTGCCTTCGCAGAAGCGCCTGCCCTCCGCAAGGCTTCTGGAGGCGGGGCTTCGCGCAGGCAGGCGAAACAAACTCAAAATTCAAATGATCAAAACTATTTTGAACATTTGGAAATTTGGATTTGTTTCGCGCTTCGAGTTTCGTGCTTCGGATTTATATTTTCGATCCATAATCACACCATTTCCGGATCACACATAGATCGCAGAGAGGTTTGCGGGCGGCGCATATTTTCCGGCCATGCCAGATGAGGAGGTTTGAAAAGAGGGTCCATTGCTCCTCCGGGACGATCTCCATCAGGTCGAACTCAATCTTGACCGGATCGTCCTGTTTGGTCAAGCCAATCCGTCGGCTCACCCGGTGAACATGTGTATCGACGGCAATACCGGGTATTCGAAAAGCGTTTCCCAGAACGACGTTGGCCGTTTTCCTTCCCACGCCGGGAAGCGTCACGAGTTCTTTGAGTGTTCTCGGAACTTTCCCCCCGAATCGGGCGATCAATTCCCGGCAACCGTTCCGGATGGACTTTGCCTTGTTTTTGTAGAACCCCGTTGGCCGGATATCCTCTTCCAGTTCTTCCAGATCGGCCTCTGCATAATCCTTCGCAGAACGGTATTTTTTAAACAACCCCCTGGTTACCTCGTTCACTTTGATATCGGTGCATTGCGCGGAGAGAATCGTGGCGATGAGAAGTTCGAACGGAGTTGAAAATTTCAAGGCGATCTTCGAATCCGGGATTTCTTTTGAGAGGGCCCTGATGATCTCCGCAACTCTTACCCTTGTGGCCTGGTTCTTCATGGCGACCTCCGATAAACAATGAACGATAAACAATGAACAATGAACGGTAAACCGCTTTTTAACCTTGAAACATATCAATTTTAACTGATCGTTTCCTTAAGAAACAACAGAAAAGAAGATTGGAGGAAAAATTGAACAACGGTGGGCAAGAAATGACCTCTAAATCCTTTTGACAACACCAGGGCATAAGACATCTTTTTTAAAATCCATAGGTTGGCCCATATTTATGCGTTTGGTATGGAAAATGCAGTTAACTCTTATCAAGTCCCGTCTCACTGGTGGAAAGTGATGCTAAGAGAAAATAATGTCATGACGACCCAGGAAGCTTGTCAATACTTGCGGATATCGAGGCCCACCTTTCTCAAATATCTCTATCTCGGGCGGATTAGGGGGACAAAGGCAGGCAAAGGATGGAAGGTTCTCAGGTCAGAACTGGATCGTTTCCTTAAAGGGGAAATTTCAAGCACCCTATGACAAGAGCATTTATGGAGAAGAGCGTGTCCCAACCGAAAGAAGGATTAAAAGAAAAATTCATCGATGAGGAAAAGGCCGTTGAGGATAAGTCCGTCAGGGCCACCCGGGCGCTGATCCAGACTTTTCTTCAGACGGTCAAGGCTTTCCGTATCTACGAAGCCAATCACCCGATCCTCTTGAAGTTCATGGAACGACTGAAGAAGGATTTTGACAACTACTTCGAAGAGTTCGATTCTTTTCCGCTGCTGGTGGGGGAACACCGGCTTTTCTATCGCGGAAAGGTCGTCTATGAAAACCAGGACGTCAAGGAAAGCCTGGCCTTCTTCTTTTTCAAGGATGGGATTCGGGAGATCAAATTTCTCGAGGGATTGGAGTTTAGAGAGGTGGTCGATTTTCTTCAAGTAGTGAGGAGGAGCGAATCTGTCAACCGAATGGAAGATGACCTTGTGACGCTCCTCTGGGAGAAGGATTTTTCTCACATCCTATTCGGGACCGTGGATGAATTTTTGGAGGGAGGGAGCACATTTGTTCCTTCCACAGAGGAAGAATTTGACCAACATTTGGAATTCAAGGGATTTGAGGGGGGGGGAGCCGACGAGAGCGCCTTCGAAAAAGAAAAGGAAGAAACCTTTCCCCTCACGATCGAAGGCTTGAAACAGGCGCTGAACCCTTCCCCCGGTCAATCCCTGGTTCAAGCCTGCCTGCTCAGTCCGGAGGAGACCGATGAAATCAACCGTGAGATTGAACAGGAGTATCAACCGGATTACATCTATATGCTGATCGATAACCTCGTAGAGATCCTCTTGCATCTGGGAGAGGATATGGATGCCTATGAGAATATGATCTCCTACTTCGAACGGACGGGCGGGTCCTTCCTCGAACAGAGAGAGGTAAGAAAGGTCGTTGCCGTTTTGAGGAAACTGAACGATGCCATGGAATCCATGGCCCTGAAGGATAAGCAGATTTTTGCAATTCGCCGCATCCTGGACACGTTTTCCGGTTCCCGTCCGATCGACCTTTTAGGGGAGTCGATGAAGGGAAATGGAGAAGCGGATTCAGAAGCGATTCTCCAGTATCTCCGGCTCCTGACCAAGAAGGCGGTCGAACCCCTCTGCCACCTATTGGCGAAGGTGGAATCCGGAAAATGGAGAAAGGCCGTTTGCGATACCCTCGCCGAGCTCTCCCGCGAGGAGATCAAACCTCTCCTCCCATTCTTGTCAGATCCCAATCCCTACCTGGTCTCGCATATCCTCTATGTCCTTGGCAAGATCAGACATCCCTCGACCGCGAAATATTTAGGGGACCTGGCCGTCCATGAGAATTCGAAAGTCAGGGAGGAAACCCTCCAGGTGCTTAAAAAATTGGGTGACCCAGCAAAAAAACTCCTTGAAAAATTTTTAAACGATCCCATGCCGGAGCTCAGGGCAAAGGCCTCGCTTGCTTTTGTTCAGGTCGCCAAAGGGGAGGCGGCAAAACCGCTCGCCGGGATCGTCCTGTCTAAAGACTTTTACAAAAGGGATTATGAAGAGAAGGCCTCTTTCTTAAGGGCATTGGGAGAGACGGGGACGCAAGAGGTCATCCCGGTTTTACAAAAGATCTCCAGAAAAAAAAGGTGGTTTGGGAAAAGGAAATGGGATGAAACGAGGCTCTGCGCGCGCCATGCCCTGAAGATGTTAGGAGTCAATGAGGGGTTGGACACCCCGGTGAAAAAGCACGGATGAAAACAGAAAAAACTTAACCTTGAAGAGGCGGAGACAATGGAATCAACGATTCAGTCCCGGGAGATTGCCCCCAGATCGTCAGAGGCAATGGACTCCCAATTATCCAGGCTGGGAAATCATCTCATCACCAAATTCCATGTGTTGATGAGGATTTCACAGATCTACGATTCGAAGAATGTTGCCCTTCAGCAATTCATACAGGAATCGCTCCAAGCCATCAACACATTTATCCGGAGGGAGGGAAGCCTCGGCCTCAAAATCGTGGCGGATGATATCTTCCTCAATGAAAGAAGGCTTCGCTACTCAGTGGAGGGTTTTACCAGTTTTAAATATCTCCTGACCCAATGGAAGAAACGGCTCATCGGAGAAGTTCTCTACAAAGGGCCCCTGGATGAGGAGACATTGGGAGCATTCATCTACATTCTGATGGGCCTGGAAGAGGGAAGGGAAGAGAATGCCCTTCTCTTTAATGAAAAATTAAAAGAACATCACATCTCCTCTATCGAGGTGGGTCCATTGGAGGTCTCCGAAACGGAAGAAGGGGTTTATCCCAGGAAAAAAGAGGACTCAAGAGAAGTTGCCAAAAAGGTATTTTTTGAGACGATCGGGACGGTCAAGGAAGTGATCACCCACATCAAGGGAAGACAGCATGCCGACGTGAGGAAATTGAAACGGTTGATCCGAAAGGCCGTCCACCTCATCATGGAAGATGAGTCGATCCTGCTCGGAATGACGACGATCAAGAATTACGACGAATATACCTTTAACCATTCCGTCAATGTGGCGATCTATTCCCTTGCCATGGGAAGGCGATTGGCGTTCTCCAGAAGTGGGCTGAGCGAATTGGGCATTACGGCCATGCTTCATGATATCGGGAAATCCAAGATTCCCCTTGAGGTGCTTAACAAACCCGGCTCCCTCGATCTTGAAGAATGGGGCCAGATGAAGAAGCACCCTCTCACCGGGGTGGAGATCGTTCTCAACCTGAAGCAGCTGGGTGAGGTCAATCCGAAAATGGTGATCGGCATCTTCGATCATCACCTGAAGAACGACCTCTCCGGATATCCTAAGCTCTTCCGTCAAAAGAGGGTGAGCCTCTTCGGTCGAATCATACAGATTGCGGATGCCTATGATGCCATGACCACTCCAAGGATCTACAAAAAAGTTCCTTACACACCGGAACAGGCCCTGGCCATCATGCTCAAAGAAAGGGATGTCCACTTTGACTCCATCCTTCTCAAAATGTTCATCGGCCTGGTGGGGGTTTATCCCATTGGTTCCCTGGTCCTCCTCGATACCCATGAGATGGGAATTGTCTTTAAACCCAATACGGATCCACAATGGATGGACCGTCCCCAGGTGATTCTTATCGATAGGGATGCGCGGGGAAAAGGAAAGAAGGAACGGGTAGACCTCGCGGAGGGGGACGGAAAAGGACATTTCAGGCGGAGTATTATGAAGACCTTGGATCCAAACAAGTACCACATCGATATTGGGAAATACTTTATCGGGAAGGATGGCCATTAGCCAAAGGGTCTCGTCGATACAAGAAGGTTAAACGATGGACGAGGTATTGATTATTCAGGATAGCCCCTCAGTCAACGCCATGCTGAAGTTTAGACTCGAGGCCGAGGGATTTTTAGTGGAGTCCGCTGAAACGGGCGAGGAAGGCATTGATAAGGCAAGAAAAGGTCATTACCACCTTGTTTTATTGGATTATAAACTCCCCGGGATGAACGGAGATCAAGTGTGCCGAATACTCAAGAAAGAAAGCCATACAAAAGGCACGCCCATCGTGCTTATCTCCGCGCAGGACGAGGATAAATTGGGCCGGCTCACAAAAGAGGCAGGGGCGGATGGTTATATCGGTTTGCCCTTGGACGGGAAGACATTGGCGGAGAGGATCAAGGGGTTCCTGAAAAAAAGAAGAGAATCCTAATCGAGAAGACTGTCGAGCAGCTGGGGAATTCGAAGGAGATGGAAAAAGAGCTTTCATCCCAACGGGGGGAGGACGTAAACGAAACGTCGATGGAAAGGGTCGAGGAAGCGGAAGACTTGTATGAAAGAAAGGAACGGAGGGAGGAGATGCTCCCGATCGTTATTTTTCGGCTTTCTCGAGAGTGGTATGGCGTGGAGATTACAAAAATAAAAGAAATCCTGAGAAAAGCCAGGATCACCCTCCTCCCTTCCAGTCCCGAGTATATCGCTGGGATTATCAACTTCAGAGGAAATATTCTGTCTGTGACTGATTTAAAAGCGATTTTGGGCCTCCCCCGGGACGAACCCACCGGTGGGACGAGAATTATCGCCATCGAATCCGGGGGTCTGGAGACGGGTCTCCTTGTGGACGAAGTTGTGGAAACGATCGAGGTTCAGAGGAGCAAGATTGAACCTGTCCCTCCCCCCTTCCCTCTAGAAAGAAGAAAGTATTTAGAGGGCCTGTTTCGATGGGATAATAGATTCGTTGCTCTCCTCAGCGTCGAAAGGGTTCTTGAAAATAAAGTGTCGGTCGGTTGAGAGGTTCAAGGCAACCATGCCTTTTATTCCTATCATCCTCATGGGAGGTTAGAATGTTCAAGCTTAGAATATTTCCATCATGGAGAAACAAACAGGCAGAAGAGGCGCTGCGGTATCGGGATATCCTCGAAAACATCGAAGATGGCTTATACGAAATGGACCTGAAAGGCAACTTTACCTTTCTCAACGATTCCATGGCCCGGATATTTGGATACCCGAGAGAGGAACTGATGCGCATGAATGACCGGCAGTATTTGGATCCAGAGAGCGCCGGGAGAATCTTTCAAGTCTATAACAAGGTTTACAGGACAGGGGAACCCGTAAAAGGGTGTGATTATGAAATGATTAAAAAGGATGGGACCCGAGGATATGTTGAGACTTCGATCTCTTTAACCAGGGATGGTTCAGGCAAGCCCACCGGGTTTATGGGGATGATCCGGGACGTCACCGGGCACAAACTGGCGGAAGAGGCGCTCCACGCATCGGAGGAGAAATACCGAACCTTGTTCAATGAATCCAAAGAGCCCCTGTTCATCACCACAACGGATGGGAAATTTATCGACCTGAACGAGGCCATGGTCGACCTTTTCGGCTATGACCATAAAGAAGAACTCATGAACACCAAGGTTTCGCAGACCTATTTTAACCCGGAAGACCGAAACAGGTTTCAGGAGTTCATGGCGAGGCAGAACTATGTGAAGGACTGGGAGGTTGAGCTGAAAAAGAAGGATGGGAGCAAGATCCATGCATTGCTAACCGTGATTACGAAAAAAGATCTCGGAGGAAAGATAGCGGGCTACAAGGGAACGATCAAGGACATTACAGGGCGGAAACAGGCGGAAGAGGCCATGCGCCAGAGTGAGGAGAGATATCGAAACATCCTTGAAAGCATTGTAGAGGGATATTACGAGACCGACCTTGCCGGTAACTTTGTTTTCGTCAACGATTCCATGTGCCGGATCCATGGGTATCCCATGGAGGACTTGTTGCGCATGAATGACCGGCAGTTCTTAGACCAGGAGAATGCCAAGAAGGTATTTGAGGCGTTTAATAAGGCCTACACCACAGGGGTATCCGGCGGGGTATGTGATTATAAGCTGATCAGGAGAGATGGGACCCGAAGGGATGTGGAGGTATCGATCTCCTTAAGAAAAGACTCATCGGGGAAACCCATCGGCTTTAGAGGGATTGTCCGGGATATTTCCGACCTTAAAAAAGCCTATGAAGAGATGAAACGTGTGGTTGAGCACCTCCGGAATGCATTCCTCCAAATCAGCACCTCTTCAGCGCAGATTCGAGCAGGCTCCGAAGTGCAGGCCACAGGCGCAGCGGAACAGTCCTCCGGGGTGAGCGAGGTGACCACCACCATCGAAGAGCTCAACACCACGGCCACGCACATTGCCAGGAACGCCGAAAATGTGGCAAGGCTGGCAAGCGAAACATTGGCAGGCATGGAGGAGATGAATCTTAAGGTGAATGAGACGGCGCGAAAGATTCTCTCTTTGGGAGAGAAATCCCAATCCATCGGCAATATCACGAAGCTGATTGATGACATTGCCGACCAGACCAATCTTCTGGCCCTCAACGCCGCCATCGAGGCTGCCCGGGCGGGAGAAGTGGGGAGGGGGTTTGCCGTGGTTGCCCAAGAGGTGAGAAAACTTGCCGAACGCTCTTCTGAATCGACTGAGGAAATACGCCAGATCATCCATGAGATCCAGGGAGAAACGAATGCCTCGATTATGAGCATCGAAGGCTCAACCCAATGGGTCCGAAAGGGGCTGGAGATGATCGAGGAAACGGCGAAATCGGCCAAGGAGATCTCGGTCGCCACCCAACAGCAGAAGTTTGCCTCAGAGCAAGTCGTCCAGGCCATGAGGGAGATCGATTCTGTCACCAAGCAATTTGTTTCTTCCACCCGCCAGATGGCGGAATCCGCATTCCAGCTGAGCCAATTGTCAGAAGAGCTGAGGAAGGCCATTGCCGACTTCAGGCCCGGAGAAAAAACGGAAGAGATGAGAAACTGGAATTATGTCTGAGTTAAAGGATCTGATAGCCATTTTTAAGGCGGAGACCGAAGAGCATCTGTCCAAACTGGAAAACGGGCTGGTCGAGCTGGAGAGGAAGCCTGAAAACCCGGAGCTTGTCCGGAACCTGAACCGGGAGGTCCATACCCTGAAAGGGGCAGCCCGGGTTTTTGGTTTTTTAGAAATTCAGGAGATTGCCCATCGGATCGAGGATATCCTTGAGGCAGTGGCCGAGGAAAAAGTTTTTTTTGATTCCTATCGAACGGAACAACTATTCAAAGGATTGGACGCCATCCGGATCATCATGGAAAGGATCGCACGGGGAAAAGAGATCGATCTCGATATATCCGATATCTGCAAAGACCTTGAGACGTGTCTTGCCAAGGGAGAAGCCACTGGGAGGCCGAGGTGTGAACCCGAGCAAAGACAAAAAGACCGAAGGGTTCAAGGAGAGAGGCTCCCCTGCCCGGGCCCGGGAGAGAGCTTTTCTCTGCCAGACCCGGGAGATGAATACATTCGATTCCCGCTGAGCAGGGTAGATAAGCTTCTCTATTTGGTGGGGGAGGTGGTGATCCACAGAATGAAATCCTCCGCCAAGATCGCCCAGGCGAAAAGGCTTTCTAAGCTCACCCGGGAAGTCCAGAAAACCGTTTTGAGTTTAGGCGAGGCGATGAAGAAGGAGCTTGCTCCTCAGAACGGGGAAGTGATGAAATGGTTCAGCCAATGTAATGGACAAATACAGAGGCTTAAAGAACAAGCGTCGGGGTTATACGACCAGGTCTCCTCGGAAGTGTTTCATCTCGATCCAGTCATCGATCAGTTGCAGGCGAAGATGAAAGGGATGAAGATGTTGCCCCTTTCCACCATCTTTGAAGGGTTTCCCCGCATGGTAAGGGATATCGCTTCCCAGAAGGGGAAAGAGATCCGTCTGGTGGTTTCAGGGGGAGAGACTGAACTTGATAAAAAGGTCCTGGAAGGGATCAGGACGTCGCTCATCCATCTGCTGCGCAACTCCATCGACCACGGGATTGAAACACCCGATGCGAGGGAGGCTCTGGGAAAACCTCGGGATGGAATCCTCAAGGTTTCCGCCTTAAATGAAGGGGGCCATGTGCGGGTCGCCGTTGAAGATGATGGAAAGGGAATGGATCTTGGTGAGATCAAACAAAATGCCCTGAGGAAGGGGCTTGTCTCTGAAGGGATTCTCTCGAGGATGACGGACAGGGAGGTTTTGAATATTGTATTCCTGAATGGTTACTCCACGAGTCCAGTGGTGACAGAGGTTTCTGGAAGAGGTATGGGGCTCGATATCGTCATGCGAGACATCACTCGTCTGAAGGGCCGAGTAACCTTGGACACCCAGAAAAATAGAGGAACGAAATTCACATTGGTTCTGCCTTTATCCATTGCCATCATTCAATCGCTCTTTGTCAAAGTCGAGGATATGCGCTATGCGCTTCCGATGGCCTCGGTCAAAGAGTGCCTCCGCCTGGATCAGGAGGAGATTTCTACGATTGAGGGAGGGGAGGCCATCTCGTTCCACGAACATATCATTCCCCTGGTAAGATTGAGCGAACGACTGGGCCTTGTGGTTCCCCACGGCAAAGAGGAAAGGGCGGAGAAAACCCGATGGGTGGTCGTGGTGGCCACCTTTGACCGGCAAATCGGTCTCATTGTGGATGAGATTATCGGGGAGGATGAGGTGTTTATCAAAAGTTTAGGGAAACATCTCGGCAAGGTGAGATACGTGAGCGGCGCAGCGGTTATGTCGGACGGTGACGTCGTCGTCGTCCTGGACATTGAGGACCTCATGGCTTATAGCGGCCTTCAACCACAACCATCGAGAGAAGAAAGGTTTCCTCCGAAAGGGATACGGAAAAACACAAGAATTCTATTGGTCGAAGATGCTTTTTCAACCAGGGAGCTGGAGAGGAGTATATTGGAGAATCATGGATACCTAGTAGATACGGCAGTCGATGGTTTGGACGCATTGAACCGGATTACCGGGCAGTCTTACGACCTCATTGTCAGCGATATTGAGATGCCGAGAATGGATGGATTTGAGCTTTGCAAAACCTTGAAAAAAAATGAAGCCTACAAGGATATTCCCATTTTGATGCTGACGGCCCTGCAGAAAGAAGAGGATAAACGCCGAGGGATAGAGGTGGGAGCAGCCGCTTACCTCATCAAAAACAGTTTTGACCAGAACAATCTGTTAGATACCATTGAACGATTGATTGGATGATATGGAGACGCAACCTAAGGAAATCATCCGGGTGCTGGTGGTTGAGGATTCTCTGTTGATGTGTAAAATTTTGACCACAATCCTGAATGCCGATCCACAGATTCTCGTGAGCGCAATTGCACGAAACGGGAAAGACGCGGTTGACCTCGCACCTTACGTCAAACCGGATATCATCACCATGGATATGGAGATGCCCGTCATGGACGGGTTGGAGGCAACCAAACAGATCATGGCCTATCATCCCACTCCGATTCTGATCCTGTCTTCCTCCGCGTTCAAGATAGGGATACAGAAAGTATTTCGGGCCATCTCTCATGGGGCCCTGGACGTGATGGATAAGGGTGAGCTGGATCCCCGGGGAGGCAGGAAATCAGGAGATGTCTTGATCGCCAAAATAAAAAACCTGACCAGTGCAAAAATGGTGGATCGGCGTCTTATGAGGTTGTGGAACAAATGCCTCGTCCCGGACCTTAAAAAGCACAGTGGGATCCATTCCAATAAGATTGTTGCCATCGTTGCTTCAACAGGGGGTCCCCAGGCGTTGTTGAAGATCCTCGGACAACTCCCCGAGGATTTTCCCTGTGGCATTGTTATCGTCCAGCACATCACCAGTGGTTTTCTCTCAGGCATGGTCGATTGGCTTGATAAGGAATGCAGGATCAGGGTGAAGATCGGTGAGGATTCGGAGGAGATCCGGCCGGGAGTGGCCTATATTGCTCCGGACAACTTTCAGATGAGGGTAAAGGAGGGGGGGAGGATAAGCCTTGCCGATGAACCGGCCAATCAAGGCCACAAACCCTCAGGGGATGTGTTATTGGAGTCTGTGGGTAGAACTTATGGAAGAGGGAGCATAGGAGTCATCCTGACCGGCATGGGAAGGGATGGGGCAATCGGAATGAAGACGATCAAACAGTCCCAGGGAAAAACCATTGCCCAGAATGAAAAGAGTTGTGTTGTTTTCGGCATGCCTCATGCGGCCTTAGAAATGGATGTGGTCGATCATGTGTTGCCATTGGAAAGAATACCCGAAGAGATCATTTTAATGGTGAATTAGGTCATGTCCCTTAAAAAACAGGGCCTTGAAGAGAAGATGGAATGGCCCCCTCCCGGGGAAAGAAGGGAAAGACAGATACTTGTCTTCAATGTGGCGATGCAAGAGTTGGGTGTGGATCTATCCTATGTCCGAGAAGTCTTAATGCCAAGAGAAATCTATCCCTTTCCCAAGGCGCCGGACTTTATTGAGGGAGTGATCCGCCTGAGGGGACATCTCATTGCCTTAATCGACCTGCGTAAAAGACTACATCCGAATCGCACAGAGGAGAACCAGGAAAAAAAGATCATCATCTGCCAGGTCAACAGGCTGATTGTCGGAGTGATCGTCGAAAACCTGAGGGAGATCCTTTCCTTGCCTTTGGAAGAGATTCGGCCTATGCCCAGAGTGATCTCCATGCAGATGGAGGCAGAGGTCATCTCAGGAATCGCCACGGTTGGGGAAAGGGTTATCCCCGTTTTAAACCTGGAACAGATCATCACGAAAAAAATGGTTGGTCAACTTTTACCGGGGGAGGGATGAGGCATATTCTACCCTTGTCATCCGGCGATTTTGCCTCCCTTCAAAGGCTTTTATCAGAAACCTATGGCCTTCGGTTTGAAGAAGACAGATGCCAAACCTTGCATCTCGCCCTCTGGAGGCGTTTGCAAAAAAGAGGTTACCAATCTTACCAGGAATATTACCACTTTCTAAAGTATCATCCGGAAGGGCCTCTTGAAATACGGGATCTGGTCGATTTGATTACGATTCAAGAGACCCATTTCTTTAGAAATAAAGCCCAATTTGATGTCCTGATACAATTTGTCCTGCCTGAGATCATCGCAAGGAAGAAAAGATCAGAGGACAGAAGTATCCGCTGTTGGTCGGCAGGATGTTCAACGGGGGATGAGGCCTATTCCATCGCTATTGCAATGTTGGAGGCTTTACCGTCGTGTCAGGAATGGAGCCTGTCCATTTTTGGGAGCGACATCAACAGAAACGGATTGGCCTGGGCAAGAAGGGGAATCTATAGTGAAAAGAATATTTCCAATTTGCCAAAGGAATATCTGAATCGGTATTTCAAGGTTCAGGGCTCAAGCTACCTTCTCCATCCTGAGATAAAAGAAATGGTTCAGTTTGAATACCATAACCTGGCGAAAGGTCCATTTGCCGATGAGAGAATGATCAACATTGATATCCTCTTTTGCCGAAATGTCATCATCTACCTTGACGTTGAAACTACCCGACATATCATTGAACATTTTTATCATTGTGTTGCCCCGGAGGGCTATCTCTTCCTCGGCCATGCGGAGACCCTCTGGCAGATTTCCAACAGGTTTGAAGGCATTGAGTTTCCCTACACCTTCATCTACAAGAAGCTGATCAACCCGGTTCAGAAAGAGGGCGTAAAACCGCTGATGGTCTTACCGGAGATTCGTTTAGCGAAACTCGCCCCTGCTGCAAAACCAACCCTCCCTCCCTCCTTGACCATGGCAACCCTCTTGGCCAATGAAGCGAAATACAAAGAGGCGGCTGATATCCTTACAAAGATCATAGCGGAGGATAGCCTGAGCGTGGAGGCCTATTATTTCTTAGGAGTACTCTCTTATAAAACCGGTGATCTCAAAGAGGCCGAAGCCCAATTCAGGAAGGTCATCTATATTGATCCCAATTCAGCCCTCGCTTATTTCAACCTCGGGAATATCTATTTATACCAGGGAAGGATCAGGGAAGCGACCAGAGAATTTAGAAACGTTATTCGAATTCTGGAAAAGGGACCGAAAGATGAACAGATCAGGTTTTGTGAAGATTTCACGGCGGATTTTCTATTAAAGGCATGTGGAAAGATGCTTATGGAAATCTCAAAGGGGGGCAAATAAGATGAAGGAAGAGAAAAAAATGGAGGTTTACCTTTCTTCCGTGAGGCATGATATGCGAAGCGAGATCATGGTCATTCGGGAAGGGGCAAGCATCATCCTGGATAATCTTGTCGGCTCAAATTGCGAAAACTGTTTCGCCCTCTTGAAGCATGCCTTAAAATCCACGGACCAATTGAATCAATTGGTAGGAGAATCCCTCACCTCCTCCCGTTTCATGAACCTGGTTCAGCCTCTTCTCTCTGCAAAAGAGGAAGAACTGGCCCATGCGAACCGGGAGCGTCTGAAGAAGGAGGGGGAACTGGAAAGGTTGAAAGAACAACTTCGGGTGAATGAAGAGGAACTGAGAAGTGTCAAAAAGGAACTTCTGAAAAAAGAGGAGGAATGGAAGAGCGTCAGGGAGAAACTCCCAGCCATTGGCGATGAACCCCAGAAGGCAAAGGAGGGGTCCCCGGAGCGTAGGATGGGGCTGATCACCTATGAGCTGATGGGGATGATCTCCCATATCATTCGAACTCCGCTGGCAGTCATCAAAGAGAGCCTCTCCCTGGTACTGGATGAAATACCGGGGGGGCTAAACACCCAGCAGAAAGAGTTGCTATCCAACGGGAAAAAAAGCGTCGATGGCTTAATCCACTCCATTGAGGAATTGTCACGGGAATCCTGGGATGAAATCATTCGCTCAGCACGGCAACATTTTTCCGCCGATTCCCTTTCTCCAAAGAATGAATTATTCCAGAAAAAGAGGATTCTTATCATCGAAGACCAGGCCATGATCTCCAACATGCTTAAGATAAGATTAGAGGCAAACGGCTATGAGGTCATTACGGCTGCAGATGGCCAGGAAGGTCTGGAAAAGGCACGCCGGGAAAACCCGAACCTGATTCTCCTGGATATTATGCTTCCTAAGATGGATGGATACAAGGTTTGCCAGCTTCTTAAATCGGACCCAAAGTATCGATCCATTCCGATCATCATCTCCTCTGGGAGGACACCCCAGGAAATCCAGAAGGTGGGCAAGGAGGTTGGTGCGGATGCATTCGTATCTAAACCGTTCGAAGCAGAAGTGTTGCTCAAAAAAATTCAGGAGCTTTTAGAAAGAAAGGAGAAGTAAGAAGACCGTTTGAGATCGAGGAGATAGGTCTCCCTATGACTCGATCGACCTATCTTCCCACCTTTTTTTTCGGGGGAGGAGATACCGGTTCCTTGCAATCGGACTTCACCCATTCTTCATGAAATCTTCGTAGGATTTCCTCCTGCTGGCGGATGGCGAAATCCGCGTATTTGGGATCTTTCTTCCTGTAGGTTCTCTCAATAAAAGCGATGGCATTCTTCGTGGTTTTCATCTGAGAAAAGATCATCTCGCATTTCCTGAGTCCCCACCGGGCCTCAATGGAGTCTCCCGGATGGGGGGAGAGCCAGAGGTAGTTCTGGAAAAGATGGCGGAAGGTGACGGATTGCCCTTTCTGAATGGGAATTGAAATGGCTTCCATTTTCCCTTTTACCCTTTCCCTGTCGAGGTCATTCGATTCAATGATCCGGGCGAGGTGGTCCATCAGGAGGATGATCCGGCCATCCCGTCCGGGCGTGCTGTGAAGTTCCCAGAGTGCGGACCCCTCCCGGCATCCTCCCTTGTGGCATCGCTGATACCCTGCCTGGACGATAGGGACCCGGTCCATGAGATAACGGACCGTGGTGTCGAGCACTCTCTCCAGTTTTTCCCACGGGTCATAATCGGTTGGGTCAATCCGCTTTGCGACTGCTTCAACAAAGTCGGTATGACCTTCATAGAAATCGGAAGCATACTGCTCCAGCGAATAGAAGGGGTGTTCCGGCGGAGGCAGGTACTGCCATTTTCCATCTTTGAAGACCGGCCAGCGAAACCTTACCAGGCCGGAAAAGACTGTGGACTCCGGCCTCGGGGTCAGGAAATCCCTCCCGCTTAATTGGTGGACCTTTGCCGGAGAGGTTGCCTCCCATGTCTGAAGGGGATGGGCGCTGCTCCCGTCTGAAATGACGCGGCCGATTACTCCGCCATGGGACTCTGTGACAAAGAAGGGTGTTCCCGGGGTGACCGACTCGCGGTCAATTCGGATGGGATAAGTGTCGGAGGGAAGGGTTCGTGTCGTTGTCTCCGAAAGCATATAGAGAAGGGCTCTCCTGAAACGGAGGTCTTTGTGCCATTCGGAATGGGTGGGAAGATGTCCCCATTGCGTCGACCAGTGTCCGATGAGTTGATTGTCTTTTGTCGTGGCGGCTGCGGGAAGGCGGGCAATTCGCGCATAGATCCACCGGACGGCGTAAAGGACATCCGCGCAGTCAACGGGTATGTTATGGCGGATGAAAAAATCTTCCGTGAGATTGACCTCGACCCACCGGGCGTAATTTTCTTCTTCTTCGATGCTCCATCGCCGTTCCCCAACGGTCCAGACCTGAAGCGGAGGCTCCAGGGCCGAACGGCCGAAAGCAGGGGCAACCGGAGAAAGCGACAGAAGAAGCATGAGCAGAATCAATTTCATTGATGCTATTTAAAAAGATTGCAATGAGATTGTCAACAGGTTCAAAATAAGGTATCCTTTTTCCAATAAAAACAATCCCTCATGTCGGAGCACCGCCCTCGAGGGATGAAATGTTCCAGAGTCACGGGTTAGGGTTACGGTGACGAAGCCCCTGCCTACCGGCAGGCAGGGGCTTCGTTCATAAAAGGTTACGTTGATCGTCTTTTAATTGTTTTCCCTAACCGTTACCGATATCCGAAACGGGCCTCGTTACCCTAACCGAAAGACGAAGATCAAACTTCGGTACGAGTTTCGACAACGACAAACGTTGGTTGTTACCATTGTCCTTTGGACGAAACCCTTATTTTCAGAGCAAGGAGGTTCATTTGAGCCGGCAGATCCGGATCTTAATCGCCGAGGAAGACGAGACCTTTGTCAAGATGATCGAACACTCCCTGAGGGAGTCGGGGGGGAGGTATCTCATCGAAAAAGTTTCATCCGGAGAAGCCTGCCTGAGCAAACTCCGGGACGAGCAGTTCAACATCCTGCTTCTGGACCATTCTCTTCCGGATGGAGAGGGACTAAACTGGCTTCGGAAGTTTAATCGGATGGGAATCGGTATTCCCACCATCTTCATCACCGCCAAGGGAGATCCCAGGATGTCCCTTCAAGCGATGAAGGAGGGGGTCTTTGACTATATCAACCGGTCTGCGGAGTGCGCCAAGGCGTTTCCTTTTGTCGTGAATCGGGCCATCGAGGGATATAACCTGATGGTGGAGAAGGTGAAGCTTCAAAAAGAGTTGATTGAGACAAAGAATTTTCTCGAATCGATCGTGGAGAGGGCGGGAGATGCTATTTCCGTGGTTGACCTCCAAGGAAAGATCCTTTACTGGAATGAGGGAGCGGAGAAGATTTACGGATACCCAAAAGAGGAGGTGCTTGGCAAACGACTGTCCGATTTTCTCTTTCCCGTGGACGAAAGCCTGAAAGTGGAAGAAGAGAGATTGTTGGGTGAATTGATGGCGAGGGTGAAAGAAGGAGAAGCGGTTCCCAATGTAGAAGTCAAAAGGAAGACGAAAGAGGGAAAAGAGATCATCACGAGCATGACCATCTCTCCGTTAAGGGATGCGGAGGGAAAGGTCATCGCCGCATCGCGAATCTGCAAAGATATTACCCAATTGAAGAAAGCGGAGGAACGGCTCACTCTCGCAGAGAGGTTAACCTCTCTGGGAGAGATCTCCGCGGGCGTGGCCCATGAACTCCGAAATCCTCTCGCGGGAATCAAATTAAACACGCAGATTCTTCTACGAAAAAAGGATTTCCCCGAGATGGGAAGGCGTCTCCTGGAGAGCACGCAAGAGGGAATCGAGAAGATCCAGAAGATCGTGGATGATATGCTCCACTTTGCCAAGCCAAGACCATCCCATTTTAAAGAGGTCGAAATCAACCGGGTGGTGGAAGACAGTCTCACCATTTTTCAGACGAAATTGAAGAGGGGCAATATCTCCCTGGAATTTTTTAAAGGCGAGAGATTGTCGGCGGTATGGATTGACCCTCATCAGATCCAGCAAGTCCTGATTAACCTTATGCTCAATGCCATTCAGGCAATGGAAAAAGGGGGAACCCTAACCCTGCGGACGTTTTTAGATCATGGGAATCATGTGGCGATTGAAGTGAGAGATACGGGAGTCGGGATTCCCCAATCTCATCTGAAGAAGATTTTTGACCCGTTCTTCACAACAAAATCTGAAGGGACGGGTTTGGGACTCTCCATCACCCTGAAGATTTTGGAGAGTCATGGGGCGACCATCGATGTCGAGAGCCGGGAAGGGAAGGGATCCGTATTCACCATCCATGTGCCGGGGAGGAGTAAGGGTGAAGTTTAAAATCTTGGTGATTGATGATGAACCCATTCTGAGAGAGTCCCTCGAAGTGGCGCTAACGAGTCTGGACCACGAGGTGATCACTGCCAGGACCGGAGAGGAGGGGCTGGAATTTTTGGAGAAAGAGCCTCCCGACCTTATCCTGCTGGACCACTGGTTGCCCGGCATCAATGGGGATGAAGTTCTCCGGAAGATCCAGGAGAGGGATTCTGAGATCCCCGTGATCGTCATGACTGCCCAGGGTTCCATTGAACTGGCGGTCAGCTTAATGAAGATGGGGGCCTTCGATTTTCTGGTCAAACCCTTTGAGCTGGACCAGATTGAGAGTCTGGTCCAGAAGGGTCTTGAGAGAATCCGGTTAAAAAAAGAGGTCGAATGGCTCCGAATCCAGTATCAGGAAAAATTCCGTTCCGGTGGGTTCATCGGAGTCAGCCGTAAGATGAAGGAAATCCTGGAATTGGCAGAAAAGGCAGCCCAGAGCTCCGAGACGACCATTCTGATCGAGGGGGAAACCGGAACGGGGAAGGAACTTCTTGCCGAATACATTCATTTCTTAAGCCCCCGCTCCTCCTTTCCATTTATTCCCATCAATTGCGGCGCCATCCCCAAGGACCTTTTTGAGAGTGAACTCTTCGGTTATGAGAAGGGGGCCTTTACCGGAGCCCTGGAGAAAGGGAAGATGGGGAAAGTGGAGGCCGCAGAGAAGGGGACGCTCTTTCTTGACGAAGTGGGAGAACTCTCTCCGTCTGCACAGGTGAAGGTATTGAGGGTTCTTGAAGAGAAGGAATACTTTAAGGTCGGAAGTATTGAGAAGAGGAAGGCGGATGTCCGGATTATTGCTGCAACGAATAAGGATCTGGAATCTGAGATCAGAAAAGGAAATTTCAGGGACGATCTCTTCTTCAGGCTCAATGTCGTGAAGCTATCTGTTCCGCCCCTGCGGGAGCGCAAAGAGGACATCCTGCCCCTCTTTCGCTTCTTCATCGATCGTTTTAACGAGCAATTTAAAAAAAGGTTTATCGGGATTTCCAGAGAGGCCGAAGAGAACATCCTTGCCTATCCCTGGCCCGGAAATGTCCGTGAACTTCGAAATGCGATCGAACGGATTGTCCTGTTAGAAAAGGGGGATGCGATCCTTGGGAAACACCTTGCTTTCCTCATGGGCAAAGAAGGGGAGGTCGAAGAGAAGGCAGAATTCAAAATTCATCTTCCACCTCAAGGGATTATCCTGGAGGAGGTCGAGAAACAGTATATCCTTGAGGCGTTGAAGATGAAAAAAGGGAATAAAGTGAAGGCCGCGAATCTGCTTGGCATTTCAAGGTCGGCCCTTCTCTACCGAATGGAAAAATACGGAATCAAAACGGTGGAATAGTTTCACTCTCCTTTTCAAAGCGCCAACGTGTCAAGACATTATCTCCTTTCTGTGGGATGACCAGCCTTAAGCTTATCCTCCCTTCCCCTTGAGGGCATATGCTTTTGGGTATCCTTCGATAATGGCGCCAATATTCCTGTACAGCTCTTTCCCTGCCTATTCCATTTATGACTTACCTTTGGTCTTTACAGTGGCCTCCTCCTTTCTTTAAAAATGACCCCTATCAAACTCCGGCGGTTTATAGACTCCAAAGGCAGGGAAAGCCTCGTCATAGACTCCCAGCTTGATTCCGATATTTTTTACCATTCTGGACATCAGGATTTTAGCCGCCCTTTTTTTGGGGAGGCTTTTAAGGACAATTGACATAACCGTATCAAGGATTGGAGGTGGACAACCTTTTATTTTAATCCCATCTTTTAAATCCTTATTGGCTGAAATAGCACAATTTCCAAGGAGGAAAACTTTTTTAGACTCTTTTTTCGCCTTTGTCTTTCCTCCCAAACAAATCTCCAATCCATCCAGCGCCACTCCCGGATTATCCTTACAAAAGACACCGCAGAAGGCCGATAGGATTACTGCACAACCGGAGCAACAAGATAGATCTGTCTCTTCATGTTGAACAGTAATCCCTTGAATTCCCGCTTGATGAAAGATGTCATCCAAGGAAAGACGCCACTTTAAAGGTCTTGCGATCTCTTTTACATTCTCTCCCTTCACCTCTACTGCATCCAGTGAAAGGGGCCGCCCCGTTATGGAGCTGAATTCTTTTAGATAGTCAACTTCCTCCATCTTAATTCCCATGGCTTCAGCTCCAACAATATCGCAAGAAAAAACATCTCTTCCGGCAATCAAGAGATTTGTCCGGTAAGAAGTTCCCAGAAAATCAGGGCCCCTTTCCATTGCATAAATTCCGTCAATGATCGTCAGGGAAGTCTTTATCTTCGTATTCAACAGGGCAATCAGATGGGCTATATCATGCTTGTGGAACTTTTTCTTGGACTCAATTGCCAAACACCCCTTTAAGTTTTTCATGCCAAGGGAGACCTTTGTCTGTCGATGAGCTTTTAAAACAGGCAGATTGATCAGGAAGTCCGATTCTAACGCCCACTTCGAAATCTTGACCTTGACCTCCTCCAATTCCACTTCTTCGAATGGCTCCGAATTAAAATCGACCAGTTTTGCACCATATCTTTTTGCCACCTTTCCAATACCAGACCATTCGTATCCTTTGTAAGTGCTTGAGCCTAATTCCTTATTGGGGATAGCGCCCTCACCAATCGTAATATCCCTGCACCCTTGGTCCCGCAGAAGCTCAAGAAGGTGACCGACAACAGCGGAAGTTGTGACAACCCCAAAAGGAGGTAACTTTTTTGTGCCGCCCCATAGGATATTCGGTTTTAAAAGAATCTTATGATCCGGTTTTAACTCTTCGAAACCGCCGCAAAGCTGAATAGCTTTTCTTAAGGCATTCGAGGTTCCGTCATATTTCACAACTGCAACTTTCCATTTTGGTTCATCTGTTTCCATTTGCTGCCCCTCTTTCTTTTTTGTGATTCTTTGAACACCCTAACACCTTATCTAAGGTAATTTATATTTTCCGATCCGATCGTTATGTAAACTGCCCAGGTAGAGATAGCCGCCATATTCCCTGGCGGAAGTGATCTCTTTCAGGTGTTTTCCGGTGGGTTCATGTAAGCTTTGGGTAATTTTCCCCTGTTCATCCAGAACCAAGACCAGGCCATAAGGCTTTGGCTTAGGCCAGAATGCTTTGGGCAGTTTGGACATTTGAGCTTTGAGAAAGGGAGAGGGATGGAGTTTGTCCGCGGTTTCATTTCGAACCGTGAAAAGAGCCAGCCAAAATGTTCCCTTGCGGTTGTTTGAAATGTTATCAGGAAATCCTGGCAGATTATCAATAAAGATTTCGTGCGTTCCCGCTTTAGAGCCCTTCAGCCAGTACCGGACGATCCTGTAACGGTAAGTCTCATTGATCAAAACGAAGTCTTCCTGCCGAGATAAGGCCACGCCGTTGGCAAAGTAAAGGTTCTTCAATAGAACCCTAATCTGGCCCGTGGCAGGGTCGTAGCTCAGGAATCTCCCGTAGGGTTTTGCTTCCAAGAGGTCATAGAGATACTTATCTTGCTCATATTTAGAGCTTGCATCCGTAAAATAGATGGTCCCATCGCTGGAAATATCGAGGGCATCGGTGAACTTAAAGGGAACTCCATCCGCCGAGGTGGCCAGAACCTTAATCTTCCCCTGGGGATCAATAAAGAGCAGGCCCTTATAGGCATCGCAGACGATGAGGTTTTCATTCTTATCAAATTGGAGACCCAGGGGGCGACCTTTGGTCTCGGCAAACGTTTCCAGCTTGCCATCCGGCAGAAGACGCATGATTTTTCCGTCCTGCGTTCCTCCATAGATGCGACCCTGGCTGTCCACTGCCACTTCTTCCGGACCATTCATCTTCCCCAGGGCCAAAAGTTCGGCCTTCTGCAAAAGGTTGTTCGGTGCCAGCACACCCGTTAACTCAGGCGCTTTAGGAGGGCTGTAAGCCGCCGGATCAATGGGGGCCGATTGGAGGAGAAAGATGATGATTAGAATCGCCAGAATTCCGACTACCCCGATGATGATCTTTTTCATACCCCGATTCTCCTTCTTAAAAATGGGAAGTACCCCTATTTTTTGATGCCACCAACCCGTGCATGGGCTCTCTGGGTTGAGAGGATGAAGCCGACAACAACTAATAACATGCCGATTAGCGGAGCAACCCATGGTGGAGATGCGGGTGTGCCCCTTATAGATAACAGCACTGCAGAATCTCGACCCTTCTAAGGTTCTCGATATGGACTTATGCCTGAACACTGACCTTATAGCGTTCTCCGGCAGGTGGCCCAGCAAGAACCCCTCCAAGTTTACCCATTAACTCCTTGTAGAGGGGGCTGGTTTCAAATGCTGCCAGGTCGGCTTCTGTCTCCCAAAGGTTGATGGAGATGGCTTTTCCCGTATCGGTCTGTGTCAGGAGAAGCTGCCCTTTGAATCCCTTCTGGTCTTTCATAATCGGCACAATAGAATCTTTAACTATGCGACTTGCTTCATCGATCTTGCCAAGCTGAAACTGGATATTCACCGCTCTTGCGTGCATGGTTACACCTCCTTCTGGATAGGGTTACCAATCGTACTACTTCAATGGAGCCAAGGTACCCGTACAGCTATTTCCCTGTCTTTTAAATTTCATGTCTAACTTAAACTGCTCAGCCACCCACATCGGATAGGTGCTCTGACAGCCCACAAGGCAAATATCTTCTGTATCCGGGAAATCGAGTATTTTGCAACGGGGAAAATCAATCATGGCTTTGTTCTGAGTCAATTCAGTCACAGAGAAGGGTGTTAACCACTGTTGTTGGTAACTCATCTGCTTAGATGTCATGGCGAAGGCTGTGCCTGGAGAAAAAAACCTTATGAGTTTTAAAAGAAGCAAAGTCGGACTATCATTTTTCTTTATAAGTGCCTCGATTTGAGCACGCTCGAATTTCTTAATACCGTCTTCACCCATCTCCTTCCGAATAAAGGTGTAAATATTTTTCAATAGCCAGATCCAGTTACTGTAAGCTACCTCGTACTTTTCCTCAAAGGGAACTCCCTCAGGGATGGGTTTAAATCCCATCTGCCAGATTCCCTTAAGTTTACTTACCGCCTGATCCCCCAAGTGTTTCTGAACAAAAGGGAGGATAAAAGATTCATCAAACTTTACATTATCCATCACCTTGGCAAACTTCTCCCTATATGGCATCTCTTTAATTTTTATCATGGTATCCTCCTTTCTTAGAATGTATTTTCTGGTTAAAAGTGTTACGAAAGGGTTGGCTTTGTCAGGATTATATTTTGTTTCTTTGGAAGACCTTTAAAACAATCGGAAAGGAGAAGAGATTGAGAATAACAGTAAGTTGTGATGGAGAATTCTATGTCAGAATGAAATTTTAAAGGTCTTTCCCCATCCACCCCCCCCTTTGGAAAGAGCCCCTTTGGGGGATTGCTGAATAAACAATACCACAACGAACCCCCTTGTCAATATATAATTGAGCTTGTGAAAATTATCTTTAACAAATTACCATTTGAAACCTCACATGACAACAGGGGGCGTTACACACCGTATTTGCATTGCCCCATTGTGATGCCTTGATGTTGGAAAGCAGGAAGAAACACCCCTTCTTGTTTTTATTGACCTTGATGGCTTAATCTGTTAAATTCTGATTAATATTAGAGGTAATCATTTCCATCAGAAGGAGGTTTTTTTGGATGATCCAAGAATATGAAGAGCTGGAAGTAGCCGAATATGAAACGAAATTTACTAAAGACAAAAGTCTTCTCATCTCTATTGGGGGCATCATTTCAGGCAGTTCCCTCTTAAACGCTAAGATTAGCACCTTAGGGGGGCCAACCGAAGAAAAGATTTTTTCCGTAGGAGATCACCTAAAATATGATGCAGGTGATCCAGGCATCTTTGATGTCCGTTTGTTTGCCCTTCGGAATAATGTTGCCAAGTTCCTGGTAGCGCGAATCAAGTAATTCCTATGCTCATTTATCGTGTCTGTTACCAGGTAATCCGGTTGGATTAGAATTGACAGGCTCAACGAGAAATGATCTTTGCTTTACCCCGTTAGAAAATAGAAGACTTTCTAACGGGGTTTACATCTTTCACCTGCCTGCAGTGCTAAGTTCATCTTGGCGGTAATGATTAGACATGAAATGGGTGAACTGATGCATAAGATGAAAGAGATCATAGAGGAAGTCGAATCCCTTCCCGTTGAGCAAAGGGCAATGTTTATTGACTCTTTACTCCAATCACTTAATCCGCCGTCCATGGAAATCGATAGAGAAGGGGCCGAGGTTGCCAAGCGTCGTCTTGCCGAATTACGATCTGGCAGCGTGAAACCGATTCCTGGAGATGAGGTATTTGCAAAAATCCGGGAGCACTTTGAGAAATGACGTTCTCATTTCATCCGGAGGCGGAAACAGAGTTCCTTGAGGCCATAAATTACTACGAAGACAGCGAACGCGGTCTCGGCTATGATTTTTCAATCGAGGTGTTTGCGACTATTCAAAACATTGTCATCCCCCAACTGCCTGGCCGGTCATAGAAGAAGGTGCCCGGCGGTGTCTTATACATCGCTTTCCGTACGGCGTTATCTACAGTATTGAGCAGGAAAAGATCTACATCCTTGCGGTAATGCATCTACGCTGCGTTTAACTTGTTATTGAACGTTTTCTGAAAATTAGTGTTCTTAAACACGCCAGGATTCAGTGAGGCGATTGAGACCTGCACATCAAAACCTGATCCAAAAATTTTCTTTCAGTTTTTCCTTTTGAAAGACCCCTTTCTTTCTCCAGACATAGGAACCAAATGTCCTTTGTCAACGGCTGACCCATTATGCTTCTTCCCCAAGTTGTTTTAGAACCTACGTCCCCTTTGTTTGACGGTGTGAAGCCCCAGCACAGGCGGATGAAACGGAAATTGGGAAAGTTTTCTCTTTGCCCAAACAACAAAATTGACTATTACCGCTCATTTACTAATCAGTCCATAATTGTATGGACACTGAAGACTAAATCCCTCCTCCTCTCCCTTTACAAAAGGGAGGAATTACCCCTCTTTGGCAAAGAGGGGCGAGGGGAGATTTTTAGAAGATATGTCTTTTCAATTATGGACTCCTTAGTAACTGCCCCCATTTCTTCCTTTCCCCGATGAAGGAGGTAAATGTCTCATGTCAAGGATTGACCCCTCATGCTCGTGTCTATCAACCCTTTTTCCTTATGTGAAACTCCCCACCCACAGGGCGAGGCTTCTCGGTAAGGAAATTTCGTATATATTGTGTCCCTTGACCCCGCCTATCCCGATCGAGCGGGACCGGGCACATGCCGGTCAAAAAAATAGAACCGTCCCCTTTTCCTTTATCTCGGGTGTGCGTTAGAACTGTACACGCTGGGTGATGCAGCCGTCGCAAATCAGGTTTGTTCCGGTGATGAAACTGGCGCGCGGGCTGGCCAGGAACACCACCGCATTTGCCACCTCTTCCGGTGTGCCCATACGGCCCATGGGATTGCGATCTAATGCTTGGCGGTACCGGTCGGGCATGTTCTGCTCTATCACGTTCCACACCCCGCCCTTGAAATAGACGGTACCTGGCGAGACCACGTTAGCGCGTATGTTCTTGGCCGCGAGGTCCCGCGCCAGAGACTTGATGTAGGGCAGGATGGCGGCTTTCACGCTCCCGTAAGCGCCGCGCGGACCCAGACCTCCCACCTCGACCGCGGCCGCTGATCCGACGACGACAATGGTGCCGGCCCCCGACTTCTCAAGGAACGGCACCGCCGCCTCGCAGCCGCGCAGGGTTCCGAGCACGTCGATCTCGAAGCTTTTCTTCCACGAGGCCTCGTCGTTGCCGACACCAAACGCGCTCACGTTGGAGATAAAAATGTCGAGGCCACCGAGCGCCTCGGCAGTTGACTTGACGAAACCGGTGAGCTGGGCGCCATCAGCCACGTCCACTGCTGACCCAAAGGCTTTAACGCCCTTCGCCTTGAAGGCGGTTACAGCTTCCTCGATCTGGGCGGTAGTACGGGCGCAGATGCCGATGTCACAGCCTTCCTCGACCAGGAGGTTGGCGATGGCGCGTCCGATGCCGCGTGTGCCGCCCGTGACGATAGCCTTCTTACCCTTCAGTCCGAGATCCATACTCATTTCCTCCTTTCTGATAGCCTAAGAAACTTAAAAAACGCTTCACTTGTCAATATGAAGCTTCCCGGCCACCCCGTTAGGACGGGGCAGGGACGCCGGGGCTTCCCGGCAATGTAATACCATTCATTATATTGTGCCCCTTGCCCCCGCGCACAGCGCGGTGCTTGAGGGGCACGTTCCGGTCAAAAACGGATTGTGAATACCGAATGATCGATGCCTGGCACCAAGTTGTTTGTCCTCATATACAAGTGCTTTATTTTGGTTCATCCGGGTATTGAGTGGATAACCTCCCCTTATGTTAAGGGGAGGTGTGGAAGGGTTATGCTTTCAAATATTCTGAACGAACTGCCTCATATCCCACCGCCGTTGCTTTAATGCTGGATCATTCCGAAGGAATTTCATACCCCCCCTTCATCCCCCCTTATCTTAAGGGGGGATGAAGGGGGGGTACGAGAGAGGGGGAAAGCACCTACACAAAAGCCGGAAGAAAATTTATTTTGAACCCAGCCTGCCGGCATTTTGTAATTTGTCAGCCACACTTTTCATGCCCAATTGTTCGAGTTTGCCTCTGGTCGGTCTGCCGTTAGCAGGATTCCAACCCCGGGCGACGTAGAACCTGTCTTTTAATGCCTCCCATTTAGTCCTATCCAGGGGCTCCGCCAGAGACTTGGTCCCACCAGCCAGCCTCTCAAACCAGACAGGACTCAGGTCATCTTGGGCACGTGTCCGGTTCTCCCTCATTACCGCTACAGCACGCCGCAAGGTATATATTCGATCGCCGGCTTCCCACAACCTATCCACGGAATAGTCAACGCCAGTGACAGCGGAAAGCATGCTGGATTCAAAAATGCGGATATCCATCGCCGGCGGATGAAAGAAGTTGGACGGCATGCTTGCATATTCGCAGATCGGCATAGAATTTTTAATGCTCTGGTGATTCTGCACCCAGGCGGTCTGGTATTCTGTTCGTTCATAGACCATCTTCTTGCCGCCGGCCATATCGCCGCCAGGCAAGCCGAAGTAAGAGGCAATTTTTGCAGAGGGCCCAAAGCTTGAAACATAGTCATGGCACGAGGAATAGGGGTCACGGCTATCCATCGCCCAGTGCAATGCCGACCCAACATTTTGGATGTGGTGGTTCATATACCCCCACGCCGGAAAAATTCCATTAAAAAACTTCTGTGCGGCGGGGCCCAGGCTCTCTGCTGCTCTAGCTGTGCCTTTGGAAAGAATGTTCTTGCCACTGGCCATGCCGTGAAGCAGTTCAGTCAGAAAATCATGATGGGCTTGTTGCCCGCCTAATTGGGGTTTGCCAGCATGATCAATCATAGGGATGGAAGTCAACCCAAGCTTTTTCTTGTCCACGATGCCGTACTGTACGGCACGCAGCCAATTCATAATCCCAAGCAGTTCATAGTTATTAATTCCCAGTTTCTGAGATAAGATATTGCCTTCCCAGTACCCTTCCGAACTGCCGCCGCTGTGATATCCGTACCAGGCTTCAACGCACATCTGAGCCCCTTTTCCGATGCCCGGAATATCATAAAAACCCATGCACTGATAGGGGCAACCATGGCATCCCGCTATTCGTTTGAGACGATTTGCACGCATATCTGCAGCGATGGCGCCTCCGCATAAAGGATATCTGCCCCAGGACTGCGCCCCACCCACCAGCCATTCCTTGGCATCCATCCGTTCTTGTTGGAGCTTCGTCAATGCATCCGGCCTGGCTACCTTCAACGTACCGGTACCTTTGACAACGATAGCCTTGAGGTTCTTGGAGCCCAGGACCGCACCATATCCGCCCTGTCCGGCCGCACTGGCGGTCTCGTTAAGGATGATCGCAACACGGCACAAATTCTCTCCTGCCGGTCCAATCGTGAGAACAGCAGCATTAGAATGCTTCTTCATTAAAGATTTCTGTGTTTCGAAAGTATCCAGGCCCCACAGAGGTTTGGCGTCCTCAAGCTTCACAACATCATTTAAAATGGAGAGATAGACCGGTTTGTCTGATTTACCGACAATCACCAGTACATCATACCCGGCATACTTGATTTCGGATGCTATTTTCCCCCCGACCCCGGAATAGGCGAATGTTTCCTGCGGATAGGACTGTGGCGCTATCCCGCAAACTTCCGCCCGGTTGAAAGGTCCCGCCATTCCTGTCACCGGCCCCACAGAAATAAGAAGAGGGTTATCGGGGTCAAAAGCGTCAACCCTGGGGCAGCCCATCTCCCAGAATATCTTGGTATTCAAACCAACACCGCCCAGGTACTTCTCCGGTTCATAATCAGAGGTGGGGACGGTGTCGATTTTCTTTGTGGTCAGGTCAACCCGGAGTATCTTGCCGGTCCAGCCGTATGTGCCCATGTCTACCCCCTCTCCTTTCCGGATACCTTCCGCAGGGCGTGCATCGTGCAGTATTCCACACAGATAGGTCCGTCTTTCCGTCCGCGGCACAGGTCGCATTTAAAGGAGACTTTCTTCACCGGATGCACATTGGCGCGGGGTGGAGTGAACGGACAGGCATCGGAGCATCTACCGCAGCCCACGCATTCGGCGGTATTCACATATTTCACTCCGGTCTTTTTGTCAACACACAAGGCCACATCTTTCTTTGGACAGGCAAAATAACAGTTGGCCGATTCACACTGCTGACAGACGTGGAAGGTATAGGCGGCATTGAATGGGTCGCGCACCAGTTCATTGCGCGCCAGTGAATGTCCATACTCTTTTTCGTGATAGAAAGCACACATCAGTCCGCAGACGCCGCAACCGGCGCATCTATTTGGGTCGTGCACAATCCGTGTGGACCCAGGAACACTTTCCAGTGTCGGTTGAGTTGCTGTTTTGATGGCAGTAGGTGTACAGGCGGCCAGGCTGGATGCCGCGCCAAAAGCGAGAACTGCGCCCGCGCCGGTAACGAATTCACGCCTGGTGATCTTCTTCACTTCGGATTTCTTTTTAGCCATCGCCACTCCTCCTAATCCATATGCTGCTGCTTGCAAGATGATATGCCATATTGGGCTATCTTGCGTATTTGGTTTTCTGTCTGGCTTTCTTCCTGGAGATTGCCGGTAGTGACCAACACCATGTCCTGCTTTTCCATGACATAGATTCTCTGGCCCCTTATCCCTGCAGCGTAATAATAGCCATCCAATGGAACCGTCCACCAGCTTTGATAGCCGTAGCCTGCATTAGGATTGAATGTTGTCTGCGTCTTAACGGATTCAGCAACAAAGTCAGCGGGGACAATCTGTTTTCCTTCCCAGAAACCCCTGTTCAATATCAGGTACCCGTATTTAGCCATATCCCGAGGCGTCATGGACAAACCGCCGCCTGCATCATAGTTACCCTGCCGGTCCGTTCTCCAGGTAAATTTTGTAATGCCCAGTGGACCGAAGAAGTTATTCTTGGCGAATTCCAAGGTGCTCATACCCGTCTTATTCGTGACAATAGCGGAGAAAATTTGAGAACATCCTCCATTGTATGCCCAGATGGTGCCGGGTTGGGCGGCCATCGGTCTATCCAGAACAAATTGAATGACGTCATTGCTGCGGTGCGCTTGAACCATGGAGTTGCGAGGATCGGTATAGGGATAGGCCCGTTCCACCCAATCAAAGCCTGCCTTCATCGTCATAAGATTGAGCAGGGTAATGCTTTTCTTCCTCTCGTCCAGATTCTGGATGGTACGATTCGGAAAGTAATCCACCATCTTATCATGAAGGCTCTTAATTTTACCCTGTTGCACCGCTATGCCTACCAGTGAACTCATTACACTCTTTGTGCAGGAGTAGATGTTGTGGATTCCACCCTTGTTCCACGGTGCACGGAAGTATTTTTCATAGACGATATAGCCGTGCCTTATGACGATTACAGAATTCACTTCAAGTCCGGAATCCTGCACGCAGCGGGTTATCCGATCGAGGGTGTTAATGTCCATGCCCTGTTTTTCAGGGGTGCTCACCTGCCATTCCTGGGTTGGCCAGTAGGAGCGCTTGTCCGGGGACGCAGCGGTTGTTTGCGGTGCTACCTGAGAGGGTGAGACTTCCGTCTTTGGCGTGCACCCAACCATGACAGAAACGAGCATCAATACCGTGAGAAAGAACAACAGCTTTTTCATGAAGTCACACTCCTTACGATTTTTAAAGTGGAGCCTCCGCCGACTGAAACCCATGCCTGCACGCCGAAGTGCGTTACGGTACGCAGGCGTGGCCCCTCCACATGCTTCGTATGGCGGAATCCTCCGAACCATACCCCACTGCGCTCGTGCGAGCTTCGTAGGGTACCATCAACGCATTCATCCACGGTCCTAAAGACCGTGGATGAATGCGTAGGAGGGTAACAGAGACATAATCCTCTTCACCCGCATATCATGTGGCCTGATCTCAACTTTTAAAAAAATTTTGTTGATTGTTGTGACCCTTAATTCTTCTTTTGACCCTTAATTCTTCTTCCTGATACCATATCGACAGATGCAAGCGGCTCCTTAAATATATGAAAATTAGGATTGACATTCCGAATATTCATGATACAATTTCCTCATGATACAAAGACCCTCTTGCATCGACTTGCTCTCGGCTGCAACAAGGCGCTCTCCGGTCACGACTCTCCTTGGCCCCCGTCAGTGTGGCAAGACGACTCTCGCACGCATGTTTGCGGAAGGGAAAAAAGCTACCTATTTCGATCTCGAGTCGCAGCCGGACCTCCGGCGCCTCCAGAATCCGGAGCTAATGCTCGGCTCCCTGAATGGAATCGTTATCCTCGACGAGATCCAAATCATGCCTGAGCTGTTTAACGTTTTGCGCGTTTTGGCCGATCGTCCTAAGAACCGGACGCGCTTTCTCGTCCTGGGCAGCGCGTCGCCCGGAATTATCAAAAATGTCTCCGAGACCCTTGCAGGCCGGGTGGAGTTTATTGAACTCTCGGGATTCGATCTCCAAGAGACCGGAGCCGATTCTTGGGAAAAACTCTGGGTACGCGGAGGATTTCCCAGATCCTTCCTCGCCCGGTCCGAAGGAGACAGTTTGGTTTGGCGCGAGGGTTTTATCCGAACTTTCCTGGAACGTGACATCCCCCAACTGGGAGTGACGGTCCTCTCAACCGCCATGCGCCGTTTCTGGACCATGCTGGCTCATTATCATGGTCAAACCTGGAATGCCTCGGAGTTAGCCCGCTCCATGGGGTTGTCTGACAAGACCGTACGCTCCTATCTTGATATTCTCACCGGCACCTTTATGATCCGGCAGATCCAGCCGTGGCATGAAAATATCGCGAAGCGCCAGGTCAAAGCACCGAAAATTTACTTTCGTGACTCGGGTCTCCTTCATAGTTTACTCAGCCTAACCGACTTCCATAGCCTCTCGGGCCACCCACGCATGGGTGCATCCTGGGAGGGCTTCGTTCTGGAGCAGGTCCTGCGGATCCTAAAACCCCCTGAGGCATTCTTCTGGGCGACCTATCAAGGCGTGGAAATCGATCTTCTCTTTCTCCGGCGAGGACGCCGTTTCGGCATGGAATTCAAATTCAACGAGGCGCCGAAAACGACGAGATCGATGCATGCCGCCCTGGAAACTCTATCCTTGGACCATCTCTGGGTTATCTACCCGGGTAAACACAAATATCCTGTGCATGAAAAGATAAGCGTCTGGCCACTTCGTGATATCTCAGGCTTGCCCGACCAAATCGATTGATATGGCGGCATGCTCCATCAACAAGACGGTGTGAAGCCCCAGCACAGGCGGATAAAACGGGAATTAGGAAAGTTTTCTCTTTGCCCCAACAACAAAATTGACTATTACCGCTCATTTACTAATCAGTCCATAATTGTATGGACACTGAAGACTAAATCCCTCCTACCCTCCCTTTACAAAAGGGAGGAATTACCCCTCTTTGGCAAAGAGGGGCGACCTGCCTGCGCGAAGCCGCTTCGGCGAAGGCAGGGGGGAGATTTTTAGAAGATATGTCTTTTCAATTATGGACTCCTTAGTAACTGCCCCCATTTCTCCCTTTCCCCGCTGAAGAAACCAAACGTCTCGTGTCAAGGGCTGGACCTTCATGCTTGTGTCTATCAATTCTTTTCCCTTATATCAAAAAATAGAACCGTCCCCTTTTCCTACACACGTCCCCTTCCTAACCAGCTTCTTAGGTATTTCTAATGGGTGACCCCCAATGCTCTGACCCCCAATGCTCCTTCGGCTTTATGAGCCAGAGCAGGGGGCGCCTTTGGGCTCACCCTTGCTTAGTTTGTACTGAAGTGGCAAGTCTGATTGACACAGAGTTCGGAATAAGAGAATGTTCCCATCACGATACACTCATTTGACTGTCCTCATCTCTTCTTTCTCCCGATGAAGGAAATCAAATGTCCTTTGTCAAGGGCTGACCCCTTATCTTTTACTTCTATTGTTGAGACTCCCCATAACGTGGGGTAATTTAATCACCTTGGTGTAATGGGATCTGATCTAAACTTTTGGCAAAATATTTTTGAATCTTGAGGCCTGCCCCCGTTTTTCCTCTAAAAGATCGAGGTCTTATTTTCCTTTGTCATGGGGCACAGTCACACTCACACTTCCTGTCGAGCTTTTGTTAAAGGCATCAGTGCATGTAATTCCAATTGTATACACACGTCCCTTTCCTGTCCCGGACCGTTCTGCCCTGAGGTTCACACTGAGATCCCCGGTGATCTGCCAATCTGGATACATGTCGCCATCGCCGAGGCCCTCTTGCGGTTCATTACTGCTTACTGAGGTAATTTTACACGTTGGCAGGGGATTGCAGTTATAGAATGCCGATGCCCCCACATTAACTGAGATCATTTTATGGTTCGGTGGCCAGAGGACAGCCGGATTAGCGAACGGGTCTCCCAGTACACATGCACAGGCATCTCCGATCCCATCGCCATCAGAATCTTTTTGCTCGGGATTAAAAACAGAGGGGCAGTTATCTGAGGCATCTCCGATCCCGTCGCCATCAGAATCCTTTTGGTCCGGGTTATAAATATATGGAGAGTTGTCCTGAGCGTTGAGAATGCCATCGTTATCAATATCAGGATCGCAGGCATCCCCGATGCCATCTTTATCTAAATCTTCCTGGTCTGGGTTATAAACACTCGGACAATTGTCCATCGAGTTAAAAATGCCGTCTCTATCGGTATCCAATGGCCCTGGGGTCGGTTTTTCCACTACATTATTGCTAATAGGCGTTATGGGAATCTCGCGCCTTCGCACCTGAGAAGGTTGCACTGAATAATCAGTCGTTCCATCCCCATTCCAATCAATCAACATTTCGTAGTTGGGATTATTACTACTTGCGTGTACCATTGCTATGCCATTTTTAGAGATAGAAATCCCTTCATAGATAACAGTCATAGCTTCTGAAGCGGTTCGTTCATATTTGCTGAATGCAAAGTCGAAAACACCTTCGCCCGTTGCTGTTGCTTCGAGCTTAAACAAGAGATCATCCGAAGTGACTATAATCGACTTGTTCTTGTGGTCCGGAGTATAGAGATACAGGCCTGGTATCTGTGCTTCAATCTTCCCTGCGCTGTTTGGCCCTACATGGTTTCCCGCAGAATCGTAAATATGCAAGCGTACCGGGCTATTCGTGCATGTTGAATAATTGTCTGGTAGCGGGTTCCTCGCAAAGCCCATAGGGTCCTTCCATTTAGTAGTAGTCCCAGGACTATTGGGCCCCGAAGAACCTGTGTTTATTGCAGCTGGTCCCCAGTCAATCTCTCCCCAATGTCCCTTCCAATTGATCCACGTAGAAGTTTCGGAATCGACCTGAACCAAGTTATACGTTTCAACAGGAACACCTGGGTCTCCAGGTATAGAAGGTGGTGTGAGTTCTTTTTCAACCCATGCATGATCTGTAAAACAGTCGTCAAACCAGTTATCAATCTCTTGGTAAAAGGGATGTGCTCCTGCAGACCAATAGCTAGCATGTGAACCACTGGCCACATAAACCACAGGATGAATGTCCTCCAACCTTTCAACTGTCTTATCATCCCATTGGAAATTCGTCCCACCATGGTGCCAGGCGTAGGTGATGTATTTAGGATTCCTTGAAGGATAGTCTAGGATCACCTGAATCATTTCCCAGTCACCCTCATGCTTATTCTCCCAGTCATTATATGGGTAGAAGAACCAGTACTGAAGTGCCTTATAAGACTTTCCAGTCTCACGATCAGTGAATTCTCTTTCTGTGCCATAAACCGTGTTGCTATAATCCTTAAATCTTTCGGGTTCAGGAACTATGCTTCTTTGATTTATATATCCACCATCCGCACCTTCCATATCCAGGTTCGCTCCCTCTTCATTATGTTTCATTAAACTAGATAAGGCTACTGGCTTACGGTCGTAATCATAGGAACACTTTAACAACAAGCCATCCCACCAGCAATGTGGGTTCAGACTGTGAAGGTCGGATTCATCCAGTATGCTTCTTATCTCTTTGGGCTGAAAGTCACTGTTATTGGGTGGGCAATATTCATAGGGAACACAGTAAGGGGAATTGGGTGGGTAACCGGGTGGGCAGTAATAACGGATATAACACCCATATGCACCAGAAATACGTATTATAGGGGCATACATGTCAAGGCAAGAAATACCTTTTCCGTTACTGCAATTTCCCTGACAAATATCACCTACCCAATCACTGTCGATATCCTCTTGCTCAGGATTATGGTCGATTGGACAGTTGTCACAGGCGTCTCCGATTCCATCACCGTCATAATCCTCTTGATTAGAATTATAATCGTATCGGCAGTTGTCGCAGACATCACCTTTTCCATCGCCGTCGCTGTCCAACTGGTCTGGATTTGAAACAGAAGGACAGTTGTCACACGCATCGCCTACTCCATCCCCGTCGCTATCCAGTTGGTCAGGATTATAAACAGATGGGCAGTGGTCGCAGACATCGCCTACCCAATCGCCGTCGCTATCCAGCTGGTCGGGATTTGAAACATATGGACAGTTGTCGCAGACATCGCCTATCCCATCGCCATCACTATCTTGCTGGTCTGGATTTGAAATAAATGGGCAGTTGTCGCAGACATCGCCTACCCCGTCCCAGTCACTATCCAGTTGGTCGGGATTTGAAACATATGGGCAGTTGTCGCAGGCATCCTTCACCCCATCTCCGTCAGAATCCTTTTGTAATAAAACCTCGATGTTCGGGCTAAAAAGAATCCGGTAGTAATCTTCAAGGCGGAAGGAGGCGCTCCCCCATTTTTGATCGAATGCTGCCTGGTCGAAGCGGATAATCGGATAGAAATACACGGAAGCCACGCAAACATCATCACTTAAATCAAGTGTACCGACGCTCGAGCAGTTGGCATTGGCAGAGAGAAACACCTGATACTGGTTGTTAATCGCCAGGTCAAGCGTAATGGATTGATCTAATGAAGCGGAATACGGCCCTACCCCATGCCAACCTATCTGGAATGGATCCGAAGGGAAACCCGGCCACGGTAAATGGTACACATATACCCCTGCGCCAAAGCCTCCATAACCCTTCTCCACAGAGCCTACAGCATGAGCTGCGATTTTAACGGGAATAGTTGTTGGAATCAGCGGCGGATTACCCGCCTGCACCACATTGAAATAGTACCTTAAATCCCCTTGGGCATGAGCCCTTGCAAAGTTCTTATAATACCCATCCAATGATGACGATGCATGTGCCTCGATTTTTCCGGGCACAGGGATCCCATCTTCAGAGCATCCCACAAATTTTAGAGTGATGTTGCCGGCAGCGGAGTAGATGGTGTTACCCAAATATCCCCAGTCAACCACCACTGGTCCACATTGAATCCCAAAATTATTCACGTCTTCCCAAGAGATGAAATTATAGTTGGTTTCGTCGATGTGACACACAACTTGAGTGTATATATTCGCGATGGCCAAATCCTCCTGATTTGGATTGGTGCCTAATTGGTACTCTTGTAAATTCGTGATGTTATCGGCGTCATTATCCAGTGCCGCATCTAAAGGATTGAGTGGATTAAGCCCATTGGCCACTTCCCAACCGTCTGGCATTCCATCATTATCTGTATCCCGGTTTCTTGGGTTCGTGCCCAATCTAAATTCTTGCAAGTTCGTGAGGCCATCCCAATCAGCCTCGCCTGAAGGCCCTTGGGTTAGATCCCCAAAATATGTCATCTCCCAACTATCTGGGAGGCCATCCAGGTCGGAATCCATCTCTGTGACGACTACGTTGTCAAACGCAACGGTTATTCGACCCCACTCATCTGAGTTATGTATCTCGCTGACACGGGTCCCAATGCCTTTGCGGCCTTTAGGGAGGCCGGCAACGTTCGGGAGGGAGGCCGAGTCAAATGAGATTTCAGAGTCGTCGCAACCAAGAGTAGCAGTTGATCCGTCCCAGGAAATAGAAAATCTATGTGTTTCATTGATGTTGACATTTTTGAAGATCCCCGAGTGAAGAACTTCAGATTCATTTGGCAGGTTGCAGTCGGGGGCAGTGCATCTTGATACAGCGTAGAATGCCTGTGGGCCGCTCCCTTGATCTAAGATTCCCACTATTGCATTGACATCTCCTGACAAATCATACGGTTGACTACTTCCAGTGCCATCATTAAACAAGCCTGCATAAAGTCTGCCCTGTGAACGGGCACCCACTGTCTGAATATCTATGGCTTTAAGATCTGCTTCAAATCCCCAAATTTCTTGGGAATCAACGAAATGCATATTGTTGTCGCCATTAACTCCAAATCGGCTCAATCTTGATACGAGCACTCCGCCAGAAACTGCCCGGACAAACCCCCAGGTGGCCCACCTGGTTGGATCGATCCCGCCAGTTTCAAAGTCGTCGTACTTGTTTATCAGGTCTCCATTTACATACACATTGTCGAACTCAGCAGAGACAAATCCTCCTTCATTTGGACCCGAAATGTCGCTGATGCGAGTTCCAATTGTTTTGAAGGAAGTATTAGGTACTTCTGACCTTGTCGGACCAGAATATAATCTGTTAGTTGAACCAAACCAAAAACTAAATAACGTCGTCCCATCATAGCTGATGGATAAGTTGTGTGTTTCTCCAGGGTTAACGGTCCCAAGGAATTCCTCGTAGTTCAAGACCGTAGGGGAGGTGCATTGTGCATCGCCACATCGAGAGACCATGTAGTATCCCCTCAAGGCACCTGCTCTTTCTCTGATTCCTATCTCGGCATGGATATCTCCCAAAGTGTCTCTGTAAAAGTAACCCCCAAGGCGGGCACGGGGGAATGCTTCAGTATTACTTACTGTGATGATGGTAACATCCGCGTTAATGGAATTTATTGCATTCGGATCAATAAAAATTAGGTCATTGCTTCCGTTTATCCCATACCGAGTGAGAGTAGACACAAGCACTCCGTCTCGAACGTACCTCACAAATTCGAGATTCTCCCACTTGGTTCCGTCAATTCGGCTTCCGGAGAAATCGTCAACCAAGTATTGTGCTTGAACACTATTTATTATTCCCAAGATGGCAATAAAGAAAAAAATGGCCAACAATAAATTGAACGACTTGAACCTGTTTTTCACAAAAAATGAACCAAATATTTTACGAACTAACTGTCTTTTATTCATGAGCACAATCTCCTTTCTCATTTATATTTCCTGGACGTTTCTAAAATAATAAAACCACCTAATCTGTGGCATTTCTAAGTCCTAGCAGGGTTCTGCTTTCGGCGAATTCAGGATGGACCAGAATTCATCGAGATTGCTAAAAGCTCTTTTTCCCTCAACCCCGACTTCCTCAACCACTCCGGCAAGGATTCTATTCTCATAATTTCACTTCACTGACCTGAATCGTGGGTTGAATGGTGGTGTAATTGAGCATATCTGCCATGATTGCCTAGGGCATACAGGCCGAAGGCCGTTTGAAATGCCTCCATTGATTCGAAATAGAGGTGACACATGGCGATGTAGGTTGCCGGCGTCCCTATCGGTATGCCGCTCAGTCCCTGTTCTGCATCCACACACTTGCAGGCAGTCCCTAACTTTTTTCTGACCATGGGAATGTGTTTATTAAAATAGTAGTCCATGTCGAATGTTTTACCTTCTTCATTCGAATAAAACAGACTGACCTTGATCACTGATCTGTCCTCTCTTCCTGTTGTGAGGATGAGCGGGTCTGTCTTCAGGAATCAAAGAGGAGGGTTGGAATTTATTTTCGTCTTTTTTGATGTATCCAAACCCTCCACACTTGGAACAGACGACTCCATATTTACGGCCATAGCTGTTGCAGTGAGGACAACCCTTCATACCAATTCTTTCCGCATCAAATGCTTTGTTTTTCATTTTACTGGTTTACTATTTACACTCTTATATTTAAAAAATTGTGAAATTGACATTACCTTTAGCCTATGATATGGTTCCTGATGGTTCGAACCGTCAGATATTTTTGCTTATTTTCTGTTGTTGTAAAACCTATTGATTTATCAATGGGTTCTGAAGGGGAAAAATGGCGATAAAAGCAAAATCTCCCCCCGTCACCATAGATCTGAATGAGTTCAAGCTTCATATAACCCTCCAGCATAGAAATGAACTGACCCTTCATTTCAACTCACCCTCCCGGAAGTTTTACCTCACCGTCATCGCCTTTGTTGTTAACGAGATGAAAAGATTGGGGAAAATCACTTCCATCCCCCTCGAAGGAAACTATGACCTCCTTGCATTACTAAACAATACGGTTGGAGAGGCTGCCGGATCATCGGATAAAGAGCATTTGTTGCCAAGGATCTACAGAAAATGGAAGGATGTCCTGCCTAACCTTGAAGAGGCTCATCTTTTTAAGGTCCTTGGAAGAAGAAAAGAATATGACGAAGGAGTTGCCAAGACCTATCATTTTACAGAGGCTGAAAAAGATCATTGGGCGAATCTTTTTGAATATAAAGGGAGCGAAGAGAATGTCAGGCTGAAGTTTGCCGTTGATAGAATAGGAGCAGGCTTAGATGATGTTGTCATCATCTATGAGGATGCTATCAATGGCGATGCATGGGACAGGTTCTTATCAAATCTTAAAGGAAAGGCCGAAAGTGTGCCTGAAATTGGAGCGGTCCAACCCTCTCCAGAAGTACCCGAACCTACGGTATCTCTGCCAAGGGAACACGGGACGACTCTGCAGAGCCGGTATCGTTGGATAGCCCTTGTTGCAATGATAATCATCATTGCAGGGGCTGCCACATTGGCCATCTGGATATTTTATCCAAAATCTTCCCCTGTCAAAAGGGCTTCAATGGAGAAGATGGCCTTTCCTCTTCCTGACAAACCCTCCATTGCTGTACTTCCATTCGTGAACATGAGCAAAGACCCCGAGCAGGAGTTTTTCAGTGAGGGTTTGACTGAGGAGATCATCACGACGCTTTCCAAGAGTCCACACCTCTTTGTGATTGCCCGCAGCTCGACGTCCAAATATAAGAACAAACCTGTTGAGATCAGACAAGTGAGCGAGGAATTAGGGGTGAGGTATGTGCTGGAAGGGAGCGTCCGTCGATCCGGGGAAAAGGTCCGTATCACGGCGCAGCTCATTGACGCACTTGGCGGCCATCATCTCTGGGCTGAACACTTTGATAAGGAAACCGGGGATATTTTAACTGCCCAGGACGAGATCGCCTTAAAGATCATGAAGGTGCTGCACGTGAAATTGCAGGCAGAGCATATGGGGAGCGAAACGGGAAAAGGCACAAAGAATCTGGAGATATTTCTGAAGTCCATGGAAGCTCGCGAGCAGGTCCTTCGCTACACAAAAGAGGGGAATGCCCGGGCCCGTCAACTCTTTGAGGAGGTCATCGCTCAGGACCCGGATTACGCGAGGGGGTACTCGGGTCTTGCGATTACCTATGCAGCGGATGTGTGGCTCGGCACGAGCAAGTCGCCCGGGGAATCGTTGACAAAAGCCATCGAGTTCGGACAGAAAGCCGTTTCGCTGGATGGATCGGATGCCACTGCTCAAGCCACTCTGGCCTATCTTTTTGCCATGACCCGGCAGTACGACAAGGCAGTCTCTCAGGCTGAGCATGCATTAGCTCTCGATCCGAATTCGTATTCTGTCATCAACAATTGCGGACTTGCCCTGGCCTATTCGGGAAAGCATGAGGAAGCGCTTCCATTGCTTCAGAGAGCGGTTCGTCTGAACCCCTCCGTAGCTCAATCTTTCGTGATGTCGAGCATGGCTTACCGTGTCGTCGGTCGATACGATGAAGCATACAAAGAGGCGAAAAAAGCGGTGGAGCGGAACCCGAAGAGTCAGCTTGCCCAGATCGCACTCGCTGTCACAAGCATCCTAACAGGGCGGGAGGAAGGGGCAAACGCAGCGGCTGCCCAGGTTCTTAAGATCAATCCGTCATTTTCTCTGGAGCAGTATGAAAGGACACTCCCCTTCAAGGATAAGTCTCAAGTCGACCTCGTGACCGACGCCTTGCGTAAGGCCGGCCTAAAATAAGATAACCCAAATTCCTGCTTCAAACTCCAGTTACGAAATCCATCCATCTCTTACTTATTAGACTACCTTTCATATTGATATCAACTCAATACAGAAAAGGGGCAAGGCGCTGTTTGTTTTAAGACAGGCTATTTGAAAACAAACAGAGAAATAATTTCTTTTTTAATCCAATGTGTTAACTCCTCCATCCTTCCTCTCATGTCTGCTTTCAGATAATTTTCCCATGATTTGGTTTATTTTATTTTTTCAGCCTTTATCGGTGCGATGAGGATGAAAAGTTTTCCAATGAAATTTAATTTATTGATTTTATTAAATAACGTGAATCATCCGAACGGGATCCTTTAAGATTTTTCTTTTGCTCTGTTGATTGGCATTCTCCTTGCTATTCCTCAACTAAGTATGAAAGTTTTAATTATTGAAAACGACAGAACCTTCCAGAAATCCCTTTCGTATTTCATCGAACATCAAAGAAATGACGAGGTGTTTCTTGCGGGTTCAAAGAGGGAGGGGGTCTCCCTTTTTAAGTCCATCCCTTTTGATATCGTCCTTTGCGGAGACCGTCTGCCGGATGGGGGTGGCTTAGATATCTTGACAGAATGGATGAGTAAGAATCCAAAACTGGTCTCGATATTGATGACCGTTCAGAGCGATGAATGGATGAGAGAGGAAGCGAAGAAGGCGGGGATTCAAGGGTTCCTGGTGAAACCCTTCGATTTGAAGCAACTTGAGGAAGTCATGTCCATTTCGGATTTCGGATTGCAGAGTGCGGAATTAATTCACGATGAAAGGAGGTGAAAAATGATGATGCATAAGAGGATGTTTGTTTTAATGCTGGCGTTTGTGTTCAGTCTTTCGATGGTCAGCCTGACACTGGCACAGGATAAGCCCAAGGCTCCTGCCTGGCAGTCTACACCGGTGAAAGACTGGGTAGCCAAGGCAAAAGCGGAGATCAAGAAGGTGACCCCGGCCGATGTGAAGGCCGCCATCGATAAGAAGGAGAAAGCTGTCATTCTCGATGTCAGAGACCCTGATGAGTTTAAGGCAGGCCATCTTCCCGGAGCCGTTCACGTCTCCAGAGGCAAGCTGGAGTTTACGGTCTGGGATAAAGTTACGGACAGGGATGGCAAAATCTACGTCTATTGCCTGACGGCAGCTCGTTCAGCTTTAGCTACGAAGACCCTGAACGATCTGGGTTACAAAAATGCCGTTCTGATGGATGCCCACTTTGAGGAGTGGGTGAAAGCCGGTTATCCCGTAGAGAGATAAACGTTTTATTCCCTGTCCCCGGGGTCCGGGGGCAGGGAATTTTTATAATTTCTAAAATCCTCCCCAACCTCCCTTTTTCAAAGGGAGGTATTCTCTCTCTTTGACAAAGAGGGAAGAGGGGAGATTTTCCGATATTTATGACAGTTCAATTCTGATATTCTTGAGTTTAAGGACATGGAAAATATAAAGATCACGAGGCGGGGTTTCTTAAAGACGGCTGTGGCAGGAGCAGGTGCATTCTCTTTAACTTCCGGGCTCCTCGATTTTCAAAAATGGGTCCATGCGAGCGCTGGTGCCGCTGTCACGAGTGTTCCCACGATTTGTAATGGATGCGGGAATCGTTGCGGGATTTTTGCCCATGTCAAGAATGGGAGATTATGGAAGATCGAAGGAAACCCCGATGCGAATGGAAATCTCGGCGTCATCTGCCCGAAAGGACACGGGTACCTTCATGATTTATACAACCCCAATCGATTGAAAGGCCCTTTAAAAAGGGTCGGGGATAAATTTGAGCCCATTTCGTGGGAAGAAGCCTACAAAGAAATTGCTCAGAAGATGAATCTGATTTTGTTAGCGAACGGCCCCCAGAGCATCTTCTGGGTCAATTATCCACAGACCAACCATGCCTATGCACTGAGGTTGATGCATGCCCTTGGAAGCCCGCATTACTTCACCCACGGCTCAACCTGTTTTACGGCAAGAAATGCGGGATGGGCGACAACGGTCGGGGAGCTTCCCTCCAATGATCTGAGCCATTCCCGGTATATTCTTATCGTTGGCCGTAACCCGGCTGGAGGCATCGATCTCGGGCAGGTGAAGAGGATTGCCGAAGCAAAAGAGAAGGGGGCAAAATTGGTGGTGGTCGATCCAAGGCACAGTGAAACCGCGATTCTGGCGGATGAGTGGCTTCCAATCAAACCCGGCACGGATCTGGCCTTTCTTTTGGGAATGATCAATGTGTTTGTCAAGGAGGGGTTGTATGACGGGCGCTTTGTCAGAGAGAAAACAGTAGGATTCGAGCAACTGGAAGAGGAAATCGTCAACTATCCTCCGGAATGGGCGGAGAAGGTTTGTGAGATTCCGGCCAGGACGATCGTCCAGATCGCTCGTGAAATGGCAAAGGCCAAGCCTAAAGCCCTTATCCACCGGGGCTATCATGGGGCTTTCGGATCTCAATATCTTAACAGTTTTCAAACCGCCAGGGCGCTGGCCATTGCCAACAGTCTTCTGGGAAATATTAACAGGGAAGGGGGAATCTACTTTCCCCAATCAGCTCAGCTCGGAGAACTTCAGCCCGACCATCCCGCGCCGGACCTCCCCGAAATGGGAAAAGCGGATGGGACAGGGGTGCCCGGAAGATATCCCCTGGGAAGTTATGGAGATGGAATTGCCCATGCCATCCCGGAACTGGCGCTTCGGGGTGAACTGAAAGCCGGATTCGTCTATCACAACAATCCCCTTCGAACCAACCCCAATCCCAAACGTGTCATTGCCGGTTACAAAAAACTTGATCTGCTGGTCGTCATCGATACGGTTCTCTCTGAGACTGCATCCATTGCCCATTACGTCCTGCCGGAGTCATTCTATCTGGAGCGGACGGAGGCGATTGATACGAAACATAGCGGCAAGCGGGCCCAGGTGAGCCTCCAGCAGCAGGCGGTCAAACCTTTGTTCGACACCCGGCCGGGAACACAGATCATCATTGAACTGGCAAAGCATCTTGGGGTTGGAAAATATTTTAACTTTGATATCGAGGAAGCCAACCGGTTGCGGCTTCGGTCCCTGGGGGTCACCCTTGAGAATTTGAAGAAAAAAGGAGTTCTCTTTGTAGGGGAGAAGTGGAAAGAGGGTTGTGGAAAGCTAAATACTCCGTCAGGAAAAGTGGAAATTCACTCCAGTACTCTAGAAAAACTTGACTTTCCCTCCATCCCACGATGGGAAGAACCCCTTGTCTCTCCCGATCCGAAAGACCCCCAATCTTTCCGGTTACTTCATGGAAAGCAGGCGATCCATACCCATGCGATGACGGCCAACCAACCCTATCTCATGGCAATCAGCCAGAGGTATGATATGATTCGGCTCTGGATGAACAGAGAACGGGGGGTTCGCCTGGGCCTGAAGGACGGGGATTGGGTCCAAATCAAATCGATGGTCGGGGAAGGGAAGATACGGGTCCGGTTAACCGGCGGGATCCATCCTTCCTGTGTTTGGCTTCCAAGCGGATACGGGATCTTTTCTAAACATTTGAAGACCGCTTTTGATATGGGGCTCTCCTACAATGATTTTCTTCCGACCTACTTCGATCCGACGGTTGGACACGCGATGTCTTCGGAGATCGTGGTGCAGGTGACGAAAGCATAACCCAGTTCGAAGTTCGGAGAAGATGCAGGCAACGGGCAATAATTACTGATGGAGTGATGAGTATGGCGCGATACGGAATGGTGATCGACGAAACCAAATGCGTGGGATGTCATGCGTGCCGGGTGGCATGTCAGAACCTGAATGGCCTTGCCGAAAAGGAGGCCTATAACCATCTCGAAGAACGGGAGTACGGGGCATTTCCGAACTTTTCCCGGGAATTTTTGCCGGTTCAATGCCAGCATTGCGACAACCCTCCCTGCGTAAAGGTCTGCCCCACAAGGGCTTCTGTGAAGCTGAAGAATGGCGTGGTCCTGGTCGAAAAGAGTAAATGCATCGGTTGCAAATATTGCATTGCCGCCTGTCCATACAATGTGCGGATTATTAAAAAAGCGGGTTATATCGAAAAATGCCGATTCTGCATCGATTTTATCGAAAAAGGGGAAAAACCGGCCTGTATGACGACCTGCATGACAGGTGTCAGGATGTTTGGCGACCTGGATGATCCCAATAGCGAAATCTCACAATACATCATCAAGCACAGGTTAAAACAATTTAAGGCTGAGTTAAATACCAAACCAAGAATCTATTACAAAAAGGCCTAACATGACTCCTCCGGAAAAGGAATCCCTCTGTCAGGTTTTCGCCTCTCTCTTCTCACCCCCTGATCGTGAGATGGAGCGGTGGGTCCAAGGGGGGGCTCTCTACTCTTTTTTTAAAAAGTATACGGACGATTGGGGAGAGGGTGAACCTTTCTTGAATGGATTTCTTGCCGCCGGCGGGGAAGTGGGTTTTGGGAAAGAGCTGGAAGAGGCTTATGAGCATCTCTTTTCAGACCTGCGGGAGGACCATATCTGCCTGGTCGAATCCTTTTATAAACCCTGGACCCAGGACATTCACTGTTCCCTTCTTTTTGCTTCGAACAAAGGTCTTTTGATGGGCGACTCCGCCCTCCATCTATCCGCCGTCTATGAACAATGCGGAATGGAGATTTCCGAAGAATTTAAATGGAAACCTGACCATCTCGTTCTGGAGCTGGAATTTTTGTCCCTTCTTTATCGTTTCAAAACCGACATGGAGATCAAAGCCTTTATCAATCATCATCTTGATTGGGTTCCCTCACTGAAAAAGGAATTTGAGCGTTTTCATCCCCATCGTTTTTACGTCAGCGCCTTAGACATTCTTGATCTCTTTCTCAGGCGGGAAAGGGAAAGACTGGAGGTGGAGGAGCATGGATAGAAGAACAATGATTGAGCGGTTGTTTTTTGTTTTTACTCTGGGTGGCCTGCTTCTTTTCACCGGTTGTGAAAAAAAAGAGAAGCCTTCAGGCTTTGGAAACCAGGGAAAACTCTGGCAAGTGGTTGTGGAAGAGAGGAAGTCGGAAGAACCCGTTGAATTGGAGTATACGAAAGAAACCCCTGCTTTATATCGCGATGCCTCCATGGGGAAAGCCGATCCCTCTTTCGTCCCCAGGGTAGGAGGAGGCTGAAGCTAACGGGGATTCGTCGGTGGCGAATTGGAAAAATTATTTCTCCTCAAAAAAAATACAGATGTCATTGCGAGGAGGTCGATAGGACCGACGAACCAATCCTGTGAGATTGCTTCGCTTTGCTCGCAATGACGGGTTGACTACCCAAGATTAAAAGGAGCAAAAGATGGAAGGGCAGGTACATATTCACTGGAATTGGATCGTGGCGGTTGACCTCTTCGCAGCAGGACTGAGCGCCGGGGCCTTCATCATATCGGCTACGGCCTACTTTCTCGGGAAAGAAAGATATGAGAATATCACCCGGATCGGGGCTTATATCGCTCCTTTTCCGGTGATGATCGGGATCCTTGCCCTCATCTATGATCTTGAAAGGCCACAGCTCTTTTGGAAACTCTTTCTAACGTTTCAACCCAATTCGGTGATGTCCCTGGGGTCGTGGCTTCTCTTGTTTTTCTCTATCTTCAGTTTGACACACCTCTACCTCTGGCTTCCGGAGAGGTTGGACTTTTTTAAAATTTTTCCCCCGATCCGGTCCAGCCGATTTCTCAGCCGGTTTCGAGGCGATAATTTAACAAAGATCAGGGGATTGGTGGCAGGATTTGGAATCCCTATCTCGATTGGAGTGGCCATCTATACCGGAGTGCTTTTGGGAGCGCTTACGGCAAGACCGTTCTGGAATAATCCGATGCTTCCGATGTTATTTCTCGTTTCTGCCATGATGACGGGTTCAGCCTCCATCTGCTTTGTCGGCTGCTTCATCAAGGGGTTCCGGGGAATGAGCCGGGAAAATATCAATACGAACAAATTCATGATTCATTCGATCGATTTTACCCTGATGGTCTTTTCGATCATTGCCGTTTTTCTTTTTATCCTGGGTCTCTATGTGTCGCCAAGAAGTTCGGTGGCGGCGGTCCATCTCATCATGGGAGGTGAATTTACCTTCCTGTTCTGGACGTTTGTCGTAGGCGTGGGGATTTTGGTTCCCCTGGCTCTCGAAGTGTATGAACTGATTCCCCATTATATCGAGCAGGTGGAATTGAGGGAGCATAGCCCCTGGATCTCCGGAATTATCACCACCTCGGTACTCATAGGGGGATTCGCGATGCGGTATATCGTCATCTACGCCGGCCAGATGGCTCAGATTATTACCACATAAAGATTCCCCTCCATTATTCTTCGCAGACAGGGTTTTCCCTTCCATTTGGTTTTACCTCTTTGCATTTCTTTTTTCTGCATTGGAAAAATTGCAAAAAAACTCAAATTATGTTTTAGTAGGCCTGTCCGGTTAATAAAAACCAAAAAGGGGGGATTGAAAATGGGTATGAACAGGGTGATGTGCAGGATGAGGATGATTCTTTTTGCTGTGGTTCTTCTGTCGGCATTGATAGCAAGGGCCGCATGGGCCGACCCGCAGAAGGTTCTTTCAGCGATCGATGCCCACAACAACAATTGCAGGGCCGTCTCACAGAAGATCTTCGATTTCAAGGAACTCGGCCAGCAGGAGTTTAAGAGTTCCGCACTTCTCAAGGAGGAGTTGCAGAAGCTGGGATTTAAGGTGGAAGGAGATCTCAAGGTCCCGGCTGATTTGGTAAAAGATGGAATTTCAAAAACAGGGTTCCGAGCCGAATTGGCGGGGAAAGGACCCGGGCCAACCATTACGATTATGCTGGAATATGATGCTCTTAAAAATGGTCATGCCTGCGGCCATAATCTCATTGCCACTTCAGGTCTTCTTGCGGCAGCCGGTCTTGCACAGGTGATGAAGGAGACACCGGGGCGAATCCTCGTGATCGGGACCCCTGATGAGGAAAGGGGATCTCTCGGCGGAGGTAAAATTGCTCTTCTGGAAGGAGGGCACTTCGACGGGTCGGATATTGTCTTGATCACGCATCCCGGGGACCGTTGGAGCGTGGACCAGAGACTCCTCGCGATGAAAAGGGCCACCTTTATTTTTAAAGGGAAGGCTTCTCATGCCGCTTTTGCACCTCATAAGGGGATCAGCGCCCTGGATGCCGTGATTCTCACGTTTAATGGAACCGATATGCTTCGAGAACATGTCCGTCAGGATGTCCGGATCCATGGCATCATCAAAAAGGGAGGAGATTTGGTCAACGTTGTTCCTGAATTGGCAGAGACAGAGTTTTCCGTCCGGGCACTCGACACAGCAACGATGGAGGAAACCTATAAAAAGGTTATCAACTGTGCAAAAGCCGGAGAGCTGGCCACAGGAGCAAAGCTTGAATTCAAAGAACCCCGGACCTCTCTTAAGGCCCCGATCGGTATTCCCGCTTATACAAAGATGGTGCTGGAACAGATCAGGGCAATTGGCGTGGGGGATCATGAGATCAAGGATTTTACCGAATTTGCTTCATCGGACCTTGGGAACGTAGGGCATGCCTATCCGACGGCAAATTTGTGGTTTAAAATTGCACCGGAAGGAACGCCCCTTCATTCGGATGCCTTTCGGGAGGCCGCCAGTTCTGAAGAAGGCTGGAAAGCAACAGTCGTCGCGGCAAAGGTCATTGCGTTAACTGCCTATGATCTTTTAACCCATCCGGATAAGGTCAAAGCGATCCAGGAAAAGTTCCAGGAATTGAAAGCGAAAGAAGGGAAATAGAGAAACCGGGTTTCAGGTTGAGACTTCGGGGCCTGGCTTATAATGAGCGTAAGCCCTTGAGCCGGCGTTTCAGGCGGCTCAAGAGGGGTAATTTTTCGAAGACATAGAGGCCCTCCCGATGGGTTAGGGAGACCTTATTGCCGATCTTCAACTTTTTGGGGGAGTGGTAATCCGGGTTGCAGGCCAACAGCCTTTCCCCTGACTCTGTTTTGACAAAACCGAAGGTCAGGGGCGAACGGAACCCTTCCGGGGTGGCATAGAGCGTTGTAAAGGTTTCCAGGACTCCGATGCCCCCTGCCGGCGGGGAGGGAGAATCCTTCTGTGAAACAATCAACTCCGGTTGGTAATCCGGCCTCCAGCCCGGCTTCGCCACCCTGTTCCGGTCGCTCTTTTCCAGAATCGTGACCAGATTATTGTTCCCCAGGCCTCCGATGCTCTGGGCCAAGCCGACCTCCGTTTGCTCCAATTGCCTCCGTTCTCCCGCTTCCCCTCTCATTTGAGAAGCGATCTCCACGATCTGGGCAAGACCTGATGCCCCCACCGGATGACCTCTTGATTTAAGTCCTCCTGATGGATTGACCGGAAACCTTCCGCGGAGTTGGGTTGCCCCTTCTTCCAGGGCTTTCCATCCCTCTCCCGGCGGGAAGAAACCCAGGTCCTCTGTCCCGATGATTTCAAATGGAGTGAAAGCGTCATGCACTTCTGCGAACCGGATATCGGAGGGATTGAGTTGCGCCATCGTGTAAGCCTTCAGGGCGGCTTCCTTGGTTGAGTTGAAAGAAGTCAGGGAAGCCCGGTGCCGGACCGCCAGGGTATCCGTTGCATGGCCGATGCCAGAGACTTTAACGGCAGTGGGTTGTGAGGTGAGGATGAGGGCGGCCGCTCCATCCGTGATCGGGGCGCAATCATAAAGGCGCAGGGGGTAAGAAACCATCTGGCTCTTCAGGTAGTCTTCCCGGGTGATCGTCTTTCTGAACTGGGCACGGGGATTGAGGGCCCCATTAAAATGGTTCTTGATGGCCACGAGAGAAAGAATGGTTTCCAACTTTGAATTGGGGAGTTGATAATCCCTCCCATATTTTTGCGCGATCATGGCTGCAAGGGCGGGCATGGTCGCCCCATATCTTCGCTCGGACCGGTCGATCACCTCTGAAAGAATACGGGTCGTTTTGGCGGTTGAAAGGTGAGTCATTTTTTCACCAGCCAGAATGAGGACATTCTTCAAATGGCCGGAGGCAACCGCATAGAAAGCCGTCTCAAAAGCGCCTGCGCCGGTGGAAGAGGCTGTTTCCACCCGCGTGGAGGGAATGCCTGCCATGCCAATCGAATCCGCAAGGAGAGCTGCGAAATTGGAGTCCCCCACAAATTCCTCGACGTTCATCACTCCAATATAGATGGCATCCACCCGGTCCAGTTGAGCCTGTTTCAATGCAAGCGCTGCCGCTTCTCCCATCATCTTTTCGAGCGAATCTTTTGTTTTTCCGAATTTCGTCATTCCTACGCCCGAGACATATACATCCATTCTTTCTCTCCGCAGACGAGCATTACGTAATCATCATAAAATAAAAAAATTGAATTTAACAGGCCGGGCTCGAGTATCCAGCATCCACATGCGAGTCTCCCTGTCTGCCGAAGCCTTGGCACAGGCAGGAATTTGAGTTTCGACTATGACAAACATTAATATGGAAAAGGGACAGACTTCTGACATTGTATAACTCATTGATATTATGATAATTTTATTTGTGAAATTTTTTATTTTGACCTATTTCACGGGAGGTATTATATTTATTCTGGATCTGATCTTAAGTTAATGTCGGGGTTTTGAACTTCTTTTTACCTGCCCTTATCAGACCCTATTGAGTTTATTAAATTTCATGAAGGTGGTTTAGTCAGAGGGTTTCAAGAAGATGGATGAGATCAGTTACCAAAAATTTTTAACCACGAGGATCAGCGATCTCGACCTCAATGTGGATGAGAGTCTGGGCCACTGCCTTAAGAGACTGAAGAGGGAACTGAGGCTTCGCCGGATCCATCTCTGGCCTGATTTCTATTTCGGAAATGAGTGGGGCTGTGTTAACAAGACAATTTCGATCAGCGTTCCTTTTTATTATGCCAGGCCTGAATTGAAAGAGCTTGAAGGAGATGTTCCAGCGGGTGAGGGTCTCATCAAGACCCTTCGCCATGAGACAGGCCATGCCGTCAATTATGCGTATCGCCTCTGGCAACGGAAGGATACGAGAGATATTTTCGGGGATTTTAACAAGAAATACAGAGACGGATATCTTTACAGGGTGAACCCCTGGTCCAAGAGTTATGTCCGCCACCTTCATTACCTGGGCGATCCCCATTATGCCCAGAAACACCCGGACGAGGACTGGGCAGAGACATTTGCCATCTGGCTCGACCCGAGGTCCCACTGGGAGAGAAAATACAGGAACTGGCCCAATGCCCTTGAGAAATTGACCTATATGAATCGTTTGATGAAGGAGGTCGTAGGAAATGAGCCGGTCTACCCGAAAAGGAAGAGGGAAGGGGAATATACGGCCATCGAAGAGACCGTTTCAGAGTGGTGGGGGCTGGATGGGGAGATGCTGGACCAGGAACTCCAGGAATATCTCAACGACATGAATGAACTTTTCGGCAGGCCGGCCAACGGCCGTAGGAAACTGCTTCCCGCATGGAGATTGATTAGGAAATATGCAAGGCCTTTGACGGAACAGGTCAGCCAGTGGATCTGGGGATCGAACCGGCACACAGTTCGGAAAAGCCTTCGCCGATGGGAGGCGATCTGCAGAAATGAATTCCTGGGATACCTTCCCGAGGAAGAAGAGAAGAAGTTGATCGAATTGACGACCCTCCTCACCTACCACGCGGTATCCGGAGCCCGCCGTCATCGCCGGAGATCAAGCGGGTAACCCGACCAGGGAGCCGGCAACCCTTTTGCTTTTGTGTCTCGTCGATTGACGAAACCCCCGGGTTAGATTAAAAAACATTCATGATTTCCTCAGAAACAAATTGCCTCCCGGCGGTGGTCCTATTGTTCATGCTTCTCGCCTTTCCTTTTTCCTCCGCATGTGCCTGGGAATTTTATGCCTTCCGCATGCCGGGTTCGGATTGCACCCTCTGCCATATCCACCCTGAAAGTGGCTCATTGAATCAGGAGGGTTCTCTATTCCTTCAAAGGGGATACCGGTATCCATTCACCCTGAAGGGCGCCTTCTTCTATTGTTTGGCCATTGTCATTTTTTTTGTGATCTTCTTTGGCCTCCGTCGCCGGTACCGCTTGTGGCGTAGCGGAAGAAATGGAATGGTGTGGAGTCACTGGAAGGAGAGGTGGAAGGGCCTCTTCTCAAACGTGTTGGGACACCGGACGGTTTTAAGGGAGATCTTTCCCGGACTGAGTCACCTTCTTCTCTTCTGGTCTTTCCTCATCCTGGGCCTGGCGGTATTGATCATTCTCCTCCAGGAATATCTCATTTTCCCCCTCACCCGGGCCAGATGGATCGGCCCGGACGCCTATCCTTATTTCCGTTTCGTCCTGGACGGTGCGGGGGTGCTCGGCGTGGCGGGCACTGTCCTCCTGACCGGCCGTAGATACCTGGGGCGACCGGAAGCGCTGGATGAGCAGAAAACCGACCTTCTCTCTCTCCTTCTTCTATTTTTCATTTTTTTGACGGGTTTTTTGACAACCGGCATCAGGAATCAGGCCTATCTCTCACCGTGGTCGTCATGGTCTCCGGCGGCCACCGGTATTGCCTCCGTTTTTCTAAGCTTTTTTCCTCATGGGAACGGCCCCACTGGATGGTTGTCCATGATCTGGTGGATTCATATTGCTTTATCGACGGTCTTTTTTTCTTACCTTCCGTTCTCCAATCTCCTCCACCTCTTTTCGTCGCCTCTCAACATTCTTTTGAGGAACCTGGAGACCAAAGGCGCTCTGAGTAAAATGGACCTTGAGGGTTCGGAGCCCTTCGGAGTGACAAGCATGGAAGAGTTCACATGGAAGGACCTGCTGGAGCTGGATGCCTGCACACGATGCGGCCGCTGCCAGGAGAACTGCCCGGCGCATCTCACCCGGAAACATCTGAACCCGAAAGGAGTGGTTCAAAATCTGAAGCGGGGCATGGAAAGCCTCAAGGCGGGGAAAAAGGGCCCGCAGGTCATCGGAGAGATTGTAACGGAAGAGGAGATTTGGGAGTGCACCACCTGTCGCAACTGCCTGGAACACTGTCCTGTTTTCATTGAGCCAATGACAAAGTTGTTGGAGTTTCGGAGAAGCCTCGTGCTTAATCGAGGGAAGGTTCCGAAGGAGACCCAGTTCGCTTTTCGGAATATTGAAAGGAAAGGAAATCCCTGGGGATTTGATCCGGCCAGGAGGATGTGGTGGGCAAAGGATTTGGGGGTCAAAGAGCTGGCCCCCGGAGAGCAGGTCGATTTCCTTTTCTGGGTCGGGTGTTATGGTTCGTACGATGACCGCAATATTGTCGTGGCCACCGGTCTGATCCGGATTCTGAACCGGGCCGGATTCCGTTTTGGTGTTTTGGGAAGTTCCGAGTGGTGTTGCGGCATCGACCTCCGGAGAATGGGGAACGAATACCTTTTCCAGCTGAATGTGGAGAAAAATATCGACCGGCTCAAACAGTTAAAGTTCGAGAAGATCATCACCGCCTGCCCGCATTGTTTTAACACCCTGAAAAATGAATACTCGCAGTTCGGGGGGAGGTATGAAGTCGTCCATTATACCGCGCTCCTTGACGAATTGTTCCTTCAAAAAAGGCTCACCGTTAAAAAAGAGGAGAGGCCAAGAAGGATCACCTATCATGACTCTTGCTATCTCGGCCGTTATAACGGCGGCTACGATCCACCTCGCCGGATTCTTGGCAAGATGGAGGGATTTTTTCTATCGGAAATGGAGAGGCGCCGGGAGAAGGGATTCTGCTGCGGAGGGGGAGGATGCCACATGTGGATGGAAGAGAGGGCCGGGAAGCGGATCAATGAGACAAGAGTCCTGCAGGCCCTAAAGACAGGGGCCGAAGTCCTTGCCACGGCATGTCCCCTTTGTTTGACCTCCCTTGACTCGGCCATCAAGGTGCTCAATGCGGATGACCGGATTGAAGTGAAGGATATCCTCGAATTGGTCGCGGAGAGAATGGAATGACCATGAAATGTGGAGTTCTAAAGCTTTGCGTTTTTACTCCGGACACCGGACTCAATTACGCCGAACGATTATAATATGACGGTCTTCCTGATGACCCGGACGATCTCTTCGGGTTCGTCAATGACCTGAAAGATACTTAAATCTTCGGTCGAGATCCTTCCTTCCTTCAGCACCACCTCTTTGATCCAGTTCAAAAGGCCCTTCCAGTAATTCGATCCGACCAGGATCACTGGGAAAGGTTTGATCTTGTGGGTTTGGATGAGCGTGACCGACTCAAAGAGCTCGTCCATCGTTCCAAAACCGCCCGGGAGAATGACATAGGCGACCGCATACTTGACAAACATGACTTTCCGGACGAAGAAGTAGCGGAATTTTAAATTGATGTTGGAGTAGGGATTCGGTTTTTGTTCCAGCGGAAGTTCGATGTTGAGACCGATCGATTTCCCTCCGGCCGAAGAAGCCCCTTTGTTCGCCGCCTCCATGACCCCAGGTCCTCCGCCCGTGATCACACTAAATCCATTCTCCGCAAGGACCTGGCCAATTCGTTCCGCTTTCTGATAGACCTTGTCCTCAGGTTTGGCCCTGGTGGAGCCGAAGATGCTTACCGCAGGACGATATCCGGCCAGGGCATCAAATCCTTCCACAAACTCCGCCATGATGTGGAACATCCTCCAGGATTCCTGGGGTGTTATGCTATCGACAACATACTGATGATTTGTCATAGTTCCTCCCTGCCACCATTATGAGGTCTATTTGGATATTCGTCAATGGCCCCGGGTTTTTCATATCTCGGTTTTCCATTGAAAATTGAGGGGTTTTATATTAGGAAGAAGGGAGTTTTTATTCAAAGTTCGCCTGCCTGCCGTTAAGCAGGGAGTTCGGTGTTCGGAGTCCGGAGAAAAAACTTTAAACGAATTCGGTAAGCAAATTAAGATGAGTTAAAGGAGAGACGATGAGAATCGAATTTCTGGGAGGGGTTCGAACCGTAACCGGTTCATCCACCCTTTTAGAAAAAGGTTCGTTAAAATGGCTTGTCGATTGCGGGATGTTCCAGGGCGGCAAAGAGATCGAGAAGAGAAATCATCATACCGGTCCTTATCACCCCCCAAGCCTCTCCTTCATCCTCCTGACGCATGCCCATATTGATCACAGCGGCCTCATCCCCAAGCTGGTCCGGGAAGGATTTCGGGGAAAGGTCATCTGCACCCGGGCAACTTTTGACCTGTGCGAGTTGATGCTGAAGGACAGCGGCCATATCCAGGAGATGGAGGCGGAATGGAGGAACCGTAAGAAAAGACGGTCCGGCGGAAAGGCTCCCCCCCCTCTTTATACAGTTGAAGATGCGGAGAGAAGTCTTCAACTCTTTTCTCCTGTCCATTACGACGAGGTCCTCTCCTTGACCGATGGACTCAAGGTAAGGTTTCAGGACGCAGGCCATATCCTGGGATCGGCCATCATCGAACTCTGGGTGGAAGAGGGAGGAAAGGAGAAGAAACTGGTCTTCTCAGGAGACCTCGGAAACTCGGATCAGCCCATCGTCAGGGATCCTGCCGTTATCAGAGACGCGGATCTGCTTTGGGTGGAATCGACCTATGGAAATCGGCTCCATAAGTCGAGGGAAGAGACCGTTCAAGAACTGTTAAAGGTTGTCCGGAAAGCGATTGACAACCGGGCCAAGGTGATCATTCCGGCATTTGCCGTGGAACGAACCCAGAATATCATCTACACGCTCGGCCAATTTATCAGAGAGGGGCTGATCCCATCGCTCCCCGTCTATATCGACAGTCCTCTGGCCATCTCAGCCACCGAGATCTTCAAGAAGAATTCAGACTGCTTTGACCGGGAAACCGGGGAAATCCTTTTGCGAGGGGAAACCCCTTTGGACCTGCCCGAAGTCATCTACACCCGGACAACGGAGGAGTCAAAAGCGATCAACGAGGTTGATGGCCCGGGGATCATCGTCTCCGCAAGCGGGATGTGTGATGCGGGAAGGATCAAACACCATTTAAAGCATCACCTCTGGAGAAAGGAGTCCCACATCGTCTTCATGGGCTACCAGGGAGAAGGAACAATCGGGAGACGGATCGTCGATGGGGCAAAGAGTGTCCGACTCTTCGGAGAGGAGATTGCGGTCAGGGCCCACATCCATACCCTGGGGGGATTCTCCGCCCATGCGGATCAACAGGGGATCCTCGAATGGCTTTCCCGCTTTGAGAACCCACCGGAGGAAATTTTCGTCAACCATGGAGAGGAGAAGGTTTCCATGGAACTGAGCCGCCTCATCCATGAACGGTTCCATGTCAAAACCAGCGTGCCTCAGTGGAGAGAGAAAAGAATTCTCTTTGCTCCCGAAGACAGGCGGATCTTCGAAGAGGTGGGCGAAGAAGAGGCCCCTTCCGAACCGGCATTTCATCTTCTTATGAGGCATCTGGACAGGAACTACAAGAGGCTTCGAAAAAAATTGAAGAGGTGGAAAAAGATGGGACCGGAGTTGGAAGGGGTCCAGCATTTGAGACAACTGGAAGAAGTGAATCGAAAGATCGAAGAATTGGAATCGGAGCTATAGAAGTAATTCGGATTGCGGATTTCGAATTGCGGAATTAAAAATTAATTTAGAAAAAAAAGGCTACCCATTGTGGTTGAATTGATCAAGATCGGTATTGTCTTTTTGGCCGTCATTGCTTTGTTGTATCGAAAGGTTAGCCTCTGGCTGAGCCTTTTGCTCGCGACCTTCCTGCTTGGAATTCTTTTTCGTCTCCCCTTGCGGAAGATCCTGGTGGATGTCCTCTCGTCCTTCGTCGATGCGAATACACTTTTAATCCTTGGAGCTTTTGTCTCCATTCTCTTCTTCAGCAACCTCCTGAAGGAGACAGGCCGGATGAACCAGATCCTGGGAGGGTTTCGATCCACGTTGAAGGATATCCGGCTGGTGATTGCATTGCTCCCGGCGATCATCGGGCTGATGCCCATTATGGGAGGCGCATTGGTCTCCGCCCCTATGGTGGTGGAAGGCTCGGATGAATTGAAGCTCACGCGGGAACGCAGAACCTTCATCAACTTCTGGTTCCGCCATGTATGGGAATATGTGCTGCCTACCTATCCGGCCCTTATCCTGGCCGCTTCCCTGATCGGCATTCCCGTAAGAGAATTCTGCTGGATTAACCTTCCCCTCACTCCTGCCGCCATTCTCAGCGGAGTCGTGGTCGGCTACTGGGGGGTGTCAAAATCGACAAAGGCATATAAACACTTGTCGGGAAGAACAGCGATCTCGATTTTATTGAAAAACCTCGCCCCCCTCCTTTTTGCCCTCATCCTGGTGGTCGGGTTTAAGGTGGAGCTCGTTTATGCTTTTGGCATCACGACCGCGGGCATGATCCTTCTCTTCCGGGTCAAGTGGGAAAAAATTTTGAAGGGATTTAAGGAGAGTCTTGGAGTTGAACTCCTCTTGACCGTGGCCATCGTCATGGGGTTTAAGAAGGTACTGGAATCAACACATTCCATTCCCGCCGTTTCCGAAGCCTTATCCTCCTTCGGAATTCCGCTCTGGTTGATTGCGATGTTTGTCCCTTTCCTGGTCGGATTGATGACCGGAGTGACCATCGCACCGATAGGAATCGGTTTTCCGATCCTGATTCCTCTCCTCCGGGCTCACCCCGACTACCTTTACTATATGATGCTGGCCTTTGCCGGAGGGATATGCGGAGTATTGCTTTCTCCGCTCCACCTCTGCCTCGTTCTGACCAGGGAGTATTTTAAGGCCGATTGGAAGGGGGTCTATCGTCTCCTCTGGTTTCCGGTGGCTTCGATTTTATTGGCCGGCCTCTTGTGGACGCTCCTGTTCCACTATCTTTGACCGATGGGTAAGCAGGGATGAAAAAGGGAACAGGATTTATTATCACCGGGGTGACGGGACCCGGGTCCGGCCGAGATGATGCGCAGGGATTAGATATACGTTTTCAAAGAGTCATAAAATGTCACGTCGAACTGGTTTAGGCGAGGATCAAGGCCTGCCCTTATATTCGTATCCTCAATGATGGCAATGACCACGACGACTTTCACCGAGGTCAGGGCTCCGGAGGTGAGATGTCCTCCGAGAGTGACCACCCTTTCATCGATCACGGTGGAAGCTGAAAAATGGGCATGAATCTCCGCCTCCCCGTCTTCTTTCGTTGCAATCCACCCGGTCAGGGAGACGATCTCCATCGGTTGCTCCAATTCAAGATAGAGGCGATGGTGCTTTTCCACTTTTAAATCGAGGGGCATTATTTTTAAATTCCTGAACGTGGCTTTTTGCAAAGCCCCGATCCCCGAAAGGATCACACCGGTCCGGATTTTTTCTCTTTGAACCAGCTCTTCGATCCCTTTCAAAAGATCGATATCCATTGCCAGTTTACCCATGACGATCCGTCCCATCCGGCCCCTTCCGACCCCTTCCAGGAAACTGGGACTATTTTCCATTTTCTTCTCCTTTCAAATACCGTCGATGCAATGATCGACCAGGGTTTTATTGACACATTAATACAGAATAGACCATAATGCCATCTAATATATTTTATCCTAAGGAGAGTAGAGACATGGACGAGTTGGAACGATGGTATCGGGAAAAACAGGCCGAGAGGACGATTCAGGCTTTAAAAAAGAACAACTTTGAAGCCCTTTTTGTTCTGGATGCAAAGGCGGCATATGAAGAGGTGATGAAACGGATACCGGACGGCGCGACTGTAGGAATAGGGGGGTCCGTGACACTGACTCAAATGGGACTGCCGGAGGCTCTCGAAAAACGCAAGATTCATCTGATCTGGCCTATGAGGCAGGCCAGGAACGATGAAGAACGACTTGACCTGATCCGGAAATCTTTTTCTTCGGACGTCTTTCTTTCAAGCACGAATGCCATTACCGAGGACGGAAAACTTTTCAACATCGATGCCACAGGCAACCGGGTGGGCGCCATGTTCATCGGGCCGAAAAAGACGATCATCATTTCGGGAGTCAATAAGCTTGTCAAAGATATCGATGAGGCGGAGAAAAGGGTGCGGGAGTGGGCGGCTCCGCAGAATGCGAAGAGGCTTAAACGAAAGACACCCTGTGTTGAAACAGGGGTGTGTGCCGATTGCAATTCCCCGGACCGGATCTGCAATATCTACGTGACCCTGGCGAAGAAACCGACCCGCACGGAGGTGGTTGTCATTCTCGTCGGGGAAAACCTGGGGATCTGATAACTATGCGGTCAAAAGGATTCGTGCATCCGCGGCGATGGCCCCTTTCTCCAGCGCCATCACCGGATTGATATCAATCCCCTCGATTTGTGGGAATTCGATCATCATCTGGGAGAGCCTCAGGAGCATCTCAATAATCGCGTCGATATCCGACGGACGTTCTCCGCGCACTCCCTTGAGGATTCCGGATCCTCTCAATTCAAAAATCATTTCTTCTGCCTCGGAACGATTGATCGGAGCGACCCGGATGGAAGTCTCCTTCAAAACCTCCACATAGATACCGCCCACGCCAAAAAGGAGAACCGGGCCAAACGAGGGGTCCCGTTTCGCTCCCAGGATGATTTCTTTGCCGGCGGAAATCATCTTTTGAACGAGGACACCGCTGATATTTCCCAGGCCCGTGGCTCTCATTTTCCCGTAAGTCTCTTCGGCCTTCTTGAGAGAGTCGATGCCGAGGACCACCCCGCCCACATCCGATTTGTGCGATATCTCCGGAGAGATGACTTTCATGGCGGCAGGGAAGCCGGTCTTTTCGAGGGCCTGCGGCAAATTTTCCTTTCCGTGGACCACCCCATATTCGGCAACGGCAATGCCGCAGGCCTGAAGCGCTTCCATCGCCTCCGGGAGAAGGAGATCCCTTTTCTCTTTCGAGGCTCCCTGAAGAATCGAAGTGACGCGGTTCCGGTCGAAGGGATAGGAAAGGGGAGGACTCTTTTCCGTGGTTAACCTTCGGTAATAATCCCTGGAGATCGCCAGGGCCGTTAAGGCATCTTCAGGTTCCGTGAAGATCGGATAGTCGAGGGCTCTCTTGATGTAAGCCAGCTCCTCTTCATCAGTGTTGTATTGAAGGGCGACCGGTTTCTGATAACGTAAGGAGAGTTCCCTGACCGCCTGGACGAATTTTCTGGAAGGCTCTTTCTCCTCAGCCGTTGCTCCGTGCTGAAAGAGGATCCCCTGGACCACCGGGAATCTGAGAGCCTGTTCGAGGATAGTGGTGTAGAGATCGAAATTAAAGAGATCTCCGAGATCGAGAGGGTTGGTGGGCTGGATTACCTTTGCCCGGAAAAGGCTGTGAAACTGTTCCTGGAGTTTTGGGTCCGGGGGAAGAAGACGGAATCCATGCCGTTCTGCAGAATCAGCGGCGACCACACCAATGCCTCCGGAGCGGGAGATGATCACCAGGTTTTTGCCTTTGCAGGGCGGCAGGGAGAGGATCTTGACCGCGTTGACAAAAGACCGGAAGTCCTTGGTGCGGATGATATCCGCCTGTTTCAGGGCGGCCTCCACGACCCGGTCGTCATTGGCCAGGGCGGCGGTGTGAAGCTTTGCAATCTCGCGGCTTCCTTCGCCGGTATTGGACTTGTGAATGATGATCGGCTTGGAGGTGGAGCAGGCAATCTCCATCAACTCCCTTCCCCGCTCGAGGCTCTCCAGGTAAAGTCCGATGATTTCGGTCTGGGGGTCTTCGATCAGATATCTCAGATAATCGATCTCATCGAGATCCAGCTTATTCCCCATGCTCACCATTTTTGAAAGCCCCACATTGGCGCTGATCATGTGGTTCGCATAAGAAAGAAGGACTCCTCCACTCTGGGCCAGGATGGAGAGCTTGCCTTTGGTCACGGGCCCTTTCTTCAGTTTGACAAATGGAACGACAAAGCCATTATCGACATTGGTAATGCCGATTCCGTTTGGCCCGACAATCCGGATCCCCCATCTCCTGGCGGTCCGGAGGACGGTTTGTTCAAGTTGGCCTCCTTCTTCCGAATATTCCCTGAAGCCCCCGGTTTCAATGATGGCCCAGGAGATTTTTTTCCGCCCGCAGGCATCGACCAGGTCAGGCACGGTTTGAGCAGGCGTGAGGATGACGGCCACATCAACGCCGTCAGGGAGTTGGTCCAGGGAGGTCAGGACCTTTCGTCCGAAGAGGACGCACTCCTTTCTTCCGACCAGGTGGATTTCACCGTTAAATTGAAATTCGAAAAGGTTTTCGACGATATTTCTTGCCAGGTTGTCAGGGCGTTCCGAGACGCCGACCACAACCACCGATTTGGGATAGAAGAGCTGGTCCACTTTTTCCCCTCCTTTAAATGTAAATCATATCCTCAAAGGGAGCAGTTTTCAATAAGCCGGAGATGAAATATTTTATAATTTTATAAACAAAAGAGGCGAAAACTGGTATAATGATTTAACGGGTCGGACCAGGGCAGCTACGGGTAGCAAATAAGTTCGCCGGATATAAATTCATACCTACCCTTGACAAATGTAACCTATAGGGTTACATATAACCCGTGATTAAGTCATTCAAACATAAGGGACTTGAGGACTTTTTCTATACAGGAAAGAAGAAAGGCATAAAGCCGGAACACGCTGACCGGCTGGAGAGAATTCTTGATAGGTTAAATGCTGCGAGTGAAATAAGGGACATGAATTATCCTGGTTCCGACCTGCACAAGTTGGCAGGTGACAAGAAGGGCCAATATGCTGTAAAAGTTTCTGGAAATTGGAAGAGTCTTTTTCGAGTTTGTCAACGGCAACGCCTATATTGTCGATTACGGCGATTATCACCGAGAGGTGAGGACATGAGAAAAATGGAAAGAGAACCAACGCATCCAGGGAGGATTATAAGAGAAGACTATTTGAAGCCTTTAGCGATGACGATTAGCGAGTTTGCATCGGTTCTCGGTGTTTCAAGAAAGACTTTATCAAAAATCCTCAATGGAAGGGGAGCTGTTACTCCGGACATGGCGCTTCGTTTGGCTCGTGCTTTTAATACAACCGCTGATTTCTGGCTCAATTTGCAGAAGAATCACGATTTGTGGCAGGCGGAGCATACATCGAATGATTGGCAGAGGGTAAAACCCATCTCCCCCCAGTTAATTCATTCTCATTTGTAGAAAGCAGTGAACAACTGCATGAACCTGAGGCGGATTAGCCGCGTCAGGTTTTTGGAATCGATGGGTGCCCGCGCAAGTTATACAAATCGTTCTGCATCAATAAACGGGAGCAAAAATGGAAAGAACTAGAACTATCTCTTGGGGCGACCCGCAAATTAGCAAGAGAGATGCTGTTACTTCGATTTCTGGGTTAGACTATCTAAAGGCAATAAAGGAAGATAGAATTAGCCCACCGCCAGTTGCTAATCTTGTTGGCTATAAGATTTACGAAGTCGATAATGGTTACGCCGCTTTTGATCTTAATCCCGCAGAATATCATTATAATCCTTTTGCAACAGTTCATGGCGGTAATCTTTCAACATTGCTTGATACTACAATGACGGCTTCAGTCCTATCAACGCTTCCAAAGCACTATAGCTGCACAACAATTGAGATTAAAGTAAATTTTATCAAATCATGGGAAGGCTGAAAATAACCAGTGAAAACCTTACGGTTAGCTTTAAAAGAGGAGATTTGATCATGAAAAAGATAACTGCGACCGATGTCCTGGAATTATCGATACCAGAAAGGATTCAATTGGTAGAAGATATTTGGGACACCATATGCCAGTAGCCCTTTCTGCTTAGTCCCGCCAGTATCGCCTGATACCGGACCGAACCAAGTTTGATAAGCTCGCCGATGCGTCTTCTGGTCCTGCGCCACTGTTTCCAGTAACCCATGCGGATATGCCTGCGTAGCCAATGATCCGGTTCAACCGCGTCATTGTACTTCATCCCGACACCGAAATAATTCATCCATCCCGGGATGTATCGGAGGAGGGATGAGTATCGGTATTGCATGGATACGCCCCAACTGCGCCCGGTCAGGCGGCGCAGCCGTGTTTTGAATCCATGGATAGCTTTCTCAGTGGCAGTCAGTTTCATCCTCGTGAACGTGAACCCAAGGAAAGAACTGTCCTGAGCACGGACCACGTTGCTTTTGCCCCTGTTCACCCTGACCTTGAGTTTTGTCTCAAGGAAACGGCTGATCCTTGCCATCACGCGATGAGCGGCACGTTCCGACTTGATCAGGATGATCAGATTATCCGAGTAGCGTGCGAACCGATGACCCCGCTTTTCAAGCTTCTTATCGGGGTCATCCAGAAGAATATTGCTCAACATTGGCGAAAGAGGGCCGCCTTGCGGCACTCCCTCGGCTCGCACGTTTGCACTCCGGCTTCCTTCAGACGGTCGGTTGTCCTCCCGCCCTTGCCTTCGGCTCGTACTTTTGGTAGTATTCCTGAACATGAATACCCTCGGTTCTCGTACAGGGGACTTCCTGCCCCGCCGTAGCCTCTGGCGAAGCAGGTCACCCCATAAGTTCACGCCCATGCCGGGCGTACACAACTAAATCAACCCGACCGGGAATAGGCTCGTTTAGTTTCAATGCGGTGTGGTTGCCCCGGCGGGTTATTTAAATCGTTCGGCCTCAAAAATAACTGCGATAACGTGACAATTCTGGTATAATAGGTGTAAGGGAGAATATGGAATTTGAATGGGACTCCAGGAAGGCAACTGAGAATATCCAAAAACATGGAGTCGCATTCCAAGAAGCAGCGACGGTATTCGGAGATCCGCTGGCAATCACATTTGACGACCCAGATCACTCTTTAAGTGAAGACCGGCCCATCACCTTTGGGTTGTCACTTCAGAAGCGGCTGATTGTTGTCTCCCATACAGAGCGTGAAGGCCGAACAAGAATCATAAGCGCGCGTTTGATGAACCGTAAGGAGAGAAAAATCTATGAAGAAGGATAGAGCATCCAATGAACTCCGCCCGGAGTATAGACGGGAGGATTTAGGTCAGGGGGTCCGAGGCAAGTATTTTGAGGCTTACCAAAAAGGAACCAATCTCGTTCTCCTAAGGCCCGATGTGGCAAAGGTGTTCCCTACAGAAGAAGCCGTCAATGAGGCTTTGCGGTCCCTGATAAACATCGCAAAAAAATCGATAGGCCGAACGCGCTGAACCGGATCGCCGATAAACCCAGCTCCCAGTTACCTCTTCGTTCGGCGCGACATAAAAAAGATGAAGGATAGCGATATGACCCCGAAAAAATTTTTTGACTGGCAGACAGCGGGCGGTGCGGATGATGTCATGCGTTTGGTTGATTGTCTCGAGCGGGCGGATCTTGCATGGTGCGCAATTGGCGGCATAGCTGTTAATCATTGGGCCGAGGAACCGATAGTGACTCAAGTTGTCGATTTCGTCGTTGTGGCAGAATCCGTAGAGCTCGCCACGAAACTTCTTGAGGAGGCCGGATTTGAATCGGAACGTTTTCAGTGGTCAACTAATTTTCGCGGTCGTTCGAAGGTGAGTATTCAATTGAGTACGGAAGATTTCTATAAAGAGTTTCCGAGTCGATCTGTTCCGGCAGATATACACGGGATTCTTATGCGAGTTGCTTCTCTAGAAGATACGTTGCGCGGAAAAATCAAAGCGTGGCGAGATACGGAAAGAAGACAGAGCAAAAAGCTCAAGGACCTCGGCGACATCGCCCGGTTGGTAGAAAGCCATCCTCATCTTTGGGAACTTCTTGACGCGGATTTGAAACAAATCATTCATAAACAATAATTGTGCAGGGGCCGAACAACGGCATGCACCAGACCCCAAAAGCCTTGTGGCTTTCGGTTCTGGTGATGCCGGAGCGTTGGAGGTTTAATAATGACCTACAAAAAGAACTGCAAAGGCTGCAACATAACGCGGGAACAGCCTACAGGCGGTATCATTGAAATAGGCGAGCATTGGCTCGTGAACCAGTATTGGGGAGATGAGTGTTGGGCCATGGGGCGTAGTTTAGTTATTTAAATAACTGTTTAAATAACTTGACCATTCTGCCGAATGGTGATAATAGTAGGTCATGCCAAAAACAAATCTTGGCGCTAGGCAACGGTAACTCGGTATGATCATTTTTTATTTCCGAGCCAGCAGGAGAAGCGCTTTTTAAAAAATTGACTTTTTCTACAGAGTCGTTAAATTTCAACTTTCCACATCTAATCTTACCCCTCTTGACTTTTTGTATGCTCACGTATATTATTGTAATACAATAACACCAGGAGGCGCTTCATGACTACAGCGATTTCAATCAGACTCCCCAAACCCCTTGCGGATCAACTGGAAAGCATAGCCAAAGAAACTGAAAGACCACGGTCATTCATCATTCAAAAAGCTCTGGAGTCCTACATAGAAGACTACGCGGATCTCCAGGTGGCATTGGACCGACTCCATGATAAAACAGACCCGGTTATTTCAGGCAAAGATTTGAGGAAGTCCCTTGGCCTATAATATTGTTTACAAGAAGTCAATCCAGCGAGATCTGAAGAGGCTTTCCAAGGCCGAATCTCAACGCGTTCTAAATAAAATTGAGGAAGAACTTTCAGAAAATGCAGACAACTATCCTGTTCTCAAGGGACAGTTCACAGGTCTGCGGAAATATCGTATCGGAGACTACAGGGTAATCTATGCTATTTTAGGAGATGATGTCCTTGTGCTCAGAATCGGTCACAGGAAAGAAGTCTATAAGAAAAAGTAGCCTGTCCCTTTTTTCGGTTCAGAATTTTCTTTCCCTTAAAATCTGCTCATGTAATTCTTTAAAGCCTTTTGGGGGGATGGCATCAGACTTTCTCACCAATTGAACCGCTTTGGCAGGGCAGGGGACAGCGCAGACTCCGCAGCCGATGCACCATTCTTTATCGACCACCGGGAAATCTCCCTCCATCCGGATCACATGGACGGGGCAAATATCGACGCATGCCCCGCATCCTGTGCAGCGCTCCCGGTCCGTTTCCCTGAGAAAGTAGGTGGCCATCAGGACATCCCTCGGGATTCTCTTTCTCCGAATCGTCCCGACCGACCAACAACAACAGCCACAGCAATTGCACGTGTGTTTAATTCCTTCCCTGGCATTATCGACCATGTGAACCAGGCCCGCCTCTTCCGACTTTTTAATAATGTGAAGGGCCTCCGGTTTTGTAATCTCTCTTCCAATCCCTTTATCGATCAAATAGTCGGCCAGCTCGTCATATTTAATACAGTTCTCAAGGGAGTGGTTGCACCGTTTCTTGCCGATCAACTGGGCGGTTGCCCGGCAGGGGCAGTGGACCAGGGCAATTCTTTGGACTTTTTTTATCAATTCCTCCATCATCTCAAATGGAAAAACCGCATGGCTTTCCGGCTCAAATGACGGGGCGGCAGGAATGTATCGGAATGCCTTTGTCTTCGTCTTTCCATAAACTTCACGGAGCTCCTCGTTGCGGGCATACTTGCCGATCAGTTCCGCCATCCTTTTTGCATTCGGAGCGTCGATCCCCTGCCAGAAGAAGGTCTGCGGGAAACCATATCCGAACTGTTGAAGAGCATATCCTGTTTCCCCATTCTTCAACTTTCCCGAATAGAGAAGACCGCGCTGGGCCAGATTGGATAAGATCCGCTCCAGTTCATCTTCCGGGATGTTCAGGCGGGGCGAGATTTTCGACAGGGGGGCAGGCTCCAGGGGAATCACCTGTGCAGGAATGGCCAATGCGACCTCCGCTTCACGCGAGGTGAAATTCTCCCTGAGAATTTCAAGAAGTTCTTCTTTTTCAGGATAACCCATCCCCAAAGAGGAAAGGTGTTTGGCCAACCTTTGGTAGATATTTTCGCCCACCACAGCCTCCATTTCGCCTGACCTTGTGAAATGATGAAAAACCAGTAACTTCAATTTAAACGAAAAATAACATGTTTTCGATCATGATTCCATTCATCCATTCTTTCGTCCCCCCATTTTCACGAAAAGATTCCTGCCCTTATCCGATTTTTGTAGACAGAAGGGGTATTTTTAGTGTAAAATGAATCTTCCAAAAAGAGAGGGAGATCGGTTGTGAGGAGAAACGGGGATAGGAAGACGAAGATTGTCTCTACGATCGGGCCGGCGAGCGAGTCCCCCGGGATCCTGGAAAACCTCATCCGGGCCGGGATGAACATCGCCAGGCTCAATTTCTCGCATGGGACGCATGAGGAGCATTTAAGAAAGATAAAGTCCATTCGCGAGATCGCCGACCGCCTGGGAGAACCGGTTGCCATCCTCCAGGATCTCTCCGGTCCCAAAATTCGGATCGGAAAAGTGAAAGAGGGAGGCGCAGAGTTAAAGGTCGGGGAGGAAATCCTGCTGACGAGCCGCGAGATGTTAGGTGACGGAAAGGTTTTCTCTGTCTCCTATCCCTCTCTTCCAGGAGAAGTGAAGTCAGGAGATAAGATTCTTCTTTCGGACGGGACGATTGAACTGGAGGTCTTGAAGCAGACAGATGAGGACATCCAGTGCCGCGTCATTGTGGGAGGCATTTTGACTTCTCACAAAGGAATCAATGTTCCAACCGGAACCCTTCGCATTTCAGCTTTCACCTCCAAAGACCGGGAGGATCTCCTCTTCGGCATCCGGAGCGGGGTGGATCTGATCGCCCTTTCCTATGTCAAGGAGGGGCCGGATATCGAAAAGGTAAAAGAGGTGTTGAAGAAAGAGTCAGCCGATCTTCCGGTCATCGCCAAGATCGAGAGGAAGGAGGCTCTTGAAAATATCGATGCTATTTTAAAACATTCGGATGGAATCATGGTTGCCCGGGGGGATCTGGGCATGGAGACCCCCCTCGAAAGGATCCCGACGGTCCAGAAAATGCTGATCCGGAAAGCCAATGCCCTCGGAAAGCCTGTCATCACGGCCACGCAGATGCTTCGCTCCATGGTCGAATCGACTCGACCCACCCGTGCGGAGGTGACCGACGTGGTCAATGCCATCTACGATGGAACGGATGCGGTCATGCTCTCCGAAGAGACCGCCATCGGCAGTTTTCCTGTCGAGGCGGTTCAGATGATGTCGAAAATTGCCAGGGCGGCCGAAGAGCAGTTCCCCTTTGAGCAATTTTTAGAGAAAGGAGGGGATGGGTCGCCGGGCGTTCCGCAGGCGATCAGCCATGCCGCGTCGTTTCTTTCGGAAAAGGTGCGAGCCGTGGCGATTGTTGTTCCAACCGAATCAGGGAGCACGGCCAGATGGGTATCGAGGCTTCGCCCCAGACAGCCCATTTTGGCGCTGAGCCGCCATCTCCGTACTGTGAGATTTCTCAACCTCTGCTGGGGGGTTCGCTCTTTTCTTGTTCCGGAGTGGAAGGATACGGATGATATGCTGGAGAGGTCAAAAGGAATTCCAAAAGATCTGGAGATGGCCTCGGCCGGAGACCGGATTGTCATCATTGCCGGAGTTCCCATCGGAATTCCGGGGACCACCAACCTGATCAAGGTAGAAATGGTTTAAAAGGAGGATGTTATGGCATGGGAAGACAATGATTTTCAGAAGGGGGGGTATCGGGGTTATAGCGGGCCTTCGATGGATGAGGTTGTAACCAAAATCCAGGAGAAGATGACCCGATGGGGGGGAAAGAGGATCCAGTTGATCCTTGTGGCTGTCGCCGTCGGGATCTGGCTGGCAACGGGAATTTATATGGTCAGTCCGGGGGAGATGGGGGTGATCCGGCAATTCGGGAAGGAGGTGTATCAAACTGCCCCGGGACTGAGGTACCGTCTTCCCTGGCCGATTCAGACCCACGATGTGGTTCATCTGGCGAGGGTCAGAAGGGCTGAGGTCGGGCTGAGGACAGATCTTTATACCGGGAGGGTGAAGCTCGAGCCGAGAGAGTCTCTGATGCTCACCGGAGACGAAAACATCGTCGACGCCCAGCTCTTTGTTCAGTATGTCGTGAAGGATCCTTCCCAGTTTCTCTTCCGGGTGAGAAATGCCGAGCTGGTTCTCAAAACTGCGGCCGAGGTGGCCCTGCGCAGCGTGGTCGGAAGAAATACGATTGATCACACGATGACCGAGGGGCGCGTGGTTGTGCAGGATGAAATCAAGAGACATCTCCAGACCCTTTTAGATGAGTATCAAACAGGGTTGATGGTGACGGAAGCGAGGCTCCTGGTGGTTGACCCGCCCGAAGAGGTCAAGGATGCCTTCCATGATGTCGTGAGGGCATGGGAGGACCGTGAGCGTCTGATGCGGGAGGCAGAGGGGTACCGGGAGGATCTCATTCCCAAAGCAAGAGGGGAAGCGGCTCATATGGTACGAAGCGCTGAAGCGTACCGGGAGCAACGGATTATCCGGGCCCAGGGGGATGCCAAAAAATTTTTAGAGGTCCTTAAAGCGTACCAGAAGGCGAAAGATGTGACGAGGGAACGTCTCTACCTGGAGACATTGGACAAGATTTTGACAGGGAAAGAGAAATACATCCTCCCCCCGGCGGGAAAAGATTCTGTCTTGAAGTGGCTTCCGTTGAAGGATGCCATCACCATTCAGGAAGGTAAAAAGGAAAAATAAAAAGGAGTAGATGCCATGGATGGAAAAAAGAGAGTGGTTCTTATTATTTTGATTTTCATTGGGTTTCTCCTGCTTTCGAGCGCAACTTTTACGATCGATGAAAAGGAGCAGGCGATCATTACGCAATTCGGGAAATATATCCGGACCATCAACAAGCCGGGATTGCATTTCAAGATCCCGATGATCCAAACCTTACATCTCCTTGAGAAGAGGGTGTTGACCACGGAGGCCGTTGCCGTGGAGTATATCACCCTCGACAAGAAGAGGGTGGTGGTGGATCATGTCTCACGATGGAAGATCGAAGACCCCCTGGAATTCTACCAGAGTGTTAGAACCGAGGCCGGGGCGCTGGCACGGATCGAGGATATCCTGGTTGCCCGGTTGAGGCAGGAGATTGCCAAGCACGACTTTATCGGGTTCATCCGGGAGGAGAGAGAGAAGATCGTTGAGACGGTGGGCAAGGAAGCGCATGAACTGGCAAAGCGGTTCGGCATCCGGATCATCGATGTCCGAATCAAGCGGGCCGACCTTCCCAAGGAGGTTCAGGCCAGCGTCTATGCCCGCATGCAGGCGGAGCGTCACCGGATTGCGATGCGATACCGGTCCGAGGGCGAACAGCGGTCTCGGGAGATCAAGGCCGAAACCGACAAAGAGAAGGAGATCATTCTGGCCAAGGCCTACGAGCAGCAGATGAAGCTTTTCGGAGAAGGAGACGGCCGTGCGACCGAAATCTACGCCTCTTCCTATGAGCAGGACAAGGAATTCTATTCATTTCTGAGGCGGCTTCAGACCTATGAGCAGCTCTTCGAGGGGAAGACAACGATTCTTTTAGATTCCGATTCCGATTTGCTCAAATATTTTAAAAGTCCCAGGGCTTCCCAATAAGACCCTGAACCGTCCCCATTTTTTTAGAGGAGGGGAGTATGACGAATTGGTATCAATTCGATGAGAGAGAGGTGTTTCAAAAGCTCGAGACCTCGGAGCAAGGACTTCCGGACAGCAAGGTGGAGAAACGCCTCGAAGAGTATGGCCCCAACAAGCTGCCCGAAGGAGAAGGCATCAGCAAATTCAAGATCATTCTCCACCAATTTACCAGCCCCCTCATCTATATCCTTCTCGTAGCAGGCATCGTGACCACTCTCCTCGGGGAATATATCGATACGGGCGTCATCGTGGCCGTCCTGATCCTGAATGCCGTCATCGGTTATTTCCAGGAGTACAAGGCCGAAACGAGCGTTCGTGCGCTTAAAAACATGATGGTCCCCAGGGCAAGGGTCGTACGGGGGGGCAAGGAAAAGGAAATTTCCAGCGAGGAAATCGTTCCGGGAGACATCGTCCTTCTGGCCTCCGGCGGCAAAGTGCCTGCCGACCTGAGGCTATTTAAGGCAACAGAATTGAGGATCGAGGAAGCGGCCCTAACCGGAGAGTCTGTCCCGGTCGATAAAAAGGTGAAGCCGATCGAGGAGGAGAACCTGACTCCTGGCGATCAGACGAATATGTGCTTCATGGGGACGATCGTCGTCAACGGCAGAGGAAGAGGGATCGTTGTCGAGACAGGGATCAAAACCATTCTCGGCCAGATCGCCCGGGAGGTCGGGGAACTTTCCGTGACCCAAACACCGCTTCAGCAGAAGATCGTCAAGTTCGCCCATTTTATCGGCTTTCTCGTCCTGGGAAGCGCCGCGGCCATTTCCATCCTGGGGTTTTTCCTCGGGATGACGATTGCGGAGATTTTCAAGATCGCGGTGGCTGCTTCGGTGGCAGCGGTCCCGGAGGGACTGCCCATCGTCGTCACCATCACCATGGCGATCGGGATCAGCCGGATGGCCAAACGAAATGCCATCATCCGGAAACTTCCGGCGGTCGAGACCCTCGGGAGCACCACGGTCATCTGTTCGGACAAGACAGGGACGCTCACGAAGAACGAGATGACCGTGAAGGCGATCTATGACGGCCGCCACTCTTATGAGGTGACGGGTAGCGGCTATGATCCGAAAGGGGAGATCCTTCATGACTGGGAAACGTGCGACCCCTCTGTCCTGGAGGGCCTCTGCGGCGTCGCCCGGATCGGAATGCTCTGCAATGAATCGGACCTTTACGAGGAGAATGGCCAGTTCAAAGTTGACGGAGACCCGACGGAAGGCGCACTCATCGTCTCTGCCATGAAAGTCGGTCTTGTCACGGAAGAGGAAAAGAAACGATTCCCCCAGATTTCAATCCTTCCTTTCGAGTCGGACCGCGGATTTATGGCAAGCCTTCATCAGCTTGACGGCAGAAAGATGATATTCGTCAAAGGCGCGCCTGAAAGGGTTGTCGAGATGTGTTCCCAGACTCCACCCGGGAATCCTTTCGATCAACGGAAGGCTCTGGAGACAGCCGAACATTTCGCAAGGGACGGGATGAGGGTGCTTGCAATGGCCTATAAGGAATCTTCGGATGATCTCTCGGAATTAACCCATGAACACCTGGAGGGGAATCTTATCTTCGCAGGGATGCAGGGGATGATTGACCCCCCGCGGCCTGAGGCCATTGAGGCCGTGAAAGGCTGCCGGGAGGCAGGGATCCGGGTGGCCATGATCACGGGAGATCATGCCATTACTGCCTCCGCCATAGGAGAGATGTTCGGGATCTCGCGCGAGCGGTCCGAAATCCTCACCGGCAGGGAACTGGAGACGATGAGCGATGAGGACCTGTTCGGAAGGGTGAAAGATGTCTCGGTTTATGCGAGAGTTTCTCCCAAGCACAAGCTCAGGATTGTTCAACAGATCATGAAACATGGGGAGGTTGTTGCCGTCACAGGAGATGGGGTGAATGATGCTCCGGCCCTCAAGGCGGCCCATATCGGCGCCGCGATGGGAAAGACAGGCACGGATGTGGCCAGAGAAGCCGCCGATATGGTGATCACCGATGATAATTTTGCAAGCATCTTCCATGCGGTTGAAGAAGGACGGGTGGTTTTTGACAACATCCGGAAGGTGACGCTCTTTCTCATCCCGACCGGTTTTGCGGCGATCGTCTCCATTCTGATTGCGATGGTCCTGGACATCCCGATCCCCTATGTGGCCGCCCAGCTTCTCTGGATCAATCTTGTCACCAATGGACTCCAGGACGTGGCCCTTGCCTTTGAACCGGGAGAGAAAGACGTCATCAAACGGAAGCCGAGAAGCCTGAAAGAGGGAATCATGTCAAAGCTGATGTATGAGAGGAGCATCCTGGTAGGGTTCATCATTTCCGCAGGCGTGATCTTCAATTTCGTTTCAGCTCTTGATGACGGAGCCTCCCTCGAACGGGCAAGAACCATTGCCGTCACGACGATGGTTCTGTTCCAGTTCTTCCAGGCCTGGAACTCCCGTTCCGAACTCCAATCCGTTTTCACGATCAGCCCTTTCAGCAACCCGTTCCTCTTCTACAGCATGGTGGCCGCATTTCTTGCCCAGATCGCCGTCGTCTACGTCCCGGCTCTTCAGTGGATCTTCCGGACCGAATCGCTGGCTTTAGGGGAGTGGACAAGGATCCTTCTTGTCAGCCTCACTGTGGTGGTCGCGGTGGAAGTCGATAAGGCCATCCGGAGGCGTAAGAAAGAAGTCCAGGCAAAGGAGGAATGACAAAGTCATTCAGGAGGAGGACGTATGGATATGAATCCGTATCTTCAAAAAGTCGTCGATTGGCTCTTGAAGAGCGGCCTGCACATCGTTTTTATTCTGGTCCTGGCCCTGATCGCTCTTAAGGCGGCCAAAGCGCTTTCCAAACGTCTGGTTGACATTGCTGTCCGCCAGAATGAGGATGTGGAGTTTCAAAAGCGAACCCAGACGCTCGCCTCCATCGCCCGGTATGTTGCCGTCTTCGCGATTCTCCTGATTGCGACCATGATGGTGTTAAAGGAGTTTGGTGTTGAGATCGGGCCCCTGCTTGCAGCCGCGGGGATCGTCGGCCTGGCGGTTGGCTTTGGCGCCCAAAGCCTGGTCAAGGACGTGATCAGCGGGTTTTTTATCCTCCTCGAAGATCAAATCCGGGTGGGTGACGTGGTTCAAATTGCAGGCAAGGGCGGCCTGGTGGAGAAAATCAACCTGAAGACGACCATCCTCAGAGACCTGGCAGGAAATGTGCACTATGTGCCGAATGGACATATTGATGTGGTTACCAATATGACAAAAGAGTTCTCCCGTTACGTGTTCGATATCGGGGTTGCCTACCGGGAGGATGTGGATGAAGTCATCGAAGTCATCAAAGAGGTGGATGAGGAACTCCGAAGCGATCCGGGTTATAAGGAGGATATTCTGGGGCCGATCGAAATCATGGGACTGGATCAATTTGCGAATTCCGCAGTCGTCATCCGGGCACGAACCACCACGAAACCGATCCAGCAGTGGCGGGTCGGCCGGGAATTCAATCGAAGGTTAAAAAAGAAGTTCGACGAGAGAAATATTGAGATTCCCTTCCCCCATGTCACCCTTTATATGGGGCAGGATAAACAGGGTCAATCCGCGCCTCTTCGAATCGTCAAGGAAGGCGAATGAAGATCCTTGTCATCAATTGCGGGAGCTCAACGCTGAAGTTTCAGGTCATCGATCTGGATGAGGCCACTCCCTTAGGCAGCGAGCGGCGATTGGTCCATGGCCTGGTTGACCGGATCGGTCGACCCGGCGAGATCAAGTTTGTTGCGGAGCATGGCGAATGCTTTCGGGAAACAGATGAAATCGCCGATCACGGCATGGCCACCGATCGAGTTTTCAAATGGCTTGACTCCCTTGGCTTTTTAAGACGGGGTGGGATTGGGGCCGTCGGTCATCGTGTGGTTCACGGAGGCCATCTTTTCATAAAACCGACCCCGGTCGATGACAGACTCATCGATGCGATCGAGGCCATGAGGTATTTGGCCCCTTTGCATAACGAGCCTTCTCTGAAAGCAATTCGCGCCGCACGCGCGATCCTGGATGACGCCCTTCCGATGGTGGCGGTCTTTGACACCGCTTTTCACGCGGACATGCCCGAACATTCCTCGTATTATGCCATTCCCCGGAAATTGGCTGAGAAGCATCATATCCGGCGCTATGGTTTTCACGGTTTGGCCCACCGGTACATGGCCGAACGTTATGCCTTATTGAATGATAAGGCGCCGGAGCAGGTGAAGCTGGTTACCCTGCAATTGGGCAACGGGTGTTCGGCTGCGGCCGTCGAGAAGGGCCGATCCATAGATACGTCGATGGGCTTTACGCCCCTCGAAGGGCTCATGATGGGGACGAGATCGGGGGATGTTGATCCTCACCTGCCCGGATTTCTGGCCCAACGTGAAAAGGCGGATATTGACCAGGTTGAAAGCTGGCTAAA
>JAGVBT010000009.1 GCA_020059605.1 Deltaproteobacteria bacterium
GCCTGACGGAAGATCAAAAACATAAGATAGGATGAGGCCGGAAATGCAGGCGCCGATCCCCGAAGCCGCCGAAATGAGAAAAAAGTGTTTCAAATTGTAAGTAAGCTGAAGGGCCGTTGCCCCGGGTTGCACGAGCAGGGCAAAAATGAGCAGGCCTCCTACTGTGGCAAGGTTGGACGAGACGACGGCTCCTGTTAGAAAAAGTAACGCATAATAAATCAACCGTTCCGGCACGCCGCTCGCTGCGGCAAGTCTTCGGTTAAACAATACGGAACGGATCTCCTTGAAAAATAACAATACAAAGAGCACCAGAACCGATGTGATAAGCGTTAACACTACAATATCCACGCCAGACAGCGACAGCAGGCTTCCCCACATCAGATTGAGGGCGCCGGCCTTTGTCCTTGTAAGGATTCCCATCCCGAGAAAGGCCATGCCCATCAGAAATGAAAACAGAAGCCCAAGCACATTCTCAGGGGCCATGTCCGTCCGATCCGAAAGCGGGCCGAGCACTCCCGCCACAAGCAGGCACAGGATCAGTCCACTTAAAAACGGATTGAAGTCAAGCAGCATGCCCAGGACAGCACCCGCAAATGCGGCATGGGACATGGAGACCCCGATCAGTGGCATTTTCATCAACACCACAAACACAGACAACAGCGAACAGCTTGTTCCGCACAACACGCAGGCAATGGCCGCGCGCTGGATGGGAAGATAGGAAAGCACCTCGATCAAATGCTCACCCATAAGAAATAAATCTCCTGCCATTGCGTTCAAACGTCTCCAGCGGATATTGAAAGAGCCGGCTCAACACATCCCCTGACAAGGCGGTGTTGAGATCTCCATCGAAAACCGCTTTTCCATGATTGAGGAGCACAGCGCGCCTCATCCCGGCAGGGAGCATATTGAAATCGTGTGTGACGAAAAGGATTGTCAGGTTTTCCTGTTTGTGAATTTCATGGATCAGGTTCAAGACTTCCTTCTGGACGGCGATGTCCAGGTTTACGGTCGGTTCATCCAGAAGAAGGATCTCCGGCTGTTGAAGGAGAGCACGCGCCAACGACACCTTCTGCCGTTCGCCACCGGAAAGCTGACCCAGGGGCCTGTCTGCAAGATGATCCACGCGCATCATTTGCATTAGATGCATGGCTTTTTCTTTTTCTCGCCTCCCGGGAGATCGAAAAAGCCCAAGACGGCCGATCGCACCAGTCATAACGGCCTCCAGAGAAAGTATCGGAAAGGAGCGATCGATGTCGAATAATTGCGGAACATAACCGACACGGAGACGTGCTTCACGGGAGCGCCTCCATGTCTCGCTTTTTCCGAAAAGATGGAGTGTCCCTTCGAATCTTTCCAGCCCAGCGATGACATTCAACAGCGTGGTTTTCCCTGCGCCGTTGGGGCCGATGATTCCAACAAATTCATTGCGGGAAACCGCAAGGCTGATTTCCTCCAGCAGCCACCTCTTTCCCCTGCGGACCGTTATGCTTTGAAGTTCGATCATGCTTTCGCTCATAAGGTGGAACGTCGTTTCTTGATCTCCCTGGTTGCTGCCGATAGAACAACATTCACGTTTTCCCTTAGAGTTTCCAGATAACCTTTTTCGGATGGAAAATTGGTCAAGACCACATGCGGCACACTCAGGGTTTCAGCGATTCCCTTTCCCACATCGGGCCCGGATTGTAGGTTATCCACCACCATGAGGACACGCTGATTCTTACCGATTTCTAAAAGCCGGACGACTTCACGTGTGGACATCGCTTCCTGTCTCCCATATTCCGCTACAACACGAAAACCTATCCATGCGAGTGGTTCTTTCTGCATGGAGGAGGCCATGACCGGCATTCCGGGAACCCCCGCCTGCGTTATCCTTTTAATGAGCGATGTTGCCTCTGCTTCTCCTTCTCGGATCGCTTTCTCCTTTCTGATCCTTATTTCATGTAGATCTTCAGGAAAACGCTTCGAAAGTTCCTTAGCCAGGACGCCCAGGCCATATCGATATGAATCCGGGGCCATCCAGTTACGGCTTTCCGCATCCACAAGAAGTTGGGTTCTTTCGTCTAACTTGGTTTTGTTCATGAAGGGCATCCCTCTAAAGGAGACGATGAGGGTAGCCTTTTTCATCTTCTCGATATCGGATAGTTTTACGTCATAGTGGCCGGGACACTGCCCCGGGGGAAGGATGGCTTCGACGGAATAGCGATTTGGAGGCAGAAGCGAGGCGATCATTCCGGACAGGAGCGTGTCCGATGTTACGATAGTGCGCACGATCGGTGCCTCCACCTTTGTTACATTGTTCGAACAGCCGGCGGAAACCCACGCCAACGCCATTGCCACAATCGCAAGAAATAACTTCGTTTTTGTCCGCATTGACTAACCTCCGAAACGGGACAATTCTCAGGGTTACGCCCCCCTATCCTGCAATCAACAAGCTTAACGCAACTTCATGCTGAAACCGGCAAAAGCAGTTGTTCCAGGCATGGGGTAACCCTTGGCGTATTCGTAATCCTGATTAAAAATATTGTTGACCGCCACAAAGATCTCCGAATCGCTCAGTCTCAACGGTTTAAAATCGAAACGATAGCTCAATCGGGCATTAACCAGTGTCATGTCATTCAGCTTGTCTTTACGGGTGATCTGACCGAAATTAAACGTGCCGCTGCGAACGACCGTGCCTTGATACAGGTCTCTGAGGTGTTGCATATCCATGAAGAGCCGGAAATGATCCAAAAATTTCCATGTCACTCCGGCCTGGAACTGAAAACCGGGAGTATAAGGCATTTTGGTACGTTCAATACGATTATTGCCGGTGGCTTCGGATTTTAACCAGGTGGCGCCGGCGAAGCACTCAAGGCTTTTCACAGGGGTTACTGTGCCTGTGAGTTCCAGCCCACGAATCTTGTATTGGCCGATAGGGTCATTAAATAGGGTTGGGATAGGTCCAAACATATACGCTTGGAAGCGGTCCTTGCCCTTGTCATAGAAAGCGGTCGCTGCTAAGGTGGCTATTTTCGGCCAGGTGTGCGTTAAGCCTAATTCATAATGGTCCACTATTTCCGGTTTTATATTTTCCCAGTACTGCTTGGGATTTTTTACTGGCAAATCGGTGCGCACCATGTTCATCACCGCTACCGGAGAGGGATAGATGACGCCCCGGGAGTAACGGATATGGAGGTCGGTATGTCCATAGCCGGTCACCAGACCGACCTGGGAAGCTGACGCATTGTTGAACTCATTGTGATCGAAATAACGAAGACCTGCAGAAGGAATGAAATGAAAGCCTTCAGGGCGACCAAGCATCTGACTGATGGCCAGATAGGGAGAAAGGAGTGTTGTACCGGGGTAATCCCAGACTCTTTTTGCCCGACCGCCGTTGATTCCCGGAACCGCCAGCCCGCTGAATGTCCGCTGGGAATTTTTTAGCTCGGCCAGATCCAGGTCTGCCCCTACTAAAAATTCATTCCCCGGCCAAAGACGGAGTTTTTCTCTGGCTCGTAATCCGAAAAGCGAAATTTCCTGCCGGGACCAGAGTCCGCCGGTGCCGCTGGCATATCGCTTGCCGTTCGTCAATTCCTGCAACAGGTCAAAATCGGTTTCATTCCAATAGGCTTTAAGGAAACCGGTGAATTGATCATATTGGTGGTTCAGTGTCAATGTCGTTAGAAAGGTTTCGGTATCAAAGCGTTCAGCCATGGGCCAGCTCACCCCATTTGTCGCGGTGGGTTTGGTGTCTGGCATGGGAGCTTCGGTTTTGCTTTTTACATAGTTGGCCAAAAACCTGACGTTCCAATGATTGTTAATTTGATAACCAACATTAGCATAGTAGTTTTGCTGCTGGGCACTGTCTTGGTCACGACGACCCTCTATTTCTGCCCATTTCTGGGAGTCTCGGTGACCTTCTGTACTTGCAAAACTCTGGGATAGGTAAATGTCAAAAGGACCTTTTTTAATACCACCGGAAAGACTCTCATTGAATGTGCGATGGCTTCCCCCGCTGAAATTTAGCACAATCTCACGACCCTCTTTCATCAGATACCTGGGCAGGATATTGATCGACGCATAGCCACTACCGAATTGAGAGGGTTGCGAGCTTTTGTAAACCTCAATCCCTCCGATGGTGGAGATGGCAATGCTATCCCCCAGCACCTGGCCGAAGATCGCTCCATAACGGGGGACACCGTCAAACTCGACGGCGAAATCGGCGCCGGGATGGCTGGAACCCCGGCCGCGAATATAGAGGCTGTGGCTGGTCTGATCCCCCAGAAGATTTTTTTTCTGAAACATGACTCCCGGCACGTCCCGCAGGGCAGAGTGGAAATCATAAACATTCTGCTCTTTGATCTGTTCCTCGGTTACCAGATTGTACTGGGTGCCGTAGGGGGTCTTCATGGGAGTGACCGGATTACCATAAGGGGTTCCTATGACGGTAATTTCTTCCAATACCGTCTTCTCTTCTTTTTTCTCTTCCTCCCCTGCCACTCCCGCTGAAACGTTGAACAGCAAGAAGATAAAAAGAAAAAAGCATAGCAAAACTTTTCTTATTGCATGCACCCAGAAATTTCCCCCCTCTGTTTTTTCTGTTAAACCGGAAATCGTCATATCCATCGCCTTTGTTGTTTTTTTCATCAAAAACCTCCTCAAAGTTCTTTTCTCATCTCTTCCCACTTCCACCAGTACATCACGACCCGCGAGGTATGCTTGATCCATAAGTGTCCGTTTTTCAAAATGATTTTATTCTTTAAATCGCTTATTTCGTCAGGTTGGGGGGGGCTTCCTTTTATAAAAGTCCAGTGCTCAACCATTTCATTGAGATGATGATAGGCATAGGAGTTATCCACATCAAAAGATTTAGTCAAGACGACGGTGTAATCTCGACATGGCCATCTCACCCGAATCTCCGGCGGCCCAAGCTCTGTAATAAGCAAAACATTTCTTGGGCGCGTCCTGAATATCTTTGCAAGCGCCATTTCAAAACCGATCTCTGTCAGGTGAAGGCTGTTGCAGGCAAGGATGAGGTCGGCATCCAAAAACTCATCACAAGGCACCGCTTCCCATCTGCGGTCATCTACGTTTAACCTGTCCACCCTTTTCTTAAAGGCTTCTTGGTGCAGCAGGTTTCTCATGCCCATGGATGGCTCAAGGGCGGTCACATGACACCCTTGGCTGTGGAGAGGGAAAGAGAGAATGCCATTTCCAGCGCCAATATCCAGGACCCTCCAGCCTGGTCCGGTCATCGCCATGAGCACTTCGATGATTTTTCCATGATAATCTGTATGCTCAATCCAGAGTTTATACCATTTGGCATAGCAGTCCCAAAACTCAACCGATGCCACCCACTTATACGCGGCCTGTCCCAAAATGATTCCTCCATTCGTTTTCTCATTCTTACCGTCCCGGGGGTTGCTTCCCCATAAACAAAAAAACCACGAAGGGCCTTGCTTCAGCAAGATGAAAACCTCCGTGGTTTCGGTTTCGGCAAAAAAAAAGCCACAAGGGGCTGGCCTTCTGGCCTCAAACCTTCGTGGCTTTAAGACGAAATCTTTTTAATCGATTTTAAACCTTTTGTCAAGAAAAGCTCTTGATTTTTTTGTTCCCCGCCGTTCTCTTCCTTATCCCAGAGTCGCGGCCACTATTCATTCAGGAGACATTTTAGCCATAGTTCGCATAGATGGCAAGGAGCCCATGAAGGGCGGCGCTGAAGAAAAGGACCACACCGGTCCTTTTATGGACCCCGAATGGAACCTTGATCCATCGAAGTCCCGAGCTGATTTGAAACAAAATCAACAGCATGTTCAGGATCCCCAGAATCAGTATCATTGGAATGCCTCCGATTGTCATTTTTCATCTTCCCCGGGTTGTCTTCATGGGGACTTGTTCACTTCAGGCGAATCCTGTGGGTCGCAGGGCCCCGGCTGCCGTGTCTGTTGCAACTTGCCTCTGCGACGACCTCCGTATCCTCCGTCACTTTCAGCTTGATCTCTTTGGTAAATTGCGCCGCTTCAGGCCGCTTGTCCGCGGTGAACTCCCATCGGGCGATCTCATTTTTATTTGCGCTCACTTTGAGCCACTCGGTATGATGGGAGGAACTATTGGAATTGTGCGTCACGGTGATTTTTAAGGTCACTTCTGCCCCCTTCTCAACCTGCGCGGGCCCTTCGATCGAAACTGCCGACTTATCGGCTAAAGCAGGGCCGATCTGAATGAATAGAACGGTAAGGATCATCATCCCCAAAGCGATTGTTTTCTTCAATTTTTTACCTCCGCGCAACATTGGTTGAGCTAAATGGAACCTCCATCACTTAGAGTCATTCCTGGTTACTTTGCTGTCGCCTTAGCCCTTTCCTCCTGGGACATGTTAGCCAGCCATTCGCCTTCCAAGTTCTTGGGATCCGGTCTTCATCAGAGTCCTGGATAATAATCATTACTAAAAAAAATTATACCCTATTTAATAAAAACGACAAGCATTTTCAAAGAAAGCGGTCCGCCGCTTCCCGGTCCTGCGGTCCCTTCTTTGACCGAGGAAGAGCCGAGGGGGAGGAGAGAGGCTCTTGGAAGAAAAGGCAGGTCGCTGCTGGAGACAGCGAATCAGGGCAGGGCCGGGGGAATGGCCTTGTGGCCCTCTATGAAACCGCGGTCGAAGATTTTCAGGCTCAATTCCCGAAATTTGGAAGGGGTGACCCGCTCGATGGATTGCCTTAATTTTTCATGCAGGAATGGAAATCCCGGGTGAGCCGAGGCAAAACCGATAAGGGCGATATTGGTCGACTGGATGGATCCCATTTCACGGGCGACGCGGTCCGCCGGGAAGATGTCGATCTCGATCCCCCTCTCTTTGAGGTAGTTTCGGATCTCCTCTTTCATGAAACCGGCATCCGGGGCATTGATGAACCCGAGGCCCCCTCTCCGGCCGGATGTGGCGGGTTTCAGGAAATGGAGCGTTTTATAGGCTTCGTTCTTTTCGAGAGAGAGAAGAATGTCCGCATTCCCCTTTTTTACAAGAGGGCCATCGAATTGGCCGATTTTCAGATAGGTGATCACCGAGCCTCCCCGCTGGCTCATGCCGTGGTCCTCCGACCCGATGACCGGGTATCCTTCTTTCAGGGCAAAATCAGAGAAGATTCGCGTCACCAGGAGAACGCCCTGTCCTCCCACGCCCGAGATGATCATCTGGATGTTCATTCTTCCCGATTCGGATTGCTGATCCATCAACATTTCCTTGAAGTTGGTTTCCGGATTAGGATGAAACCTTATAGATTCCGCCCTGGCCGCAGGCTGCCAGGCAGAGGCCACAGTCCACACAGGTCAACCGGTCGATCTTGACCCGTCCGTCTTCTCCCCGTATCAGAGAGGGACACTCAAATCGTTTCAGACAGAGTCCGCAGGCAATACAGGCGCCTACCGCAGGCATCTCGATCGTCGACGTAGGACATTCCAGGACACAGACTCGGCAACCCGTGCATTTCTCATAATCGATGAGGTAGGTTTCCCCTGTTCTGGAAATGGCTCCTTCGGGGCACTGGACCATGCAGATGTCGCATTGATGACAGGCGCCGCAATGGAGACATCTTTTCGCCTCGGCGATGACGGCATCCTCACCGGGAAGAAGATGGACTTCGGTGAAACTCCCCCTTCGTTCCTCAAGGGGCAGCAGGGTTTCTTCGATCTTCGATTGCGGATCAACCTGCTCGATAGAGACGGAGACTAGTTCCCCAGAGGTTCCCTCTGTCTCTCTATTCATTCTCATGTCCTCTCCGCTTAAGTAACGATGGATGGAGAGAGCGGCCTTTCTCCCTCCGGCCAGAGCCTCGATGAAGTTTTTAGGCCCTGTAACCCCATCTCCGGCTGCAAAAAGGCCCTCTCTCGGCGTGGCCAGAGTCAAAGGATCAACATGGATGGTTCCCCATGCGGTCTGCGCAACGGAACCGCCGAAATCCGAAAGGCCGGGGACATAGACAGGGGATGTAATGACAAGATCTGCCTTCAACTTTTTTTCCGGTCTCCGGAGAGATAAAATCTTTGTCCTTCCGAGACTGGTGGGCTGGCTGAGAACCGCTTCCCGAAAGCTCACTCCCGTTGCCTTTCCATCGGACGAGATGATTTTCGTTGCAACGGCAAGAAACTGAAAAACGACTCCTTCTCTTTCCGCCTCCTCGATTTCGGATGGCTCGGCCGGCATCTCCTTTTTCGATCGGTTGAAGAGAAGGATCACCTCCCTTGCTCCGAGACGCAGAGCTGTTCGAGCCGAATCGAGGGCCCGGTCATTCCCTCCCAATACAATGACCCTGGAGAGAGGACCTTTTTCCTGATTCAATGCCTCTTTCTTCAAGAAAGAGAGGGAGTCTATGACACCAAAGGCATCTTGCCCTGCAAGATCCTGCTCCTTTGGTTTATGAGCCCCTGGAGCGAGAAGAATGGCCTGATAACCCTGGGCCCTGAGATCGTCGAGAGAGAGGTGATCGCCCACCCGGGTATTTAGCCGGAACTCGGCCCCCATTTTTTTGACGAGATCGATCTCACGGTTTAAGACCTCTTCGGGGAGTCGAAACCGGGCTGTTCCGACCGCCATGGTTCCGCCCGGCAGGGGAAGAGCTTCAAAGATCGTCACCTGGTAACCCAACCGTCTCAGATCATAGGCCGCCATCAACCCAGCAGGCCCTGAACCAATGATGGCAACCTTTCCTTCTTTTTCAGGGCCCGGCGTATCATATCCCCCCGCTCCCTCTTTGCCAACGGGGGAAGATAGGGAGATCTCCATATCGGCGAGATATCGTTTTAATAGATCAATGGCAATGGGTTCATCCACATCGCCTCGCCTGCAAACCTTTTCACAGGGCCGGGCGCAGAGCCTACCCGTGATTCCGGGGAAAGGATTCTTCTGGCGGACGAGTGCAAGGGCCTCATCAAATCTCCCTTTTGCTATGAGAGCAATATAGCCTCTCGCATCGACCTGAATAGGGCAAGCCCCCTGGCAGGGCGCAATCTTATCTCTATAAACCGGGAGAAGGGAGGAAGGGATGGCCCCGCTTTTCATCTGGGGGAGATCTTTTTCGGGAGGAGGCAGATGCCGGATATCAACCCTGGTCGGATCAGCCTTGAGCTGCTCTTTCTGATAGGTGATGCAGGGGTAGCGTGCGATCACGACCGCCATTCCCCCCTCGGGCTTTCTGGTGTACCGGTATGCCTTTTTGACCTCGCGAATCATTCCCCTGATATCGTAAGGATTGACCACCCGGAGATATTTGACACCGCATCCCTTGACCAGTTCTTCAATGGAAAGAGGCTGACCGGGATGGCCGTCGGCGGTTGTCCCTGATTCGGGGGTGGGCTGCATTCCGGTCATGGCGGTAATGGAATTATCGAGAATCACCAGAATGAAACGAGCCCCGTTGTATACCGCATTGAGGAGCCCCGGGGCGCCGGAGTGGTAAAAAGTGGAATCCCCGATCGTGGCAATGATGGGCACCTCCTTTCCGTCCTGATGATAGGCCTGATAAAGTCCGCTGGCAAAGGTAATGGCCGCTCCCATGTCATGGCAGGTATCGACCGTATCCATATTCATTCCAAGGGTATAACATCCGATGTCACTGGGGAAGATACCTGTCGGGAAGGCACGCTTCAATGCGAAGAAAGAGGCCCGATGGGCGCACCCGGAGCAGAGGGTTGGCCGACGGATGGGGAGACCGAGATCAGCCACCATCTTTTCAAGGGGCGTGGTGGGCGTGATCTCCGGCACCGTGATGGAGAATTGTTTGCAAAGCGCGGAGATGATCTGTGTGACGATCTCGGGAAGCATCTCTCCTTCGCTTGGAACGGTTCCATCAAGCCGCCCGTAGATTTTCGATTTGTCCCTGATCTGAAACTCAATGACCGGTTCGGTCTCTTCGAGCACGAGGACATGATCGCATTTTTCAATGAAGGCTTCCACCATCTCCGCGGGAAACGGGAATGGCGTTCCGATCTTAAGAATCGGGATCTCCTCCTTCAAACCCAGTTCGGACAACGTGTCGCGCACCATGGCATAGGCGATGCCGCCCGCAATAATTCCGAAGGAAGCCTTCTGCCGGTCGTGATCGATGAAGTTGAGGGCGACCAAGGCATTGAATTCTTCGGCAATGTTTTTAAGCTTCGCATTGAGTTGCTTGTGGAGGATGAGACGAAATCTCGGAGTGGCGCTCCACCGCTGGGGATTTCGCTGGAAGTTGGCCTTTCTTTCAACCCTTCGGATCGGGTTGAAGGTGATTGTCTGCTGGGCATGGGAGACCCTCATCACCGGCCGGAGGATGACAGGAATCTGATATTTTTCAGAGAGTTCAAAAGCAAAGGGAATCATTTCCTGGGCTTCGCGGGGACTGGAGGGATCAAAGACGGGAACCTTTGCAAACATCGCCATGAACCGGGTATCCTGCTCGGTCTGTGACGAATGGGGTCCGGGATCGTCGCAACTGATGATGACGAATCCCCCGATCGTTCCGATGTAGGCGGCGCTCATCAGCGAGTCGGCAGCGACGTTGAGGCCCACCTGCTTCATGGCTACGGCTGTCCTCTTCCCCGTGTACGAGGCGACCAGGGCATTTTCGAAGGCCACCTTCTCATTGGTGGACCACTCCACGTAGATCTCTAAGTTATTCTCCTTTTTGAACCGGACAACAGCGGGAAGAATCTCGGAGCTCGGGGTTCCGGGGTAAGCGGCGAAAAAATGGCATCCACTCTCCACAATTCCCCGCGCAATGGCCTCGTTTCCGAGAACAACCTTCTCCTCTTTACTTGCCATGAAGAACCTCTTCTCCTTGATGAAACAGTTGTTCTACAAATTCATCCCAGTGTTTGCGAACGGTTTTCCGGACGGATTGACCCTCGCAAACATTTCGTTTTCTTTTTGAGCAAAGACCTGCGAGATGGTTCGCCTGTTGAGCGAACCATACCTTCGCGTTTTCACCCGAATAGAGGCGGAAAATATCCTCAGAGGGATCAGGCCCGATCATGACGAGCCAACCCCGTCGATAGGGATCTCTCCAGGCCAGATTCGGAGACTCGACCACATCGCGGTTGACGGCAGAGACCGTTCCCGAAAGAGGAGAAGGGATGATCACCCTTTTATGACCGGAAACGACCTCGGCAAGAGTCTCCTTCCTCCTCAGAGAACTGCCCACGGAGGGAAGAATGAGAGAGTCTGCCTCGACTGCGAGAACAGAAGCCATCCCGTCGATTCCTAACCGGATGCGTTGGTCCATTGGTTTGGCCCATACGTGTTCATCGCTATAGAAGAGATCCGGGTGGAAGATAAACCCGGCCACGGATAACGGCTGAAGGTTCTTTGCAGGCTTGATGGCAAAGGCGGGATGGGTTTTGAAACGGTCTTCCATCCCCTGGTCGACCTCGCAGCGCCAGCATTCGAAGCCATTGGAACAGACCATAAAGTCGACCAATCCCAGCAAGGCATACCGGCAAGGACGTTGCATTCCGGTTCCGGAGAGTTTGATTTTTCTTGCCCGGTCCATCTCCATCTTGATGGCTCCGGTGGGGCAGATAAATTCACAGGCCCCGCAGGCAATACATTGATCGGAATCGACCTCGAAGGGCGTTCCGACCTTTTTCAAGGTGCCTCTCCGGGAGAACCCGATGGCATGAGCCCCCACGATTTCATTGCAGGTCCGGATGCAGAGACCGCAGAGGATACAGTCGTTTTCAGGATGGGGAGCATGAAAACGGCCCTTCTCAATCCTGAGATCCCTGGCCAGATTTTGAATCACGGGAACTTCGGGGCATCGAGCCAGGAGGAGTTCAACCAGTGTCCGGCGCAACTGGATGACCCGATCCGAATGGGTCTTGACCTCGATTTTTTCCTGGACGGGGAAGTTACAGGCGGTGACCATCCGGGTCTTTCCATTCTTTGAGACCTCCACCGTGCAGAGCCGGCAGGAGCCATGGGGAACGAGATCCGGATGATAGCAGAGCGTCGGAATGGAAATCCCCATCTTCCGGATAATCTCCAGGAGCGTCGCGTTCTCCCTAACTTTTACCTGTTTGTTGTTAATCGTGAGCGTAAACATCATCCATTCTCTGTTAGAGGGTCGTTGCACTTGAGGTATTTGATTTATTTCCCTAAACCTCCGACCTAAAATCAGTCTTTTTAGCCTCCTGCCTCAAGCCACGCTTTGCGTGGCGCTCCTCCAACCTTATATCATCACTGGATCAGGACCGCATCAAACTTACAGGCCTCATAACAACCCCGGCACTTGACGCATTTTTCTTCATCCAATTGGTGAACCTTTTTCTTTTCTCCTATAATGGCCTCAACCGGACAGACCTTGACACAGGCGCCGCAGCCAGTGCATTTTTCGGGGTCGATGGAAAAGGAGATCAGTTCCCTGCAGAACCGGGCCGGGCACTTTTTCTCTTTGATATGGGTTTCGTACTCTTCTCCGAAATACCGCAGGGTTGAAAGGACAGGGTTGGGAGCAGTAAGCCCGAGGCCGCAAAGAGAGGTGTCGATCATCGTCTGCGAGAGATCTTCTAATAGTCCGAGGTCTTGGCTCCTCCCTTCCCCCTCGCAGATCCGGTTGAGGATCTCCGCCATCTGGTCAAGTCCCTCCCTGCACGGTGTGCATTTGCCGCAGGACTCTTCCTGGAGGAAGCGGACAAAATAACGGGCCATGTCGACCATGCAGTTATCCTCGTCCATGACGATCATCCCGCCCGAGCCCATCATGGAGCCGGCTTCCTGGAGACGGTCGAAATCAACCGGAAGATCGAGAAGATTTTCGGGAAGACATCCTCCGGATGGCCCTCCGGTCTGAACCGCTTTGAAACGTTTGCCTCCCGGGATCCCTCCGCCGATTTCGAAGATGATCTTTCGGAGCGAGATCCCCATCTCCACCTCGACCAGGCCTGTATTATTAATCTTTCCCACGAGGGAGAATATCTTTGTCCCCTTGGAGCCCTCTGTTCCAAGGGAGGCAAACCATTCAGCCCCCTGATGGATAATGATCGGCACATTGGCCCAGGTCTCCACATTGTTGAGATTGGTGGGCTGGTCCCAGAGGCCCTGCTCAACGGTGTGGATATATTTGGCCCTCGGCTCTCCGACCCTTCCCTCGAGAGAGGCCATCAGGGCTGTGGATTCGCCACAGACAAAGGCGCCGCCCCCGCGGTTGATCCTGATATTGAGGTTCAACCCCGAACCGAGAATATTCTGCCCGAGGAGACCGTATTCCTTTGCTTGTTCGATTGCCAGACGAAGATTTTCAACGGCGAGAGGATATTCGTTACGCACATAAACATAACCTTCCTCCGCCCCAATGGCATAGGCGCCGATGATCATCCCTTCGATCACGCTGTGGGGATTGCCCTCGAGAAGGGACCGGTCCATGTACGCGCCCGGATCTCCTTCGTCTGCGTTACAGATGACGAATTTCTCCCTTCCTCCCGCCTTTCGGCAGGTTTCCCATTTCAGGCCGGCCGGGAAGCCTCCGCCTCCCCGGCCTCTCAGTCCGGATCTTTTAATGATGTCGATGACTCCCTCCGGCTTGATCGAGGAAAGAACTTTTTCAAGGCCCTGGTAGCCTCCGATGGCGATATAATCATCGATCTCTTTCGGATCGATTTTTCCATTGCTTCCGAAGACCACCCGGCGCTGAAACTTGTAGAATGGAATGTCATGCTCGTGGACGATCTTCTCTTTTGTGGAGGGATCTTCATAAAGGAGGTGGTCAATCACCCTGCCCTGAAGAACGGTCGCCGTAAGGATCTCGGAAGCATCTTCCGGTTTGACATTCATGTAGCAGATCATCTCCGGCCGGATGACTACGAGCGGGCCGCGCTCGCAAAAGCCATGGCATCCGGTGGCACGGATCTCTATTTTGCTCTCGAGATCCAGGTCGCGGTGTATTTTTTTAAGAGCCTCCACCACATCCCGAGCTCCGCAGGCCTGGCAGCCGGTTCCGGCACAGACGGCAAGGCTTCGTCTCCCTCCGTCTCTTGAGCTCTGAAGAGACTGGCGCATCCGTCGAAGCCCCGAAATGGTCTTGACTCTGTGGTTCATTTGTCCCTATATTTTTTCAAAATGGGCTCGATCTTATCGATATGGATTCGCCCGAAATATTTCCGGTCGATTACCATGACGGGCCCCAGGGCGCAGGCTCCCAGGCAGTTGACGCTTTCGAGCGTGAAGGAAAGATCCTTCGTAGTTCCTCCCGCCTTTACCTCGAGGAGGTTTTCGAGATAGCTGAGAATCCTCGCTCCTCCCCGCACATGGCAGGCTGTTCCAAGGCATACCTGTAGGGTATGCCTTCCCTTTGGCTCAAGGCTGAAGGCCTTATAAAACGTTGCCACCTCATAAATATTCGTCAGGGGGATGTCGAGGCTCCTGGATACATGGAGGAGCGCCTTTCGCGGAAGGTAGTTCATCCTCTCCTGGATATCCTGGAGGATGCCGATCAAAGCACTGCTCTGGTAACCATGTTTTTCGATGATCTCACAGATTTGATTCGTGTCGACCTGCATCGGTTTTTCAAAGCCCTTTCTCCTCTTGAGGGAGAAGGTATTACTCATATGACTATTTTAAATTTTAACTGATACGGTTCAGGACCTCAATTCCCCTGAGAAGGGTTTCTTCAGAGGCAGCAAAGGAGATCCTCACGTGGGAGTTTCTCTTGGAGAAGACGCTTCCCGGGACAATGAAGACATGGTTCTGTATGGCCTTCTCAACGAAGGCCTCCCCGTCTCCTCCGGGGACTTCCGGAAAGAGATAGAAAGCACCCTGCGGTTTTTGAACATGAAACTTTTCCTTCAACCCCTCATAGATCAGGTCCCTCTTTATCTTGTAACGCTTGATGTGATCCTCCACATTAAAATCGAGCGCCTTGACCGCCGCCTTCTGTGCAAAGGAACTGACGCTGGAAAAGGTATATTGTTGAAGCGTGATCATCTGCTGGAGGATGTCCTTCGGGCCGGCCACATAACCCAAACGCCACCCCGTCATCGCCCAACCCTTTGAGAAGCCGCCGAAGGTCAGGGTTTTGTCATAAAGTTGTCCGATGCAGGCGCAGGAGGGTTGGTCGAAAACAAAGTTATCATAAATATCGTCCGAAAGAATTAAAAGATCTCTCTCCCGGGCAACCCTGACGACCATCCTCAGGTCCTCCTCCGGGTAGATTGCTCCGGTTGGGTTGTTTGGGCTGTTGATGATGATGAATTTTGTCTTGTTCGATAATTTCTTAGTGAACGCTTCCTCTCTCAACCGGAAATCCGGATAGGTATCCACAAAAACAGGGACTCCTCCCATGAGAAGAACCTGGTATTCATACATCACAAAAAAGGGATCGGGGATGACGACCTCGTCGCCCGGATTGATCAAAGCGAGGCTGGCCAAAAGCAACCCGCCGGTCACGCCGGCGGTGACCATCACCTCTTCAAAATGGACCCCCTTTTTCTTTAAATGGGAGGCAATCTTCTCCCTCAGCTCCGGGATCCCCTGGGTTGGAGTATATTTGTTGAATCCTTTCCGAATCCATTCGATCCCCTCCTCCTTGAGAGGCTCCGGGATATCATAGTCGGGTTCTCCTATGCTGAGGTTGATAGGGTCTTTCATCTGGCGGGCAAGGTCAAAGATCCGTCTCACCCCTGAAGGTTTGATATTCTTGAGTCGATCGGAGATCAGCATTCTCTCACGTCCCTTCTTTTTTTATCTTTTTGGCTTTTTCGATCAGCTCGAGAATCGTATCGAGTCTTGTCTTGGTGGGAGGCGCCAGGGCGCATTGCACCTGGTCCATGGAGTAATGTTCACCTAAAAAGTTGGATATTTCTATTTTGAACTCCCAGCAGACGATGATTTTTCGGCAGGGAAGGCTCTCATTAAGGGTTCGGCAATATCGAAAAGGGATTTCTCCTCCCAATTGAGGGCAGTAAATGATCAGACCATCGTATTCTTCAATCATGGGTCTTCCGGGTACTTTGAGTAATTTAGCACAAGCTCAAGCAACAAAAAATCCTACGGGCCAAGCAAAGCCCGTAGGATCCATAATGTTGATTAAATGGGTTTACCCTTCTTTAACATCAGTGGTTTCGGCAGTCCCTCGATGGATTTGAGGGATTTTTTCATCTCGTCTTCCGGTAAGGGATAATCTATAAGTCTCCCGCTGAAATAGGAGTCGTAACCACCGAGATCCATGAGGCCATGGCCGCTCCAGTTAAGAAGAATGACCTTCTCCTTTCCTTCTTCCTTAGCCCTCTTCGCCTCTTCAATAACAGCCTGTATGGCATGACTGGTTTCAGGAGCAGGAATGGCCCCTTCGGTTCTCGCCCATTGGACAGCGGCAGCATAGCACTCCAACTGATTGTAAGCCCGGGGTTCCAGCAATCCCTCGATAATCAATTGACTCACCAGGGGGGCCAGGCCGTGATATCTCAATCCTCCTGCATGGATGGGAGCCGGGATAAAGGCGTGTCCGAGGCTGTGCATCGCAAGAAGCGGGGTTGTGGCGGCTGTGTCGCCGAAATCATAGACAAAGGGAGCCTTGGTCATCGTTGGGCAGGAAGTCGGCTCCGCCGGGATGATCGTAATATTGGCGCCGTTGATCTTATCCAGCACAAAGGGAAAGGCAAGACCGGCGAAATTACTTCCACCTCCCACGCATCCGACTACGACATCGACCTTTTTTTCTCCAAACTTCTCCAGCTGTTTTTTTGCCTCGAGCCCAATGATCGTTTGATGCATCATCACATGATTCAAAACGCTTCCGAGGGAGTACCGGGTGTCCTTGGTGGTGACGGCATCCTCAATGGCTTCGCTGATGGCGATCCCGAGGCTTCCGGGAGAATCCGGATTCTCCTCGAGAATCTTTCTTCCCGCATTGGTATCTTTGCTCGGGCTGGGGACACAGTTTGCTCCCCAGGTGTTCATCATCAGGCGGCGGTAAGGTTTTTGATCGTAACTGATCCTCACCATAAAGACCTTGCATTCCAGCCCAAAGAGACAGCAGGCGAAACTGAGGGCGCTTCCCCATTGGCCCGCGCCGGTCTCCGTGGAAATCCGTTTAATCCCGAAAACTTTGTTATAATAGGCCTGGGCAATCGCCGTATTGGGTTTATGACTTCCGGGAGGGCTCACTCCTTCGTTCTTGTAATAAATCCTGGCCGGTGTTCCGAGGGCCTTTTCCAGGGCATAAGCTCGATGAAGGGGGGTCGGTCTCCAGATGAGGAGTTTCTCCATCACCTCATGAGGGATATCGATCCATCGCTGTGTGCTGACCTCCTGCTCGATCAGGTTCATTGGAAAGACAGGGGCAAGGTCCTGGGGACCGATGGGTTGGCCGGTTCCGGGGTGCAGGGGAGGTTGAAGAGGGGTTGGCAGATCGGCCTGGATATTGTACCACTGTTTTGGGATCTCATCTTCCTTCAGAAAAACTTTAAATTCCTTCATGTTCTCCCTCCTTTTAGTTAAAAAAATTCTTTAAAAAGCGATAAAAACCCTCTTCATCACCTCCTTTTCCAAATGTTTATTTGTTGTTTTTTTAAATATCCCCACCTTCAAAAGCAGGATTTCAAATATCAATAATTAACAGAGTTGTCAAGGAATTTTTTAGGTGATTTTTTAGGTGACTGAATCAAAAAAAAGGCATGCCGTTTGGTCAGACATGCCTTTTGATGCGGTGATGGGGTTTCCCTATTTTTTCTTGAATTCGTCCCAGGGATAGTCGATCAGCTCAAGCAAAACGCCGTTGACCTCTTTGGGATGGACAAAGGCAAATTTACAGCCCCTGAAGGGTCTCAGCCCGCCGATAAATTTGTATCCTTTTGCTTTGAGCTCATTCATGGCTGCTTCGGTGCTGTCCACATTCAGGCCGATGATCATGACGCCCTCTCCCCTTTTTTCGATGAACTTGGCCACATCGCCGTCAGGGGTCGTGGATTCCATCAATTCGAATCCCACTTCGCCCAACCAGTATCTGGCCACCCTGATCTTCTCAGGCTCATCCACATAGGGATCATCGGGCTGAGGTTTTCCAAGGATGGGCTCCCAGGTTTTTCGCGCTGCATCAAGATCCTTCACGGCAATACAGATATGATCGATCTTATTGATTTTCATCCTACACCTCCTGTTTTTTTCAATATCCCGGATATTTTCCGCTGAATCTTAGAATGTCCACAAAGCCGGCCGGCCTTGTGAATTCCTCACCTTTCGCCCCTTCGAAAGAAAGGGCCCGGAATGCCTGAGGGGTTTACCTCCTCGAAAGGTGCATGATATTTCCGGTTTCGTAACCACCGTTCGGAAGTTCATTCACAATCGAGACGAAGGGACAAACAAAGGCGCAGATCCCGCACTCCACGCAGAGATCGGTTAAAATCGCCGCCTTATTGTTCACCAAACCGATGATATGTTCCGGGCATTCCCGGACGCATGTTCCACAACCCGTACACTTGAAAACGTCGACATGGGGTACCATAAGCCTCTCCTTTTTAGTTGTGATTGCAATTCACTTCGGTGCGAGTTGCTGGTTGCGGGTTAACGGGTTTTTAAACCCGGGACTCGTAACCCGTAACATTAATTCACGAAGCTCGTTTCTTAATGTTTGATCCGGTGATAAGTTTGATAGGGAAAGAAGTCCACCCTCATCCCCATCCTGTAAGCATCACGAATCGCCGCTGTTCCTCTTCGGACCTGGACAGCATCCCCGATCATATAAACATCCTTTGCATATTTACCATAGCCAACTTCTTTATTGGGAATGAGATTGGCGAGGACAACGGAATCCGCAGGGATGGTTGTCTCCTTCTTTTCCGGGCCTTCCACCACCACTTCCTTATCCCGGATTTCTTTTACGGTGCTGAGGACCATCTGGACCACGTTTCCTTCCTTCAACTTCTTCATATAACGCCAGACATAGGATGGGTTGACATCCAAACCGAATTTTTTGGGCTTGTCAATCATGGTCACAGAGTGTTTTCCCTTATCGATGATATAGAGGGCTGTTGAGATAGCTGCTCCTGTGCCTCCTACGATGACCACGTTCTGGCCAAGCTTTGCTTTTCCCTCTAAGACATCGAAGAGAGAAACAACATGCTTCTTGTCGCTGCCGGGAACAGATTTGTCCGGGGTGGCGCCCGTAGCGATGATCACGGAGTCTGCCTTTTCCTTTTCCAGAAGCTCCTTGGTCGCAGGGGTTTTGAGGATGACCCTTGCGCCGTGCTTATCGCACTGCACTCTCAGATAATCGACCATCCGTTGAAATTCCTGGTCGCCCCAGGGCCCATGGGCGGCTGCGGCGAACTGGCCGCCGACATGATCGTTTTTCTCATAGACCGTGACCTCATGGCCTTTTTCGGCGGCGATGGCGGCCACCTGAAGCCCTGCAATCCCCGACCCGACGACGATCACCTTTTTCTTTGTCTTCGACTTTTCAAAACCGTAGAAACCCCATTCCACCTCGTTCTCATGCCCGAGGGAGGGCCGGACCGTGCAGCAAAGTTCCGTATCCCTGAAGAGCCGGGCTAGGCAGACATTGCAGGCGATACAGGGAATGATGTCCTGCTGGCGGTCTTCCAGGATCTTCTTGGGAAGAAATGGATCGGCGATCATGGGCCGGCACATCTCCCAGAGGTCGAGTTTCCCCTCTGCCATGGCCTTCTCCGGGATTTCCGGAACGAAGAGGCGATAGGCCATGCTGACCGGGACCTTGATATTCTTCTTCATCCGGTCTGCGATGTAGAGCCAGTTCCCCATGGGAACATCCCGGGAGATGACCGAAACGGGAGATTCCTGCCAACCCGCGGTAACGCTGAGGTAATCAAGCCCTGCCTTTTCCGCAATCTTGATCGACTCCAGGCTCTCCTCCGGGGTATTTCCACCCCGGTCATCCAGCAATTCCTCGCCACAGAGCCGAATTCCAATGGCCACTTCGGAAGGGACGGCTTTTCGAATTCCCTCAATAATCTCCTTCATAAACCTGGATCTGCCGTGGATATCCCCCCCATACTCATCCGTCCGCTTGTTGGTATAGGCTGAAATGAAGTTAGAAATCAGGTAACCCACGATTCCGGATACCTCGACGATCTGAAAACCGGCTTCGACCGCCCTGACGGCTCCATCCACGTGGTCTTGGATGCACTGCCGGACGTATTCTTTTGACATTTCTTTCGGGGGGCGAAAAATCGGGAGCTTTTGAGGAACATCGGAGGGTCCAACGGTATAGGGAAGTTCAATTCCACCGACCCTTCCGCAGTGCATCAATTGAAGGCAGGAAACGGAGTCATGTTTCTTAATGGCGTCGGCAATCTTTTTAAGGCCCGGGATAAATTTATCATCCCAAATGGCCATCATTCCCACATAACCCTTGCCTTCCCCTTTCGGTTCCGTAAATGCGCCTTGAGACGTTACAATGCCCGCTCCACCCCGGGCCTGGGCTTCCATGTAACCTACTTCCTTGTCAGAAACATACCCGTCCCGGTAGTTAAAATTGGTCTCTGTGGAGGCATATTTAATACGGTTCTTAATCTCCAATTTGCCGATCTTGATAGGACTGAAAATATGCGGATACTTTTTAATTCCTGGGTACATAATCTTCCTCCTTCCGATAGGGTTAACATTCCTGGAATAGAAAAAACTACTAACATCGCCTCCTTCCTTTGTCAAGAAATAATTCACAAATGCTTTTTCACTCAAACCGCTCCATTTAACCGGATGCGGTCAAGAGATCCTTTTTGAAGCATCTCCCGCAAGAAAAGAATGTATACTGTATACAAAATTAATGCGCCTTTGTCAAGGTAAAAAAGGAGACTCTTTAAAATGCCTTCTGCTGCCGTGAAGAGTGGATGGGTTCAGTGAGAGGAGGGATTGTATCAAAAAAGAGCTACGATCTGGGTTTTTCCACCATCAGTTTCAGTCTCTCGGAGGGATAGATTCGATCGTTGCCGTCAAGGTTGTTCCAGTGCTTGATCTCTGAGACGCTCACGTTATATCGGCTGGCAATGCTCCAGAGGGAGTCCCCTTTTTTCACTACATAGGTGATCTCTCTTTTTCTTTTTTCATTTTGGGAAGTTGCAGAGGGGCTGTCTCCACCCGCGACTTTTATCTTAAGCTGGTCTCCCGGCATGAGTTTCGTTTCCGGGTGGAGTTTATTCCAGGCAGTGAGGGCGCCGATGTTAACCCCCATCTCATTGGAAATGCTCCATAATGTATCCCCCTTTTTGATGATGTAGGTCATCTCTTCTGTTCCGGAAGGCCTTCCTTTTTCACCGGTTGATTTGGAGGCTTTAGCCTGCGTCTCTTTCGGGATGGGGATGAGGAGGGTCGTACCCACCGACAGGCGGCTTCTTTTTCCCAGCCGGTTCATTTCGAGGATCGGTTCCAATTCAACCCGATAAAGGCGGGCGATCCGTTCAGGGGTATCTCCCTTCTTGACAACATGGGTTTTAAAGGATGTTCCTGCTCCGGGACGCAGGGATTCGAAATTCTTCAGGAAGAGATCTCTCTTCCCGAAGGGAATTTTGATCTCATATTCCTGCGCATCGGGGGGAGTGCACCATCTCCGCAATTCGGGGTTGAGTTCTTTCAACTCTTCAACACTGATCTCAGAAGCCTTCGCGATGAGCCGGAGGTCAATCGCAGGGGGCACCAAGACCTTGTCATAACGAAGGGGTTCCTGGTATTCGATACCCGTGAATCCATATTTTTCGGGGTCCTTGGCGAGAAGGGCGGCAGCAATCATCTGAGGAACGTAATGCTTGGTTTCCTGTTTCAGGTATCCGTATTTGGTCAATTCCCAGAAGTCCTCCGTCCGGTAGCGTTTCATCGCGCGAGCGATCTTGTTCTCCCCGGCGTTGTATCCGGCTGCGGCAAGATACCAGCATTCGAACATGTCATAGAGATCTCTGAGATATTTGGCCGCGGCGATCGTTGATTTTTCAGGATCCCTCCTCTCGTCCACCCACCAGTTGACCTTCAAACCGTATCTTTTCCCGGTCAGGTAGATGAACTGCCAGGGCCCCACGGCCTTGCTCCTCGAATAGGCATAGGGATTGAACCCGCTCTCGATGAGCGCAAGATAGACGAGATCTTCGGGAAGACCCTTCTCCTTCAGGAGATCCCGCATGAAGGGAATGTATTTTTCGGACCTGGCGAGCCAGTTGGAAAAATTGTTTTTCGCCGTGGTTTGAAAATATTGAATAAAATGTTCCACTTTTTCATTGATGACGATGGGTATGTCAAAGCTTTTCCCCCCTCCCGGTTGATCTCCGGGAAGCATTTCAAGAATGAAATCATCGCTGGACTCATCGCTGATGGGGAGGTCTAAGCTCCGGATGAACGCATGTTTTTCCATGGAAGAGAAAGGAGAGACCTCAGGAGGGTCTTCCTGAAGCGGAGCGGGTTGGTGGGAAAAAAGCTCCTCCAGCTCGGATGGGGTGAAAAGGGAAGATTCTCTCTCTTCGCCGGCAGGGGGATCGAGGAGGTTTTTTGAGGCGGGGGAATCCATGCGAGGGAAACATCCCGAGAAGAGAAACAAGATCAGCCCCAAGCCCAAAACCTTGTGCATGATAAGCAATCCTCCCCATCGATTGAAATTCCCGGAAAGGGTCGAAAGATAAAATTTAAAGAAGGATGGCATAGATCTTTTATTCTTGTCAAGTCCAAAATCAGAAAATTCACTCCGGGCTACAGAACCAATGAGCGCTCCGATGAAAGAATAAAAACACAATTGCACAATCCTGAATGGGGTTTCCCCAAAAGCTGTTCAAATTTGTTCTGTGGTTAACCGCACTTTTTATTGTCTTATCGTTATTTTAACGGAATGGATTGAATATCCCCGGTAATTAGCAAAATTTGTGCCATAAATCGCGGGGGACCGTTACGGATTCACTGAAATATGGACCGGCATGTTTCTGTCGGCGGACCATTCGACCCAGGATCCCCGGTAGAGGCGAACGGCGGGAAAGGCGAGGACATATTTCAATGTGAAATAGAGATGGCTGGCTTCTCTTCCAGTGCGGCAATAAACGACGATCTCCTTGTCCTTCGTGATTCCCGATTCCGCAAAAAGTTTCTCCAGATTCTCTCTCTTCTTCAAGGTCCTCACCTCATCCCCTTCAAGGGTTGTCTCCCAGAACAGGTTCTTCGCCCCCGGGATGTGGCCCCTGCGGATTGTTTCTCCCTCTTCCCCCCGGAATTGTTTGGGAGAACGGGCATCAACCATCACGACCCCCTTGGTTGACAGGTGGTCCTGAACCCACTTTTTTCCCGCCAGGTTTTCGGGCATGACTTTGCCGAAAAATTTTTGGGGAGAAAGAGAGGGATAGTCCTGCGTGACCGGGAGGTCCTCCATGGCCCATTTCTCCCACCCTCCATTGAGGACGCCGACTTTTTTATGGCCTAAATGATCGAGGACCCATGCGAAAGAGGTCGCGTTGGGATTCGATTTCTCCGAATAGAGAATGACCCACATCGGATTCGAAATACTTAAATAATCCCCGATCAATTTCTCCAGAAAAATCCGGTCAGGCCCCTGGGCGGGGATTCCCGATCGTGGAATCTGAAGGGTCCCGGCGGGGAGATAGACGGCATTGGGCAGATGGCCCCTGAGATAGTCCGACAGGGAACTCCGCATGTCGATGATGCGGACGGAGGGGTGGTTTACAAAAGAAGCCAGCTCCGTTGTCTCGATGAGCCTCGGGAAGTGCATGTTTTTAAAAGGTGGGGTTTTGGCATCGGGGAAAGCCGGGGAAAAGAGAATCGAGAAGAAGAAGCATCCTGTCAGAAGAGGGAGGGCGAACTTTCTCGTTTTTTCGATTTTCAATTTGCGATTTTCAATTTGCAATTTAGGATGTTCCCCTCTTCTTTTCAAGGGCCTTCCTGTAAAGGTGAAGATAGGCCCCCGCCGATCTTTGCCACGAAAAATCCGAGGTCATCGCATTTCGGACAAGCTTCTTCCAATGTTCCGGTTGTGCATAGAGGTCCATGGCCGCCTTGATCTGGCCCAGGAAATCCTTTGCGTCGTAGCGGGTGAATTTCAGCCCGTTTCCTGTTCCCGTCGAAGGATCATAGTGGGTGATCGTATCGTCCAGCCCGCCGGTCGCCCGGACGATTGGAATGGTGCCGTACTTCAGGCTATAGATCTGGTTGAGTCCGCAAGGTTCATACTTGGAAGGCATGAGGAAGAGATCGGATCCGGCTTCGATTTTATGAGCGAGTCGATCGTCATAGGCGATTCGAATGCCTGCTTTTTTGGGATATTTCCCGGCGATCTGGTTGAAGAGGTCGTGGTATTTCTGTTCTCCTGTGCCCAACAGGACGAAGCCGATATCGAAGGTGAAGAGCTGATCGATAATTTCTGCAAGGAGGTCAAATCCTTTCTGGTCTGCGAGCCTTGAGATCATCCCGAAGAGGGGAGCCTTTTCGAGATCGGAAGGCAGGCCGAATTCCTTGAGCAGATCCTTCTTGCACTCCTTCTTTCCCGAGAGATCGTTCGCATCATAGCGGGCGATCAAGTGGGGGTCGTTGGAGGGATCCCAGTCCTGGTAGTCCACGCCATTGAGGATGCCGTAAAGGTCCTCTTTCCTTTTTCTTAAGATACCCTCCAGCCCATAACCGTATTCAGGGCTCTGTATCTCTTCGCTATATTTCTGACTCACGGTATTGATGACATCGGCATAGACGATCCCTGACTTCATCAAATTGATCCTCTCCCAGAATTCAATTCCCTCAGGGTTATACATCTCCGGAGGGAGACCGGTAAGCGGGAATTTCTCCTTTTTGAAGAGGCCCTGATAAGCAATGTTGTGGATGGTGAAGACCGTCGCGGTTCGTGCGAAAAGGTCATCGGTCCGGTCAATTGACCGTAAATAGGCCGGGATCAATCCGGTCTGCCACTCATGGTGGTGGATGACGTCCGGTGACCATTGGATATGCCGCGCGAAGCGGAGAACCGCCCTGGAGAAGAAGACGAAGCGTTCCGCATTGTCAAAATAGTCCCCCTTGGGGGTGCTGTAGAGATATTCCCTGTCAAAAAACTCATCCCTGGCAATGAAGTAGACGGGGATTGTTTGATCCAGAAAGCCCTGATAAACCTCAGCCCGAAGCGTTTCGTCCCCGAGAGGGACCTCAACCACTTCACCCAGATACTGGAGCGGGACCCCGGATTGTTTGACCATCCGGTAATAGGGCATGACCAGAATCACTTCGCATCCAAGGGGTTGGAGGTATTTGGGAAGGGCGCCTGCCACATCCGCCAGTCCCCCTGTTTTTGCAAAGGGGACCGCCTCCGGGGTGGCAAATAAAACGCGGATGGGCTTATTCATATCCGAACCTCTCTCCCGAGACCGCTTGCCTTATTCGGGTTTTTCCGTTTTTCGGATCACCTTCTCCAGGCGGTCCAGGGCATCCGCCGTTTTCTCCCTGAGGGCATCGGTCATGGCGATCATGGCATCAACCTGCTTCTTTAGATCCTCGGGAGGCCCTGATGATTCAATTTTCTTTTTCAGATCGAGGGTCATGCCTGTCCGATGGAGGGCCAGGATGGAAAGGCCAAGGGAGATGAGCGAGACGATGAGGGCAACCGGAGCGCCCATTCCGGCGCCGAAGGCTACAATAATTGAGAGAATCAGCGCAACTCCAGCGATCAGGATGAATAATAAAAGCATGTTCAGAGCCCTCCTTCATTTTTAAAATCAGGATACTTCATCTGTTCCACATTTTCAATCGAATCCTTGGTCGGCGTCGCTCGGGATAACGAAACGGAGAGGGCGTGGGGGGTGACAATCCCCAACGACATAATGGCCTTGACCGCTTCTTCGATGGTCAGCCGTGAGGGGATCACCCTCTCTTTTGGAAGAAAGAGGAGGAAACCCATCGGCGGCACGAAGGCCGTGGGAATGAAGACCGACACCTTGGGTTGGGCTGAAAGGTCGAAAAGCTCATTGGTGATGAATCCGATGACGAAACTTCCCTCCTGCGGAAATTCGACGAAGACAGCCTGCCGAAAGGCCCCTTTCCGTGTGGTGGAGAAGGCGTCGGTGAGCTGTTTTGAAGAGAGGTAGATGTTCTTCACGATCGGGAGATTGGTGAAGAAGCGGTCCGCCCAGCCCACCAGCTTTCGACCCATCACGTTGGTTGCAATCAGGCCCAGCAGGTAGAGGAGGAGCAAGAAAATGATGATCCCAAGGCCCGGGATCGGAATTTCCCGGCGAAAGAGAAAGTGGGTAACCTCCGGGCCCAAAGGGCCAACAAAATTGTTGAGGGTGGTGAATACAAACTTCAGGATGAAGACGGTGATCCCAAGAGGGAGGATGACAAGCACTCCCGCCAGGATCTTCGTTCGAAGATGTTTGAAGATTTTTTTTACCATCCTTCTCTATCCCGGCGGTTGAAGGACCCTCTTCAGATCCGCTTCCTCGACGACCTCCTTCTCAAGGAGGAGGAGGGCCAGCTCTCCCAGTTTGTCTTTTTTCGAGAGGAGAATCCCTTTCGTCTTTTCATAGGTTTGATCGATGATTCTCTTCACCTCTTCATCGATCTTTTTCGCAGTCTCCTCGCTGTACTCCTTCGACGAGGTGAACGAGGAAGGGAGAAAAAGAGGCTTCTTCTCCTTCTCAAAAGTGACATAGCCAAGGGCCTCGCTCATTCCGAACTCTTTGACCATGCTGGTCGCAATATCGGTTGCCCTCTGGAGGTCGTTATGGGCGCCTGTGGAGATTTCTCCGAAGACAATTTCCTCCGCCACGCGGCCTCCCAGGAGAACGGCCAGGCGGTCCAGAAGCTCTGATCGGGTCATCAGGTACCTGTCCTCCGTGGGAAGCTGAAGGGTATAGCCAAGGGCGGAGATTCCTCTCGGAATGATGGAGATGCGGCGAACCGGATCCGCGCCCGGCAGGGTGGTGGCCACAATCGCATGACCGGACTCATGGAAGGCGACGATCTCTTTTTCCTTCTTCGACATCAACCGCCTCTTTTTCTCAAGCCCTGCCACGACCCGGTCAATGGCCTCTTCGATATCGGCCGTCTCCACGGCTTCCTTATTTTTTCGCGCAGCCAGCAAGGCTGCCTCGTTGACGATATTGGCGAGGTCTGCGCCCACGAATCCCGGCGTCCTGGAGGCGATGACCTTGAGATCCACCTCCGGGGACAGTTTGATCTGTCGTGTGTGAATCTTGAGAATCTCCTCCCTGCCGATGATATCGGGCCGGTCAACCAGCACATGCCGGTCGAACCTGCCGGGCCGAAGCAAGGCGGGATCCAGGATCTCCGGCCGGTTGGTGGCGGCCATGATGATCACACCTGCGTTGGGATCAAAGCCGTCCATTTCCGCCAGGAGTTGGTTGAGGGTTTGCTCCTGTTCGTCATGTCTGCCTACGGGGTTCATCCCCCGCGCTTTCCCAAGGGCATCCAGTTCATCGATGAAGATGATGCAGGGGGCATGGTTCTGGGCCTGGGCGAAGAGATCCCTCACCCTGGCGGCTCCTACGCCGACAAACATCTCCACGAAATTGGAGCCGCTGATTGAGAAGAAGGGGACATTGGCTTCCCCCGCAACCGCTTTGGCAAGCAGCGTCTTTCCTGTTCCCGGCGTTCCCACCAGGAGCACGCCTTTGGGGATCTTTGCCCCGAGGCGTTGAAACTTGCCGGGAATTTTGAGAAATTCGACGACCTCCTTTAACTCCTCCTTGGCTTCGTCGATGCCGGCCACATCAGCAAAAGTGACTTTTTTATCCTTCTCCGCAATGATTTTTGCCCGGCTCTTGCCGAACGACATCACGCTCGTCTCCGGTCCGATTCGGGAGAAGAGAAACCTCCAGATCAGGATAAAGAAGATGAGGGGGATGACCCAGGAAAGAATGTTGGCCACCCATTTGCTGTCAATTTTGCCTGTATATCTTACCCTCTGGGTTTCCAGTTCCTTCACCAGATCGGCATCCTCCACCCGGACAGTCTGAAATTTCCGGGGTCCCTTTTCCGTCATCCACTCTCCGGAGATCGTTTCCGGTGTGATCGTAAGTTCCTTGATTTTGCCCGTCCTTAACGACTCCTTGAACTCGCTGTAAGGGATTACATCTTCCGATCCCTTGGAGACGAAGTAGTTCTGTAGAAGCAGGATGATGAGAAAGGCGATGACAAAGTACCAGATGGTAAAATTTGTCTTTTTAAAAAAGGGCTGCTTTCCCTTGCGATCCGGCGGCTCTTTGATTCCGAGAAGTTCTTTGAGATTGGGAGGCGGTTTTGGGTCTTTTTTCATTTAGGTTGTTCCGAATACTCTTTGAAAGATATCGTCCACATGGCGAAGATGGCTGCGGACGTCGAGGATGTGGTCGAGTTCCTCGCGGGCGACGAGGCGCCGGATCGTTTCATCCTGGGAAAGAAGGGTTTTGAAATCGGCTCCCCTCTCCCAGACCTGCATGGCATTTCGCTGGACCACCCCGTAAGCTTCCTCCCTGGACAGGCCTTTTCGAGTGAGAAGGAGAAGAATGGCCTCCGAATGGATGAGTCCCCCCATCTTCTCAAGATTGGCCTTCATGTTCTCCGGATAGACGATGAGATGTTCGATGAGAGAGGCGAGTCGGTTGAACATGTAGTCGACCAAAATGGTGGCATCGGGTCCGATCACCCGTTCGACCGAGGAATGGCTGATGTCCCGCTCATGCCAGAGGGGCATGTTCTCCAAGGCCGCCATACTATAGGACCGGACCAGTCGGGCCAGCCCGGAGAGATTCTCCGCCGAGATGGGGTTGCGCTTGTGCGGCATGGCGGAGGATCCCTTCTGCCCTTTGGAAAAAAATTCTTCGGTTTCAAGGACCTCGGTCCGCTGGAGGTGCCTCAGCTCCACGGCAAACTTTTCTACGGAGGAGGCGAGGATGGCCAGGGTGGCGAAGAATTCGGCATGGTGGTCCCTCTGGACGATCTGCGTGGAGATGGGAGCCGGCTTGAGCCCCAACCGCTTGCAGACCGTCTCTTCGACCGAGGGTGGAATGTGCGCAAAGGTTCCGACCGCACCCGACATTTTACCGACACGGACCGCCTCCTTTGCCCTCTCCATCCGGATGAGGTTTCGTTTCATCTCGTCGTACCAGAGTGCCATCTTGAGGCCGAAGGTGATGGGTTCGGCATGAATCCCGTGGGAACGTCCGATCATCAACGTGTCCTTATGGGCGAGGGCCTTTTCCTTTAAGACTCCAAGGACCCGCTGGATGTCTTGAAGGATGAGATCGGAGGCCTCCTGGAGCAAGAGAGCGAGAGAGGTGTCGAGAATATCGGAGGAGGTGAGGCCGTAGTGGAGGTAACGGGAGAGGGGGCCGATCGATTCTCCCACGTTGGTGAGAAAGGCGATGACATCGTGCTTGGTCACCTTCTCCAGTTCATTCACCCGATCGACATTGAATGTTGCCTTCCCTTTGATTTCCTTAACGGCCTCGGTAGGGATCTCTCCCGTTTCAGCAAGGGCTTCGCAAACCGCAAGCTCGATCTCAAGCCAGGTTTCATACTTTCTTTGCTCTGTCCAGATTTTTGCCATCTCTGGCCGGGTGTATCTCGGGATCATGCCGATCTCCTCTTGCTTTCAATATAACACCATTCATTTTTACTGGTTGGAGCAATAAAGTCAATAAGAAGCGGGTTTCTCTTATTGACAACCCTGCGGCTCGAATGCATACTAATCCTGTGATTATCATTAAATCCCCCCGCGAGATTCACGAATTAAGGAAATCGAATGCCATCGTGGCGGAGGTCTTCCAGAAACTGAGGAAGGCGGTGGCCCCGGGGGTGTCCACCCGGGAGCTCGATCGGATGGCGGAGGAAATCATCCTATCGAGGGGAGCCACTCCGGCGTTCAAAGGTTACCGGAACTACCCTGCCACCCTCTGCGTCTCGATCAACGAGGAGGTGGTCCACGGCATTCCGGGGTCAAGGAGATTAAAGGATGGAGATATCGTGAGCATCGATGTCGGCGCCAACCTCAATGGTTATTTCGGAGATGCGGCTATTACCCTTCCTGTCGGCGAAGTGGATCAAGAGGTAAGAAGACTGCTGGAGGTGACGGAAAGGGCGCTCCATACCGGGATTGAGATAGCAAGAGTCGGGAATCGCCTCTTTGACATCTCCCACGGCATCCAGAAATGGGTCGAATCAAAAGGGTTTTCCGTGGTCAGGGATTTCGTCGGCCATGGCATCGGCAAAAATCTTCACGAGGAACCCCAGGTCCCGAACTTTGGGTCTCCCGGCCAGGGACCGAGGCTGGAGAAAGGGATGGTATTTGCCCTCGAACCGATGGTCAACGAGGGTTCCCATGAGGTGAAAATCCTCTCCGACGGATGGACCGTGGTGACCGTCGATGGAAAACGCTCCGCCCATTTCGAACATACGATCGCAATCACCGACGAAAACGCAGAGATTTTGAGTACGCTATCATACTGATTAATATGGACGATGGGATTAGTCTTTGGGCTAAAGGCGAGGAAACCAGTTTAGGTTAGGTCAATGGGTTGCGGTTAAAGGCCAACAACATAATCCTTTAACGAAACGGGCATCTTTACCGTGACCTTCAGGCCATTAACTTTATTTAAGGAGGCGTAGAATCTATGTACCGGGTAGCCAAAGACATGGTCGATCTGGTGGGATACACTCCCTTGGTGAAGATCAACCATATCGTTCCCAACAAGAGGGTCAAGGTTTATGCGAAATTGGAGCGGTACAACCCGGCCGGTTCCGTGAAGGACCGGATCGCAAAATACATGATCGAATATGGAGAAAGGGAAGGCTTTCTCGGCAAAGATAAGATCGTCATTGAGCCCACCAGCGGAAACACGGGGATTGCCCTGGCCATGGTCTGCGCGGTGAAGGGCTACCGGCTGGAACTGGTCATGCCGGAGACGATGAGCATGGAGCGGAAAAAAATCCTCACGGCCTTTGGGGCCAAAATCATCCTCAGCGAAGGCTCGAAGGGAATGGACGGGGCGATCGATCTGGCCGAGGAGATGGCGAAAGACCCTAAATATTATATGCCTCACCAGTTTGAGAACAAATACAATGTCCTGGCCCATTACGAGACAACGGGCGAAGAGATCTGGAGAGCAACGAAAGGGAAGGTGAGGATGTTTGTGGGGGGGATCGGAACAACGGGAACGCTGATGGGAGTCTCCAAAAGGCTCAAGGAACATAATCCCAGCATCAGGATCGTCGGGGTGGAGCCCTATCCCCATTCGAAAATCCAGGGGTTAAAGAACCTCGATTCCCAGTATGTCCCCGAGATTTATGATCCCGGACAGCTGGATGAGAAGATCAATGTCCACGATGAGGATGCGTTTGAGATGGCAAGAGCGCTCACCATCCGGGAGGGCATCTTTTGCGGAATTAGTTCCGGAGCGGCGATGTGGGGGGCCTTGCAGAAGGCGAAAGAATTGGACCGGGGAGTCGTTGTAACTCTCTTTCCGGACGGAGGCGAAAAATATGTGAGCACGCCCCTCTATGAGCCCAGCAAATGTTTCCAATGTTTACAGAAGCATCGGATCCCCACCTGCATGACGGAGGAATATATCACGGCCCTGGAATGCCTGGTCAAGAGCGGAAGCTGAGCTTCCTCAGGGCAGCGCCTGCATCAAGAGGGTCCATCGGAGAAAAATTAGGCAATTTCGAAGGAGAAGATTGCATGACAGATGATCGTGAGTTGAAGGTAAACGGCGCTTGGTCAAAGGAAGGTATTGACTCATCCAGGCGAAAACGAGTCGGATCCGCCGACAGCAAATCCCTCCGTATTTTACTTGTCAGTCTACTTATCTTGATTTTTGCCGGGGGCATCATTTACTTCCTCAGCAAAGGACGCGTCACCCGCGGGGAGAACCTTTTGCAGCTAAAGGTGACCGCTTTGGAGCAGAAGATCTCCGAGCTGGAACAACAGCTCACGGACCTCCAGGGGAAAATCGCTGCTTCAGGGCAGGACCCAGCCCTTCTTCAGCAGGTCAACGCCCTTGCCCAGAAAGTAGAGTCACTGGAAAAACAGAAACAGCCGGCAGGCAAACCAAAAGCAAAGCCTTCTCCTTCCTCAAAACCGGCCGTCTCAGCCCAAAAAAAATACCACACGGTTCAGAAAGGAGAAACGCTCTACCGGATCAGCCAAAAATACGGGATCAGCGTGGAGGAACTCCGAAAACAGAACAACCTGCCTGCGGATCAACCGGTTCGTGCCGGGCAAAAATTACTGGTGTCGACCGGACATGAGAAAAAATAAACGGAACATGACAACGCCCCCCCCCAATGATCGGGGCCCTTGTTTCCATCCATATCCTTGACGACCAACAAGATCAGTGGCTGGTCTCAACGGAAGTCCATAGCATATAAACGGGCTCGTTGGCAGGCCAGGATCAAGCAATATACCTTCCGCCTTATCTCTTCCTTTTCAGAAGTGGAATTTGGGTCATATTTGTGAATTTTTTATGACCAAAATGGTGACCCGGATATTGAAAACTAAAGGGCTTTTTGCGACAAGACCTCCAGGGCTCTTGAGTAATAAAAAATCATAAATCGAAAGATACCGATCAGACGAGGAAAATATTTGGAACAGGATGAGGGGATTGTTAAGGGATTGGGAGATTTTCAGGGCTTGATCACAGGGACTTTGGATGGCTCTTTTTCAAAAAACTTTTTGCCAAAGATTTAATTTTAGAGCCTTTTTTTAGCAAGAGCGCGGCCAATCATTGAAAGCAATTGCGGTTTTTATACTCCAGGGCCTATATTTGGAGTTGTGATCGCACCCTCCGGAGTTATGTGATTTCAGCCGAGCATTGAGATCTTCAGTAAAACCGGTATAGAATCTTTCCTGGTCGATCTCGGATTGCAAAACGTAAACATAATAAAACTTCATCCGCATTCGTTTAATGGCTGCGGCGCGGCAGCCGCCTACGCTCACGGGGCTTCGGCGGGCTAAAGACTTCGCTTCAGACTTCGCTTCGACCAAAATTTCGAAGCGAAGTATGGTGGAGGCGGCGGGAATCGAACCCGCGTCACGCCAAAAATTCAATTGATATTATTACACTTTTTTGACGAAAAATCAAAATGGTAAAAGTTTTGTAAAAGTCTCGGTAAAAGTTTTGGTCACGGAAGAAGATGAAGGGCTGTGCTTTCAGCATTTGCTGAAAATATGAAAAATAGTGAAGATGCGAGAGGGGACAGCCAAGCGGCCGGAGCCTGCCCCGGCTGGAGTGAATGGTTACATACGATGTCCATTAAATATGATGTCCTCTTTCTTGGATCGAGGCAAAGCTTTTATCCGTGCTTCTCGAATAAGAGCTTCGGAATGCGTCAACCCTTCTTGTTGATAAAGCAGCTTGACGGGCAGGCGGGTTCGGGTGTAGGTTGCTCCCCGACCCTCACTATGTTGCTTGACCCGGGCATGTACATCTTTTGCTATCCCCGTGTAGAATGACCCGTCGCCACAGAGGAGCATGTAGACTGTCCAATCCTTCTGCCCCTGTCTCTTCATTCCCTGAATCATTCTTAGGTATTTGGTCTCCACATCGATCCCTTCTCCTTTAGAAAACGGGGTTATCCCCGCCAGGAAAAAGTTCCTGCAGGGCCGACATGAATTCACCGAGCTGCAATTCGGGGCGATAGTATCTGCTTTCCCTCATTCGGATCATGCCCAGACGGTCAAGGGCGGAAAAGTGTTCAGCGACCAGGCGCCCGGCTTCTATAAAAAATGGATCACTTTCTTGTCGCTTTTGGAATTCAATGGCCTGGTTCCACTCCATTTCCATCGTTGTCGCCAGGATGGTGTACAAATCCAGGGCATGGTAGCGGCCGAACTCTTTATCGGCATCGTCAAGCCGATCCCTGAAGGCAAACAGTTTCATCATCATGAAAGTGTAAGGATGCGGGAGACAGTCAGGCATCGTAATCATTTCTGCACCGGCTGAAGATTCTTCAGGATGAAGGACTTCACCTGTTCGGCGGTCTCCCGATCGCGCTTGTCGCCAGCCATCAACTCCAGGTACACCTGGACGGGGGATGCCCACCAGGAGTTGCCTTCCTTCCGGGTATCGAAGTAGACCGTTTCATCTTCTGTCTCGATGAGTTCGAGATTCGGAAAGCGATCCGATTGACTTCCTGGCAGCCTGTCCAGCAACATCTCCAGACGCGGGCAGTAGACAGATAACACATCTCCCCGCTGCATCACGGCATATTGCGTAACCGAAGATGTCCCCGTAGTTACGAGGGGGAGGTTAAGGTCCTGAGATTGCTTTTGGAGCAATTCCCAGAGGGCCCCACTTTCCCCCGGGACTTTGAGGCGGACTCGTTCACTGATTTTCGGGGAAACGTAATTTTCACTCAGCTTTTCCAATAGCTTGTCGGGCTGGACAAGGCGAATGGTGTCCTTGCGCTCGACAATCAGGTCCTCCTCCAGCGTCTTCAACGATTTCGACACCGTTGACAGGCTCATGGGTTTCCTGTTCCAACGGTTAATGAGCATGTTTCGGCGGTTGATTTCCGAGCAGATCTCCTGAACGGCGCTGTAACGGGGAAGGGCGAGAAAGATCCTTCCGACCATCGAGCTATTTTTCCGGTAGATGTTCTTGATCGGGGCTGAGGAGGAAAAGCGATTCTTCGCACCGTTGCGGAAGACGGAAAACATGCCAGGCACGATCACCACGCCATTTCCGCACAGGTCGATGCCGCTGATTCCTTCCCGCTCGAGTTCCTGCAATTGTAGATCGCCGAAGAAAGGCATGACAAGCATCGGCCGGTATCCCTTTGGGAGAGACATTGACCTTAGCAGGTTGAGTCCGTCCCTAAACGCCCTGGGCGTCGAGATGGACTTACATTCGATGGCGAACCTCGCGGTGTTTTTCCGCCAGGATGCCTCGACATAAGCATCGAGAGCCTTCGGCTGTTCTTCCAGAAAACGAATAGAGAGGGGAGGCAATGAGACCTTGCCTCTCCGCAACTGCTCGATCATCTCTTTACCGGTTGGTATTTTCCTGATATTGTCCATTTTCTTAATCAAGAAAATAACATTATTTAGGAAAACAGTCAAGGATTATTTTTTACTTATCGCCACGTTGTCGGTTCACCGGGGACCTCCCTCGCAGTTGTTTGCCGATGATATGCCATTCAATGATTCTTTATAATATCAATAGCTTGTCATATAAGAGAGGACGATCTTATCTTCGAGCCATGAGAAGAGGCATGATGGCAAAAACCCCCAGCATCGCGTAATAGACCGTTCCTGACACAGGATCTCGACTGGCAAGGTACTCGCTGATCGATAGACCCCGAAGCAGCACAAGGATAAACTCAGCAACCAGCATGAAGCCGAGGGCGATACAACCCATACCCAGTCGGCTGAACGTTGCGGATGGTAGAGCGAAACGCCGGACGACCCACCGAGCTGCGAGAATGGTAACCAGGAGCATGATGGGCGCTTCCATCAACTCAGCCATTCTCGTCCCGAAACGCGGAACGGCCCACAATAATCGAATAGGGCCAAGCACGAACCCTGCTCCGAATACGATTGCAAAATAGAGGACGCCAGCTTTCACAATCCGCATGACGGCAGGCTATTTCTTTGACGGGACGATGGCTTCTTTGAAAGCTTTGGCAGGTCTGATTTTCACGATGGTCTTCGCCGGGATATTGATGGCCTCGCCGGTAGCCGGGTTCCGGCCGGTCCGGGCTTTTCTCTTTACGAGAACTGATTTTCCAATGCCCGGGAGCACAAAGGCTCCTTTCTTCTTGGTTTCGGCAATCGCCAGCGCCGCGTATTCATCGATCATGCACGCAGCGGCCTTCTTGGAGATCTCAAATTCTCCGGCAAAATGAGCCACGATTTGTCCCTTTGTCATCAGTTTCTTCGGTGCCATATTGTGTGCCCTCCTCTTGAGAATAAGGTGATTTCAACGGGGTTTAATATAAGGGAAAACGATTCAATAAATCAAGAGAAAAGAGCGGGGTATGGATGACAAAGAAAGATCAATTTTGGAAAAGCAAGTCAAGAAGATTTTAGAAAATTCAAAGACAGAGTTGTTCTCTATTCTGGAGGCAAGCACTTCTCGAGTTGCTGATACCTTACGTAGAGATCTTGTGCGGCCCGGTGATTGCTGATTTCCAGATCAACAAAGTGCCCAAGAGCGTTAAATATAGCATCCTGAACTATTTCGTGAGCCAAATGGATTAAGGAAGAAACCTCCCTTGACAAAGGTGAACTCCTTCCGTGCATTAGGTCCGAACGCCACCGATAAAGCTTTCGGGCATTTTCGCGCGCTCGCTTCAGCAAATTAGGTTTGTATGACCGTACCGTGAGCAAAGCAGTCCTCCGAGTTACAATATCTGTAAGTTCTTGGCGACAATTTTCATTTGGATGGTCTTTTGGGGTAACAGTCAATCGCTCCAGCGCGGCCACATACTTGACTAGCTTAGCCGATGGAAGCCGTTCCGACACTGCCTGACCGTACCAATTAAGGGCATCAAGCCAGCGGTCCCGGTGATGGCTCTTATTCCTTGGATTTAAATAACCTTCTATTGCGCTACCTGCGGCCTGAAGGATCCATGCATTTTGCTTCACCATCTGCTCATACCAGCCGGCATCGAGCAATGCGCCTTCCCCGCGCTGACCGATTGAAGGTCGGAAGATTCCATCAGGCCCACGCGCAAGGCTGGCTGTTTTTTTAGAATAACCGCGATCATGCCCGATGCGAAGGTCGCGCCCGCCGTAAGAGCCAAAAAACAATTTAAGAATGTCCAAGGCTGCCTGGACCGTTGTTTCAGCTCTCGCTCTAGAAACCTTTGGATCGCAAATGGGTACGGTCACCTCGGCTATCCAGGCATATGACTTGTAGTATTCATAAATCCAATCGATGAAGAGCTTATCCAATCTTGCACGTTCTTCTTCCCCGAGCTCTTTCTCTGGAAAGTATTTCCTTTCAGCGATTAATTTTTTCAACTCATCGCGCTGGCGTTTGTTTGCTTCTTTATCATCGGCGAGAATTTTATCACCAAAATCCAGAAAGAACTTCTCAGTGGAAAAGAACCGGACGGGTCCGATTACAAATTCAGGTGGATCACCTTTTGCCGTAACGACGCACGGAAAGTAATAAGTAATCGATTCATGTCTCTGTTTAGCACGCTTGACAGCACGGGCCAATATACGATCAATCCATTTACGCTCATCATATGGCCTACGCTTTATTATGAAAGTCTCCACAAAACCTGCCCTAAGAGCCCGATCTATAGCTTCAACATCGAGGCTGTCTGGATCAGAATCAACCGCTCGTTGCCTTTCCGCAAGCTGGTGGAAGCGAAGTGCGGCTTCACGGCTCATTGGCATATGTCCATGAGTCGGGATGTCCAAATAATGCATCTTGTCTTCGGGATGATCTTTGATATGAAGCTTGTATTCGAGAAATGTCATCTTAGCAAATTTGGCTATTTCTTCCGCGATGATATTTATGTCACGTAGGTCTTCTTGTGGTTTGCCCATTTTAGAATTTTAACAAAGAAATTAAACATGAATAGTCAAATAGAGACGAAACCGGGAGGAGTTTCTTGGTAGGAATTGAGACCAGCGGTAGCCAAAGACCGAAGGCGTTGGCCGCTTCTGCCGTGATGGTGCCTCTTTTGGCCAAAATTCTCATACCATCCCCTCATGGATGGATACTTCCATGTTCTCGGAAAAGAATCCGTAAGTCTTTCTGATCAGGGCAATGACCTCTTCTTCTGAACTTGTTGATGGATCAAACCTTTTGCCCGGTTCCATGATAATGTCTTTTAAGGGGATCAAAAATTCCATATGATAGTCTCGGAAAACCCTTCCGATCAGCCAATTATTTCCAATGCATATATGCACCTTTCAGCCCATTCTGTCAAATCTTACGTCCAGATCTTACGTATAGAAAATTCAAAAAATACATTTTTTGTCTGAGTTTATTGTCTGTTGACATACAACCTTAATGGTTCTATGTTGAGAATGGCGAAGACGAAGAAAGATACCTTGAGGGGATGGTGGCGATCAACAATGGGACCAAGATCGGTGGGATCAATGAAACGCCTGATGGCGTTGGATTCCTGGGCTACCTCTACACGAAACAATAGAAAATGGGTTGAGGGTTTGAAAATTCCGCAATCCGCAATCAACAATCGACAATCCAAATGGATGGATAGCTTTAGAGACCTGGCCCAGCAATTGATTAAAATAAGAAAGTCTCGTCCTGGCAAGAAAATCCGAGGGGCCAAGAGAGGCAAAAAAACCGAAAAGGGATAAGCCCTGTCGGAGAACTAGTATTGTTCGTGAACGTATGCAATATCGTTGGTGTTTATGACTTCCCGCAATGCGCCGGGATACGCGACCTGCATGGAGATATTGGGTTCCTGGGTTATTTGAACACCCGGTTACCGGAGAAATACAGAAGGCAGCAAATGGAATACTTCAAAAAAGAAGCCGAGGGTTTGATGAGAATAAGGAAATCAGGTCATATTCCGACGATAGAACCTGAGATTCCGAGGTGACGGAAAAGATAAAAAAGATGCCCGACGCTAAGATGTTACTACAGACCGACGGCCCTCGATAAACCCATGGTTGAAGAAAGGGCCAGTATCTAAAGTTCAGTTCAAAGGTGCAAACCGCTCTGCGTTAGTTCAACTGCCCCTGCCCTGGGTCTCTCAGTGAATCAAGAAGCTATTTCTTTGATGGGACGATGGCTTCTTTGAAAGCTTTTGCAGGTCTGATTTTCACAACGGTCTTCGCCGGGATCTTAATTGTCTCGCCGGTAGCCGGGTTCCGGCCCATCCTGGCCTTTCTCTTGACAAGGACGGATTTCCCGATACCGGGGAGCACAAAGGCTCCCTTTTTCTTTGTTTCGGCAATCGCCAGCGCCGCGTATTCATCAACAAAACATGCAGCGGCCTTCTTTGAAGTATCGAATTTCCCGGCTAATTGAGTCACGATCTGTCCCTTTGTCATCAGTTTGGCCATATTCTACACCCTCCTCTTGAGAATAAGGTGATTTCAATGAGGTTTAATATAAGAGAAAAAGGTCGAATGAATCAAGCGAGAGATACTATGGATGCTTGCACTCATAGTAAAACCTCTCGCCTCTGGCATTTACGATCTGCCAAGGCTCCGACGGAATGCCCGGCTGAGGCACAGGCCACACCCCGTCCAATTGTCGTTTCTCCACAGGAGCATTGTCCCAGAGTCGCACAAGGATCTCAACGGTATCAGCTACTGGTTGATCCGGTTCGCATGTGACACAGGCGCCAGCCTTCCCCTGGCTACACCAATCACTAATTACGGCTTCCTTGCTTCCGGTAGCTGGACCCATACGTAAATTATTTAACACCTCGTCGTTACTGCCAGGCATTAACCTCAGTTTCAACCCGGACTCCCTTCTCCATCGGTTGGCAACTTGCCCCACGGGCTCAAGAGGAAGGCGTACGCCGTTTTCGATCTGGACCTTCGCTTTAGTGGTTGCTTCGATACATTTCACGAAAGCCTCGATCTGTTCTGGCGTTGCACCCGTTTGGACACCCCGTTGGCCAGAGAAATCCAACTTCACTCTACCTTTGCCCGCGCTTTCGAGATTTATTCCGACTCTCTTATTCTGCGGTAATACTTCCAAACATAATTTCGAGAGGTCAGGTTCGCGAAATACCTGCCAAATCAAGTAAACGGCTACTCCCGCCGCTAATAATATCCCGATTGTTAATGGCAGTGACAACCATCTCTTGCTCTTCTGAAAAGGGAGTGTCATTTCGGGCTCCCGCAGCGTGGCGCGATGCGTGCCGGTGACCAATTCGCCTTAAACATAATCCAAAGGCCTTCGCTCGTTGTGAACTCGATACAGCCCGGCGACACTATAGCACGCCCAATCGTCTCGGTTCTTATGCTTACGCCTCGAAGGTATTCATCTGAACGATCCATCCACATCTTCATGGCATCCACGTTGAAGGCCGCGTTGATATGTCTCCTGAGATTATTGGATCGAGCAGCATCCACCAGTTCTCTTAAGCTTTTCAATGGAACCGATCTCGGTATTCGGGCGCTTTGGTTCCCAGCCGCCACAGTCATATAAATCAATACAGTATCAACTAATCGTTCCTCTCCGACCAAGCTAAGCGTCTGCAAGGATTGGAAAGGGTTCAACTCAGTATCGGATAATGTTAGTTTCATGTGCCCTGACTCAATTAGCAACTGCGCGGCACGTCTCTCACTTTCCAGTCCGAACAAGTTAAAGTCGATGTTACAGCGACCACCGCTTTCACTTGCGGAGCAACTGGTAAGCCCCTCGCCATCGGCGGGGACCTTTGGACAAGAGCATTGCACCTTTCCATTTGCGGGAATCGCCATGAGAACAATCATGATTGCTGTACACCAAGAAAAGACACGAAGCATTGTCGTCCTCCAGGAAGATCTCGCGAAATTTCTCCTTGGTTTATTGCCAACAGTCGAACTCAGCACTCGTGGCAATATGAATAGGTAATCAACTTTAAGGTTTCCTATGGAGCAGCGCCGAGTTTCTGCCACCGGTTATAATCCCAATCGTCTTTCAGTTTTTCCTTGTTCTTTTTGCAATACTCGATGCCCTCAACTGTCAAGAAAACCATTCCATTTTCGGGGTTCACAACCGTCAAGCCAAGTTTCATTGTCTCGCCCACGCCTATTGCATATGTGCGGTAATGAAGACTCCCTGGCCCTACAACGAATCCCCAAAATTGAGGGTCATACTTCTGTTGATGCTTCCAGAGAGTAGATAATACCTTTATCGCTTCCTCTGAGAGTTTAATGGTTTCCAGGTCCGGCGGTGTTGTACTTACACCGGTGGTTGATCTTACACCCTCTGCAACAGCCGGAATCAAGACTGTGTTTTGGATTTTAATGTCAGATTTGAGGTTTACTATCTGCTCCTTAAATTCGAGCCGTTGTTCCTTGACTTCCGATCTTAGGGAGTCGATCTCCTTTTTCAAGCTGAAGCCGAATAAGTTGATTTCTTTGAATAGCGGCCAGAGTAGGAGGGCTATCCAGACAAGGAAGGGAATGATTTCGTGCCCCTTTATTTGAATAAGATTCCCATCCAGAGTAGGACTCCACAGCGGTAATGTCATAAGTGAGAAGAATAACAACATTGCAGCCCACCATATGAGCCTGGAATAAGTCTTGAGCCATTTCATCATTGGTCCTACCTTCCTGTGCGAGACAATTTTATTAAATTCGATCCAAGTGGTCAAATGAATAATTTGAGATCGAGGAGGAAAACGATGATCTCGGTCCCGGGTACTACCTCTCCCCGTTGACACCAAAGGAGGTATGGGAGAAGCTCTAAGTCAATCCTCCTTCCTCCATTTGCACATTGTGTCTAACCCTGACAAAAAAGGTCACTTCCTGAAATTTTGTTCTTTCTTTTTGGGATCCCTGTTTATGTCGATCCCTAATCATTTTGAATAGTTAACCTTTGGAGACCCCGCTTGATTATTGGCACTTAGAATGCATATCATAGGTTGAGTTGAAATAAGTAACGATAAAGCCAAACCACGAGCAATCGTGGGACGGAAAGCCACGGGTCCTCCAGGGATGGCCGGGTTGCCGAATCGTGAGAGTTATTGAAGGCCCGTGGTCCGTTATGGCACGGGCCTTTTTGCTTGAAGCGGCCCAAAACAAGAAAAAAAGGAGGAGCAGGGAAATAGAGGCCTTGCTTTATTCCCAAGAGATAACTGCCTGGTTGAATGAGCCAGTCAGGGAGAGTGGCCGGTCGGGATTAAGATTCGAATCACCTTATGGCCGGTCGGATGAAGGCGTGGGCTGTGAAAAAGATACTCACATTATTCCCCCATGTGAAGACGGGAGGTCATCCCTCTTCTCTGGTGAGCCTGTTGTTGCTCCTTGGAGTATTTCTACTGTTGCCTCTAAGTGCCGACGACTGTGCGGAACGCGCTGATCCTCTCCCAGACGAATTTCTGGATTTGCTGGGCGTGATCAAGACTCCGGTTAAGAACATGGATATTTCGTTCCTCCTCCTCTTTCTCAAGTTTAATCCAGGCTTGGAAAGCCCTAACCATCCGCATCCACTAGAAATTGTCCTTATGATTACCTCATTGGTTATCCCGTCCACGGTGATCCGTATTTAGTCTTCTCCGGTTTCCCAAATCACTGCAAACCCGGTTCCCTGTCTGACTAATGCGGGCGGTGGCTATTTGACCGGCTTTCCTGCGAAAGGGGGGACATATGAGAAAGGAACTGCAACAGATGGTGTCGGCTTATGAGGGATGGGTAGCTGTCTTCTTCTCTTATAATGATGGGAAGATTTTCCACGAACCGATCGTTTGTTGGGCTTTTGTGTCCGAAAGGCCGCACGTTGAGAACGGCGCGGACGAAGAAAAATACTTTGAGGGGATGGTGGTTATCGATGACGGCACCAAGGTCGGCGGGATCAACGAGACGCCTAATGACGTTGGATTCCTGGGTTATCTTTATACGAAACAGCCGAAGAAAACGATAAAGGAGCGGATGGATCACTTTAAAGACCTGGCCCAGCAATTGATGAAAATAAGAGAATCGGGTCGGCGCCCTGACAAGAAGATCGGAAGCACCAAAGGAGGCAGAAGGGTCAAGGTCAGCAATTTTCGATAACATGCACGACATTATTTCAATGCTTTCCTGCACATAAAGTACAATTCCTATTATTTGGATAGGATAAGGAGGATGCTGTGCGATTGTCTGGAAAAATCGGGTGGGGTTACTCCTGGCAAAATGACCCCATCTCACTTCTCGAATGGGTCCTCTGCCATGGGGAGATGAAACTATCTGGGAATTGCCATAAGATTCGATTTCTGGTATAAATACTTCAACTTCCGGGGGTGATTCACTCTGCTGAATTCTTTGGGGAAAAGAGTATCTATCTGTCCGTAAAGTAGGTTTTTCTTTATCGGCTTCTAAGAATTGCGGGATTTTTAGAAATGAAACCTGAGAAGCGCCACTTCCATGAGCATCGAAAGCGCCTGCGCGAAAGATTCATAAGAAACGGTCTCGAAGGACTTGCTGATTATGAAGTTGTTGAATTACTCCTTACCCTTGCCATTCCGCGCCTTGATGTGAAAGAACCAGCAAAGGCTTTAATCGCTCGGTTTAGCAATTTGAGAGGAATACTCGATGCCCCACTTGAAGAACTCCAAGCAATAAAAGGTATCGGGAAGGTAACCCCGGTTGCCCTGCGCATCATTCGCGAAACCGCCAATCTTTACCTTCAACAAGCAGCTGAACGGCGTGATTCATTTGCCGATCCGGAGGCACTATTTCTTTTCTGGCGTATGAAAATCGGGCCATTGTCTAACGAAGTTTTCCAGGTTGGATATCTTGACTCCGGCTTTCATCTGGTCAGGGACGGAATTGAAACGCTTGAAGAAGGCACAGTTGACAAGGCCGCTGTTTATCCCCGGCGTGTAATTGAGGCTGCCTTGCGACGCGGTGCCGCTGCCGTTGTTTTTGCGCACAATCACCCAAATGGAAATATCCAACCCACAGAACAGGATAGATTATTGACGCGGGCACTCGTGCTGGCGGCGACGGCCGTCCAGTTGAAGGTGCTTGATCACTTGATCGTATCTACGGAGAATGTATTTAGCTTTCGGAAAGAGGGCCTGTTGTGAATATCGCTCCTGTCCTTCTGGAAGAGTACCCCCAACTAAATGATGCTCAAAAGGCCATCATCGGCCACGGAAATGGACCGCTTCTTGTAATTGCTGGGCCTGGATCTGGAAAAACTTTCAGCTTAGTCCTCCGCGCTTTAAATCTGCTCCTCCTTCGGAAGACCCTTCCCCGTGAATTGGTCATCTGTACCTTTACTGAAAAGGCCGCTTTTGAATTACGTGATCGAATCTGTACCGTGGCGCGTAAAATCGAGTATAAGGAAGACCTCTCTGAATTGAGGGTTTCCACCATTCATGGTTTGTGTAATCGCTTCCTCATGGAGTACCGACATCACACTCAGTTAGGAAGCAACTACGAAACGCTTGATGAGCTGACTCAACTTCTATTCATTTTTGAACACTTTGATGAAATCGTGGGGCCTGAGAAGGATGGCCAATTTCTGGGAAAATGGGCGACAAGGTGGACCGCCATTGAAGGGATAAGTGGTTACTTCAATAAAATCACTGAAGAGCTTGTTGGCCCAAATGAAATGCTTAAGAATTCAAAACTATTTTTAAAACAGATTGCCGAGGCCTACCTCGCCTACCAGAGAACACTTCATTCCAGTAACCGGCTTGACTTTGCTCACCAGCAGAAACTTCTGCACGATTTGCTTTTGGATCCTGAGATCAACGCGAAAATAGTGAAAGGGATCAAATACATTCTGGTTGACGAATATCAAGATACTAATTACATTCAGGAGCAGATCCTGCTTAAACTTGCTGCCAATAACAATCTTTGCGTCGTTGGTGATGAAGATCAGAGCCTTTATCGTTTCCGTGGGGCAACCGTCCGCAATATTCTGGAGTTCCCCAAGCAGGTCCCAACTTGTGCGATAGTAAAGCTAATCACTAACTACCGCTCGCACAAAGGTATTGTGAAGGCTTATAACCACTGGATGGCTTCTGCCGATTGGTCAAACCGAAATGGTCTGCCTTTCCGTTACGATAAGACCATAGAACCCGACCCAAAAGCTGATCATCCGGATTATCCCGCTATTTTTTCCATTTGGGGAAGGAATAAGCAGGACGAGGCCGATCGTTTTGCCAACATGGTCGCTTTTCTTAAAGAGAATAGTGTCATTAAAGATTACAGCCAGGTCGCTCTGCTTCTGCATAGCGTGCGAAGCGAACACAGCGGGCACTATATTTCCGCCCTTGAAGCGAAAGGGATTAATGCTTTCTGCCCCCGCGCCCGAGCTTACTTTGATAATGAAGAAATCCAATTGGTGGTAGGGTGCTTCGCTCTTATCTTTGGTTATTATGGAGAAGGAAGGGGGAATCTCAGCAGTCCAGTCCTTCAGAAGCTGGCTCATTATGTTGATGAGTGCATTATTGCCCTAGCACGACAATATAGCGCACCACATCCGTTGTCCGTTGCACTGCAAGAATATGCGGGGGAAATCGGGAATTTGCGTCCGGGGGAGTCACTTGACCTCCGTCCCGCCGATTACTTTTATAGACTATTGGCCTTCGAACCTTTCTCACTTTTAGTAGGGAACGAGAATCGGGCTCGAAACCTTGCCATTTTTTCTCAGCTTTTGAATACTTTTCAGAATTATTACCATTATACTGTCATAACCTTTCGGAATAGGGAGTACATTCGTTTCCATCTCTTCAACAGTTTCCTCCGGCTTCTATATGAGGGGGGGATCAACGAGTATGAGGATCCAGACCAGCCTTTCCCAAAAGGCCATGTCCAGATCATGACCATTCATCAGGCCAAGGGGCTGGAATTCTCGGTCGTTACTGTAGGATCACTGGACAAACAGCTTTCTACGAGCAAAATGATAGATCGTGATTTGGAGCCACATTATCACCGGCCTGCATTCGAGCCAGAAAATAGAGTTACTCATTTCGACCGTATGCGCCTCCACTATGTCGCTTTTTCACGAGCTGAGAAAATTCTTGTCTTAACGAGTAACTCTCAACCAAAAGACTACTTTGCTCCTATCTGGCAAAGTCTGCCCCAGTGGCCCTATGTTCAACGGGACCTCCTTGTTGCCCAGAATTTTAGCCCGAAAGAACGAATACCCCTTAAGCGATCTTTCAGTTTCACTGGTGATATTAAAGTTTATGAAACATGCCCGCGGCAATATCAATTCTTTCGAGAGTACGACTTTACTCCTTCTCGATCAGCGGTTATCTTTTTTGGCCTCCTCGTTCATCAGACCATTGAAGAAATCCATCGCCTAATTCTCGATGGTCAGATGAAGGCCCTGAATGAGAAACGAATTCGAGGATTGTTTGATCGCACTTTTAATTTCCTTACACTTTCGGATGTCCGGCCAATCGGCCAGATGGCAAAAGAGGCCGCTTTCAAACAGGTGATAAATTACTTTGAGCAAAATAGGGAAGAGATGCAGAGGGTAATTGCGACAGAAGTGGATGTTTCGGTTGAACTCGATAATTACATACTAACCGGCAAGGTGGATCTGTTGCTGGGAGGAGACGGCAAGCTTGAACTTCTGGACTTCAAAACTGCGGAACGTCCTACCGATTCCCCGGAACTCATTGCTGCTTATGGACGGCAGCTTTGCACCTATGCTCACATTCTTGAGCGTAGACACAAGAAGAGACCAGAGCGACTCTTCGTTTACTGGACGGCTGAGCCAGAAAAGAAGGAAGCCCTGATGGCGTTCCCGTACCAGCCTAAGCTTGTAAAAGAGGCAGGCATGTATTTTGATCAAGTAGTGAATAAGATCCTTCAAAAGGATTTTGGCATTCCCAAAATACCCGAGGCGAAAATCTGTAAGGAATGCGATATTCGGGCCTACTGTAGAACCAAGGGGGAATCCCATGGCTCTCAATCTTAAGAACCAAGCTAATGGCCATTATCTCTCACGAGGAACTGATCATCTTGGGCTCCTCGGGGCCAAATTAAGAGACCTTCGCGGTTTTGCAACCCTAGGATACGAACTTATTCAAAATGCTGATGATGCTTTTAGGGATACGGAGGACGCAATTGGAGCTACCGAAATATCCTTCGATGTTAGGAAGGACGCTCTGATCGTAGACAACAATGGCGTTTTTAGCGATTGTGGACAGGTTGAAGATCCATTGTGCCCCTGGAAAGAGGATCCAAAGTTAAAACATCGGTGTGACTTTCATCGCTTTCGCCTAGTCGCCAGCGGAGACAAACGTGAACAAATTGGAACGACGGGAGCATTCGGCATAGGTTTCATTGCTGTTTATCAAATAACTGACTGGCCGGAGCTAATTTCCAGGGGTCGCCACTGGGTTCTTGAAGAGGACCAACCTGAAGAACGGCGGATAAAGGTTTGCTCTGGTTGTAGTTTATGCCAGGGTTCGGAGGTTCCGGGAACACGGTTTATACTCCCTTGGGCACAAAATCCAGAGAGTTTTTTAAGGAAGGCACTTCGTGCCGAAATTATCTCTCGTGACGATCCTACTAAGTTAATTCAAGAATTGGAAAAGACCTTCCCAACCGCAATCCTTTTCTTAAAGCATCTAAATCGGATAGATATTAGAAAAGATGGCAAGCTTTGGAGACGAATTGAACGTATTGAAGATGGAGACGACTTAATCATAAATGACGGAATCAAAGATCAAATATGGCATTTGTTCCGTGGCGACTTCAGAAAGGAAGCTGATCAACTAATTAATATTCATCAAGGCCGCATTGAACCAAAGAGGTCGCCCTCTGTTACTTTAGCCATACCCGCCGCTCCCTTGGATAAAGGCCTCTTGTGCGCAGTGTTACCAACTCAACACGAGACCGGTCTTCCATTCCATATAAATGCTGATTTTTTCCCGTCATCCGATCGAAAGAAGATCATTTTTGAATCCGACTATCAATCAGAATGGAATCGCGCGGCAATCAAAGCTGGCGCCGAAATCTTTCAAATCTCCTTGGATCGACTTAGAAATCTTCTGGACCATAAACGACTGTGGAAAATAATTGATTCAATACGGAAAGTCGCCTCGGAGGCGGAGAAGGGCCAAGGAGAAAGATCATTTAGTTATTTTTGGGAGAAGGCGTCCAACAATATTGGAAAGAAGCAGATCTTTTATACAACGCGGAATGAATGGAGAACTGCATCGGAAGTTTTGCTTTTCTCTGAACCGGAGGAGGAAGAGGCTATCCCCCTTTGTGAAGGGATGGGGGTTTCACTTGTTCATACTGATCTACGGCCTTATTTCAGTTTGCTTCGCTCTATCGAGATAGGGGTCCAATTACTCGATATTCCCCATATCACAGAGGGCTTAAGAAAGTTTGGGCTTAATAAGCGGGTTGACTTATCCCGGCTCCCAGGTCTGTTGCGCAAAGAGACACAATGTCAAATTCTCTGGCGTGAATTAGCGGTTCTTCTTAAGAGGCGTCGAAATTATCAGGAACAACAACGGCTGGAGCGAGATCTTTCGGCTTGTTCGATTGCTCTGGGGCGAGACATGGCACTCTGGCCATGTCAAGAAATTTATCAAGCAGATGAAAGTACGATAGACCTCTTCAGCAAAATTGATTCGGGAATTCCTTTTTTGAAAGACCCAGGTGAGGAGGGTGAGTGTATCAAAAAGCTTTGCAAAACGTTCTCAGCCTCTGCAGCCATTCAAATCCTGTCAAAATTTAGTGGAATCGATTTCGAAAAAGCAAAGGAAGAAGGAAGGCTTGATCCCGCGCGATTAATCCGCTGGTTCGAAGGCCGGCAAGGAGAGATTCTCAACTCCTTGGACCTAAAGCGTGCCCTTTCAGATTTGCCTATCTTCCCAACTTCATTAGGCCTCAAGTCTCTGTCAGCACTAGCTCTCCCAGGTGATTTCAATGATCTCATAGGCATCATTGATCTTGTCGACATTAGCATCCTCGACGGTCGCCGAGAATTCTTACGAGACTTAGGTGCAAGAGAGCTAACCTTTCAGCAGTATGTTTCCAGCTACATTCCTCTCGCTTTCAACAATTCCGGTGTTCCACCCGAAAAGAAACATGCGGTTGTCCGCTTAGTGGCAGAACAACTTGGTAAGATTCGAGATTTTCCGGATATCCAGGAGAATTTAACTGGCATAGATATCATTGAATGTGACGACGGCAATTTTCGGAAACCCAACGATGCCTACCTAACTCCTCAAGTAAAAGAGATCCTTGGCTCTGATATACCAATAGCCGTAATTCCTAAAGAAAATCCAGAATCGATTCGCGAGTTTTATCGGTGGCTTGGTGTATCGGAAAAACCTCACCCGTCTGATATATTGATGAGAATAGACCGCATAATCAGGAATTCACCATCAACCGATGGGGTTAAGGACATCCAGATTATAGTTTCCCATCTCGGAGAGCGATTTCGGGAGGATACTTTTCCAAGAGAGGTAATGTCTCCATTACGTTCGATGGCATGGCTGCCCGTCAGAGGTGATTTAGATCAATGGTTCGCACCTAACAAAGTCTATGCTGATTTTCAGAGTTATCTTTTTGAGACTCAGGGAACATTTCTTGATTTACCTCACAAGGTACAAACCTCTTGTGTGAACCTTTTTCAGTTCTTGGGTATCAACGATAAGCCAACACCATCCCATGTAGTCGCGCATCTTATCAAATGCATGGAACTGAACGAACCTGTTAATAAGGAAGTGTACAGATTTCTAAACGACAATTGTCAGGATAAGACCATTGCTCCACTAAGACATAAAGCCTGCCTTCTTCTGCCATCAGGCATATATGTCAAACCATCAGAAGTATTTTGGAGCGATCATCCTTTTGGAGGATTCAGATATAAGCTATCGCCGGATTTGCGGAGTTACGGAAGCTTGTTTGCGGCTCTTCAGGTAAGAGAAAATCCTGATCAGCATGATGCTATTGAAGTCATAATGGAAATCTCCTCAATATATGGGTCGGCAAATGATAAGCTGGATGATGATGCCTACACTATATTGATTAACTGCTGGCAAATGCTTAGCAGGACATGGGAGGAAAAGGATCCGGATCCAAGCGATCTGGAGGAATTCCGAGATCGAAAGGTCATTCCTGATATTCGACATGTACTAAACCCTCCGGATTGGATATTTTTTGAAGATCGGGCCGGACTTCCCGCCAAATTTGGCGATTATCTCAAGAATAATGTTATCCCAAAGCCACAGACTGCATGGAGAGCTATGGCTGCGGCGGGAGTTCGAACACTTAGTAATGCTGTAAAAGCGAACATGGTAGAGTGCGAGGACCCAATAGAAGATGACCTGGTGCTCAACCGTTTATTGGAGCGACGGAGGTTACTTGCCAGAATTTTTGAGACACAAAAAGGAGAGATGATTCCCAAATATGAGATCCTTGACAAATTGAGAGTTGTTTCTGCAAAAGAGATCAAGATTCAATACATATTAAACATTTTTAAAAAAGAGCTTAGTAGTGCAGTAGAGCCTGTCCCGTCACATTTTAGCATTGATGATCTAACGTTGTACTTAGTGAAGCGAAACGGCGGTGTCCCCTGGGCTGCTATGGGAAGAGAACTGGCGTTGGCGTTGTGTCCATATGGTGAGCCAGGTCAGTTTGCGTCGGGAATAAAGGAGGTTCTCTCTGCTGAGACTCAAGAAAATGCCAACAGACTTCTAGATGAATTGGGATTTCCGCTTGTAGAATCCTCGCCCCCCCCGATAGGGGATGGAGGTTATGTAAAAGAATTGGGTGGGGGCGAAAAACCTGATGGAGGATTAGAACCGTTAACTCCTGGGGAGGCAATTGAGAAAATGCTAGGCGGCGTACCCCCTCGACCTTCTGGTATGCCGGAAGAATTGGACAAGTTAAGTGGTGGACCTGATTTAGGTCAAGGTACTGATCATAAACGGAAAAAACAGCGGGGAAAACTTCGAACTTATGTCTCTACTGAAGGGGCAGAAAAGGAAGGTAGCGTGGATCACCCTGATGAAAGAGACCCAGTCGACAGACATGGTGTGAATCACGTTTTGGAATACGAACGTGATCGCGGCAGATATCCGGAAGAGAAGCCATTTCATTTTCCTGGTTATGATATCGAGTCGAAGGATTCAAATGGGAATATCGTGAGGTATATTGAGGTTAAAGCAACCTCGGGTGAGTGGGGGTCCCTTGGAGCTGCTCTATCTAAGCCTCAATTCACCAGAGCCATGGAACTGGGAGATAAATACTGGTTGTATGTCGTCGAATGTGCTGGGCAAGAAACTTATCGAATCTATCGTATACAAGATCCGGCGGTTCGGGTAAACCAATATATTTATGACGATGGGTGGAAGGTACTGAAAGAAGAAGAAGATTGATTAAGTAACAAATCATTAATGGAGACTATGATGCGAAAAATTGAAATTACCAAGACCGAACTTGTCTGGCCAGGCAAGTACAACGAGAACGCTACTCTCAAGGAGGTGCCACGTGTCAGCCTCCCCTTTCAGGTCATCGAGACTGTCAACGAGAGCCGAGCGACGCGCGAAACGGAGAAAAAGCGCCAGCCCACACTCTTCGATATTTATGAGGGTAAAGAAGGTGACACTTTTGAAGAAGGTTGGAAGAACAAGCTTATCTGGGGAGATAACCTGCTGGTAATGGGTTCGCTCCTAGAAAGATTTGCAGGTAAGATCGATCTTATCTATATCGATCCACCGTTCGCAACAGGAGCAGATTTCTCTTTTGTCACGCAAATCGGTGATGGTGATCTCGAAATAACGAAGGAGCAATCCATCATAGAAGAAAAGGCTTATAGAGATACATGGGGGTTGGGAATAGATTCTTATCTGAATATGATGAGATCGCGCATGGAAATAATGCATGACTTACTCGCTCCGAATGGAACAATATATGTCCATATTGATTGGACAGTTGGTCATTATCTAAAGCTTGTGCTTGATGAGATTTTTGGTGAACAGAACTTTCGGAACGAAATTATCTGGTTTTACACTAATAAGCTTGGAACCGGTGGCAATACTTTCGACAAACATCATGACATTTTACTCGTTTATGTAAATGGTCCAAAATGGACCCACAACCCTTTAATGAGGCCGGTGAAAGTGCAAAAATTGCAACCTGTAACAAAGAAGATTGAAGGTGAGCGAGTATGGCTTCGAGATGAGAATGGTAAGAGATTATATGAAATGAGTAAGTCGGAAACTAAAATAGGCGATGTATGGGAGATTCCATATATAAATCCGGTTGCCTCTGAGCGGCTGGGATATGCAACTCAGAAACCTGAAGCCCTTCTTGATTACGTCATACGAGCATCAAGCGACAAAGGAGAATTAGTCGCTGATTTCTTTTGTGGTTCTGGAACTACACTTGCCGTTGCCGAAAATTTGGGCCGCCGCTGGATCGGTTGTGATCTGGGGAGGTATGCTATCCATATCACTCGCAAGCGACTTCTTGGTGTCGAAAGTTGCAGACCTTTTGAAATCCTTAATCTCGGTAAATACGAACGACAATACTGGCAGGGGGTAACTTTTGGTAATAATACTAAGACCATAACAGAACAGGCCCTTTATGAGTACCTAGCTTTTATGCTTAAGCTTTATGGGGCCCAGCCGGTGGCAGGGCTTGTACATCTTCATGGCAAGAAAGGCAAGGCCATGGCTCATATTGGGGCAGTGGATGCACCAGTGACAATTGATGAAATCAGTGCTGCTGTTGGCGAGTGTGTCCAGCTTAAACAGAGCGAACTCCATATACTCGGATGGGAATGGGAAATGGGGCTCTACGACCTGATGGTGACGGAAGCGAAGAAGCAAGGAGTGAAACTACTTCTTTTGCAAATCCCGCGAGAAGTCATGGAACAGCAGGCCGTGGATAAAGGGGATATAAAATTCTTCGAACTTGCCTACCTCGAAGTTCAAATCAAGACTCTAAAGAAGATGGCCGCACAAGTCATCTTGAAGGATTTTGTGATTCCTAACACTGAACTGATTCCAGAAGAGGTGCGTGACAAGGTAAAAAAATGGTCCGACTATATCGATTACTGGGCTGTCGACTGGGATTTTCAGAGCGATACCTTCATGCAGGGCTGGGTGACTTACCGTACGCGAAAAGACAGAACACTCGTCCTGACCTCCGATCCGCATCCGTACGAAAAACCCGGGAAGTATCGGGTCCTTGTTAAGGTAGTTGATATCTTTGGAAATGACACTTCTCAGGCTTTTGATGTCGAGGTTAAATAGCTATGGCGAAAAGTATCGTATCATATGATAAAGATCTTCCTGAAATCCCTGGGCGTTGCCCCTGGGAAAACCCCACATCGTTTCTGGTTAAGGACCCTGCGGCCCCGAATGAATGGCGAGTAGACAATTCAGGGCGCAGGCCGAGCAATCTTTTGCTCATAACTAAATTGCGTGCCGATGTAGATCAATGGCGGGCTAAGAGGTATCCGGGAGCATTCGAGGTTTCCAAACGACTTTTAGAGTACTGGTTTGAGGAAGACCATGAAATCCCCGGTTTTTCTACCCCGTTTCGTTACCACTTCTGCCAGAGGGAAGCAATTGAAACACTTATTTACATGTATGAAGTGGCAGGATATCGTGATACCAAAGATCTGATAAGGGCCTATGCTAAGGTTTTTCGAAAAGATCTTCTATCCGATTCGGTTACTTTTCAGGAAACTATGGATGGTCGACGCCAAATCCGCCGTTTTGTTCCTGAGCTCAATTCTGAAGGAGTTCAAGATTTGCCGCCGAAGAACCTTAGACGTTATGCCTTCAAGATGGCTACCGGCTCGGGTAAAACTTGGGTCATGGCCATGGCCATTATCTGGGCACAATTTTATAAAAAGCGTGTTCCTGATTCGGACCTTTCCACAAATTTCCTTATCATCGCGCCCAATGTCATCGTATATCAAAGGCTGGAAAAGGATTTCAGTAGCAATCAGATATTTCATGATCTACCCCTTATCCCTCCCGAATGGCGAGGAGCATGGAGCCAGAAAGTTATTTTGAGAGGAGAAAGCGCAGACCCTGGTCCATCGGGTAATCTGTTTCTCACGAATATTCAACAACTCTATGAGGCCCGCGAACAAGAATGGACGCCACAAAACGCAGTTGATGCACTCCTTGGAAAGAAACCGATTAAGGATTTGGCTTCTTATCAACGCTCTATGCTTGAACGGGTTAAGGACCTGAAAGATTTGATCGTCCTGAATGATGAGGCCCATCATGTTCATGATGAAGATCTTGCGTGGAGTCAATCGCTCCTGGCTATAAATAGAAATCTGCCGAAAGGACTCGCCCTTTGGTTGGATTTTTCTGCAACCCCTAAAGACCAGAATGGAATGTATTTTCCTTGGACGGTTGTAGACTGGCCACTGGCCCAGGCCGTGGAAGACCGAATCATCAAAGCCCCGATCATCGTAACTAAGGAAGACGATCCAAAACGCCCTACGAAAGATCCAGACGATGTCAAGAAAGAAAATGTTACAGAAAAGTACGCCTACTGGATTCAAGCCGCCGTGCAACGCTGGAAGGAGCACGAAAGGACCTTTAAGAAACTGGGGAAGAAGTCAGTCCTGTTTATCATGGCTGAAAAGAATGCCTTTGCTGATGTTATAGGCGAATACCTGTGGAAGACAAAAGAATTCGGGTTTAAGGAATCGGAGGTCCTCATCATCCATACGGATGAGGCTGGGGAAATTACAAAGAAGGATCTGGAAAAGGCCCGAGAAGCAGCCCGCGATATTGATAAGCCCGAAAGTAGAATCAAGGCAATCGTAAGCGTGATGATGCTTCGAGAGGGGTGGGACGTTCGTAATGTTTCCGTTACCCTCGGGCTGCGACCTTTCACGGCAAAAGCAGAAATTCTGCCAGAACAGGTAATCGGAAGAGGCCTAAGGCTGATGACGGGGATTGGGCCAGATACGCAGACGCTGGAAGTGCTGGGTACAAGGAATTTACTTAATGTCCTTCGTGATCAACTCGAAGCCGAAGGCGTAGGTGTGATAACAACCAAGAGTGATCCACCAAGACCAGTCGTCATTGAACCAATAAAAGATATGCTGAGTTATGATATCGCTATTCCAATTACCAAGCCGCAACTCACCCATAATTTCAGAAATCTCTCTTTGTTCAATCCCTCCATGCTTGAAGCTATCTACGATCAAGAAGACCTGGAAGAAGTCCAACGGATAACATTGAAGATGGCCTTTGCTACCACGGAGACGGAGGTTCATCAGGCAGAGTTGACAGCGGGGTTTCTGCCTATGGCCCAGGAACTGATAGGGTCCATCACCAACAAAGTAATCCAACACGCCAAGTTGGCTAATGTATTTGCGGAACTCTATCCTCTTGTACGGACATATGTGACCTCTCGCTGTTTTGGGAAGGAAGTTCAGGCTGAGGATGAAAATATACGTTCCCACCTTCACCGCCTTGATTTACAAGAAGGCATTGCAAAGTATCTATCAAGAAGGATTGCGGAATTGACTATCGAGAAACGAGACCTAGAATTCGAAAAAGCTGACTTCCGACTTTCCCAAACAAAACCCTTCAGATGGTTGCGAAACCTTCCACCCCTGGAAGCAAAACGAACCATATTTAATTACGTAGCCACTTATAACGATTTTGAGAGGAAATTCGCAGAATTCCTTGATAAGGCCCAGGATGTACTTCGTTTCGCCAGTCTTGGGACAACCGAGCAAGGCGAATCTGGCACCCAATTCAGGGTTGATTACATTAAACCAAGTGGCGCGATTGGTTTTTACCATCCAGATTGGGTGGTAGTACAGAAGACTATCGAAGGGGAGGTTAACTGGATTATAGAAACGAAAGGCCGCGTTTGGGAAGGAACAGAGGCCAAAGATACGGCGATGAATCAATGGTGCATCCGTATCACGGAACGAACAGGGCAAACATGGCGATTTAAACGCATTGACCAGTTCGCTTTCGAAGCCCAAATGCCGCGAATGTTGGAAGAGGCAACAGGTAGTCTCAAGGGGTCTTCTCGATTATTTGAATGATTAACAAGAATACCGCGATACGGTAGACGCCGACTGTACGGCACACTTGGAAGACTAACTCCACTTTTCTCAACCTTCCCCGTGAGGCGGATCGTTATCATCAATGGGAAAGCAAACTCAGACTTCTCCGATTCTCCTTCGTTGGAATGAACATGTTCCGGCATCTGATGTCCAAGACCCCTTAGGTCTTGGACTCAGGGGATCAGCTCGCCTGGCCAGCCGCTTGCTTTACTGCATCACGTCCGTCACTCCAAGAGCGAGATATTTTTCGTTCATTCCTTGGTGTGTCTTAGACTATCGGCAGCACGAGCAAGGCAAGCCTTTCGCTTCGGGCTTGCGGGATGCAATTGTTCTTCGGGAACAGGTGCTCACCTCGGCTTGCATTGTTCACCACGGGGGAAAACCTTGCAGCGGCGGAGCGTTGGTCGGCTCACAAGGTGCCCAGAGATGGTTCAATAGGGATGAAAAAGCTGCAAACTTCAAAAGACTGAAGTTTGCAAAGAATCCTGCTTTATCTGCCTACTTCAATTCAATTGTAAATCTTGGTTTCTTCGCCACTGAGAGCGAACTGCCGGATACCGATGAAGAGAGTAATGTCCAGGAGTCCACATTTGACGACATCGAGCTTTCTGATCTGGGCCTCGACTTGGCAAAGCGATACGACTCAGTAGTAAGCAAACTGGCTGTGACAAAGCGAATCGCAACAAAGGATCGATCAACCTCCCTGGCTAGTCTTGCTGAGTTTGGCAACCTCGGGGGCCTATGTGAACTCCCCCACAAAGGGGCCGCTGATCGCGAGCTTTTACAGAACGTCTTTTTCGCACTCGTTGCTTCGAAGGGAGATTCACACCGGATCCGGAGGCAGTCTTTGCTCCTGATACTTGAACTCTGTCGCCAGTTCAGTACCAACCAATGGGTATCCCGTGAAACTGAGTTTGGAGGCGCAATTTACTACGGGGAAGTTGCCAATGAAAAATATCGTCTTAATGTTGTCGTGCCCAAGCAGCTGATCGACATTGCCACCCGCTGGCGTATGTTCTACTTCCACCATTTCATGGGAGTCGCCCTGGAAGGTCTCTTTTCTTGGTTAGTAACCCAGCTTGCCGACCATGGACTTGCAGGAACAACTGTAGAGGCCCTTATCGCCCGACTCGACGAATCGTCTGTTAGGAAGAATCTCTCTGAGATTCTTCAAGTTAATCTGAAAGGCTCGTTTGGCGAATCGAATCCGTCGAATTCGTTTTCCAGCATCGGTTTGTCGAAAGGCGACCTTGATGTTCATTTAAGCAAGTCTCTCGATAAGACAGTGCGAAGCCTGGCTCCATTTGCTGAAGACAGCCTCGAAGACATGATTCGGAGCAAGGAACACCTGTATTCCTCCACGGGATTGGCCCTTCCCATGATCCTATTGGTGACAACACTTGCACGGTATATGCAATGGGAGGTGACTAACTACGGGAAATGGCTTGCGAGTGCAGCGAGTGATCCCTACCTCGATCTCGTTCCACCGTTGGTCACATCGGGCCTCTCCCGACGGTTCGGCAACTGGTGGAAATGTACTTGGAAGGAATTGGCCAGTTTTGTGGTGTCCCGATACGTTATTCTGCAACATCAATCGATGTCTTACGAGAAAACCTTTACTGGGGATCGCTGCCTTCTTCAGGTTGATGGGCCGAGGGTTGTTTCGACTGGCAATTATGATGAGATCGGCATGACTAACCCCCGTCTACGCAGTGCGCTTCAGATTCTTAAGGACTTGGGGATGACGGAGGACGACGACGATGGAGTTACCCACCTAACGACCGATGGAAAACAATTCCTAAAGAGGGAGCTGGTGAAGGAGGCCGAAAATGAAGTTTCTTGACTTCACGACCCTCTTCGACACCGAGCCTGCCAGTCTTGCTGTCCTATCCACGTATCAGTTGGATCCTGACTTTTTCGAACGGAGACTGCTTCGTTGTTCTACTCTAGTCAAAGCACGGAGAATTGTCGTTTTCATGGATGCAGGGCAGTGGTTGAACCTTCTTAATCAGGATGTTCCAGCACGCTTCCTTAACCGAAGATACTTGGTGGTGCCCATACGACCATCCAAGGGCGTATTTCATCCGAAACTGAATCTGCTGATTAGGGAACAGGGTGGACAGGTCCAGTGCGGAAGCAACAACCTGACACGGTCGGGATGTTCCAGTAACCTTGAACTGCTGAATTCTTTCTCCTTCGATTTAGAAGGGGGGGACGAGGAGGCGATCCGTATTGCCCAAGAAGCGTTTACGTTCTTTAAGTACGTCTGTGCTGATGCCAAGGAGGAAACAGGCCGGATCGCTAGACAGTGGTTTGAAGAGTTGGCTGGAACAGTGCCGTGGCTTACGGCTCCCTTGCCTCAGAGCGACAACCGCAATGTCAGACTCTTACACACTTACGGAGGGAGTCTTTGGGACCGTTTGGAGACCATTCTCAACCATTCACCTCCCAATAAGTTGCTGGTCATCTCGCCCTTCTATGACCCAGACGGTGAAATGGTCAAGAGAGTCTATCAACGTTGGCCAAAATGCCAGATCGAACTCGTTGTTCAGCAGCGGACCACAAACCTTCCGGTCTCGCCGCTGAAGAAACTTCGTAAACGGGTTAGCCTATCCGAGCTTCGCAATTCATCCCGCCGACTTCATGCCAAGCTCGTGGGATGGAAATCAGCAAATGGGACTGGCTGCCTTGTTGGGAGTGCGAACTTTACGACAGCCGCATATGATGCCAGGAACGTCGAAACGTGCCTTTTGGTGTCCGCCGCCGCGTCCTTTGTTGAGAGTTTGTTCGACAAGCAATTAGGGACACGGTCGATTTCTTTTGAGGACTTCGAACCGGGTACGGAGAGTGAACCGGGAACGCTTGAAGAGGAATCGATCGATATCCGATTGACATCTGCCCTTCTGACAGCGGACGGGAAACTCCGCTTAGACTATCGTCATTGCCTAGAGCCCAAGCCAACGAGCATTCGGTTGGCGCTTCGAACACCAGGGGAACAAAGACCCCGTTCCTTTGTCACCGTTCCCAACAGGCAAAGCGGTACGGCCACTGTGACACCACCGGATACCGCGTTGCTGGATGCACATGGCGCAATATTCGCTTCCCTGGTTGCTGAAGCGGAAAACTACCGTGTCGAAAGCCCTCCGATCTGGGTGATTCAAGAAGAACGACTGACCTACGAACCAAGTGGCGAAGGAGCGTCTTCACCCAAGTTGAGAATCGAAGAAACAGGGGAGGGTCTTACCGAGTTTCTTGAGGAGATTGGGAAGCGGGATGGTGCTGCCGCAGTCATCGAATATCTCCGTCACTTGAATATTCGATTTCATGACGGCGGGGATAGACTTTTGGGTAAAAAGAGGTTTAGGCTCCGCATTCGTGACCCCTTCCATCCTGACGTTGCCCCTGAATGGCTTCTCGACGCCAAAACCGAGACCCAAAATCTTGAAGAGGCGATTTACGAATTTGTGGATCGTCACGAAAAGCATCGGCTTCGGAGGCATGGCAAAAGAGGCAACGTCAATGGCATGGAAAATTTTCTTGACATTTTCACTGCACTCATCCGTTTGCTCTATGTCTATTATTCGCGAGGAGTTGTCCACCGACCCATGTTCATCGACCGGTTGTGCAACTACCTGAAAATAGCAACAAGCGGCATTGATTTGGATGATGATTACACCGAGGGGTACTTAAGCACCGTATATGAAAACCTGGGTGGTGATACGGACTACCTCCAAGAGGTCTGCAATGATCTCAATCTTCTTGGACATCTTAGGACTGCTCTTTTAATCGTCCAAAAGGTCCGCTTTGTCCCAGGGGAGCAAGATAAGTGGGGAGAGGGCCCCAAACGCCCAAGCGAGTGCTTATCCTTCATCGCCGACAAACTAAAGAATGTGTTAAAAGATTTGGCTTTGAATGAACCGTCAAAGATAGAAATCATGAAGGCAATGGATGAGTACAAAATGTTCTCGCCTTCGGAACTGGCCGAGTTTGAGAAAGAAATCAATTTGTGAAGCAGCCTTCCTAAAGTGAAGAACCCCGATATCAACCCTAACGTTTGTCCCCGAGGAGATGTCTTAACGTTTCCCCTTAAAGACCAGAGTTATTTGTAATATATCAAAATTATTAAGTTATTTCTATTATTTACCCAATATTTTCAGAAAAATTCAAAAAACACTTGACAAATAGCCTACCTTGTAGTATCCTACACTTTAGGATATACCGAACGTGAGGATCCATGAATGCGTATTGAATATCTATATTGGAAAGACCACATCGTGGATAAGATTACAGAAAAACATGGAGTAACCCCTGATGAGGTGGAAGAGGTTATCTACGAAGGTGATCCGGAGATACGAAAATCCGGCAAGATCCGGTATCTCATATGGGGCCAAAGTTGCGCCGGGCGGTACTTGTTTATTGTTGTGGAGGAAGAATCCCAAGGAGTTTTCGTACCGTTGACAGCGCGGGACATGACGGAATCAGAAAAGAGAGCTTTTAAAAAACGCCAAGGGTCTAGTTATTAGTAAGCCTTACTGACCGCTCGATGGACCCTCGAACATAAAAGGAGGAAACCGTGAAAGCACTGAAGCTACCTAACGATAAAGATCATGAACGGTTGATTAACGAAGAGTCTTGCGAATATTGGGATGAGCATGATTCTTCTGAGATGATAGAAACCGGTGAAAGAATAAAACTTGAGATTGCAAGACCCGCATATGTTTGTGAGAGGTGCAAGTCTTCCCGAATTCGTAGACGCATAATTGATATTCCTGTTCTTCGTGGCAAAGTCGTATTGAAAAGGATGAAGACTTTTTATTGCGCGGACTGCGGAGCTTCCTCAGTAGAAGAAGAGAGTTTGAAAGAGTTGAAGGATGAATTCCGCCAGTTAGCGACGCTGGATGCCAATACTCTTTTGAGTTCTCTGAAAGAAGGGTTAACTTTTCATGATAAGAAATGGAAAGAGAAAGCAAATGAGAGAAAAGTTATTTCTATCTATTTTCCAACAAAGGAGGGAACTCCAGCAAAAGCACAGATCTCCCTTCTTGTTTCAGATCCGCTTTATCCAAGACTACGCTCGCTGACAAGTGAAGATGCCCGCAACATGCTCGGGTTACAATATCTTGAAGACTTGGAAAGGGAAGCAAGGGGACAAAATCGCACGATCAGCCAGTATCTTAAACTCGAATTAGCCAAGCTGTTACTTGGCGATGCTTCCGGGTCTAACGTAGAAAAGGCGAGCGAAGTAAATAAGGAAGAGGATCTTCCGCCATGGATGCCAAACCTCACTATCATTCCCCGAAAAGTGGACCCGAATTATTTTGCGGATCAATCAAGCGCCCAGTACAAATTGGCTGCAAGAACAGAAGAGCGTGAAGTTTATCTTCTAGAAACGGAAGACAAGAGTTTTGTGGGGATCTTGAAGTATGATTACGGTGATGCTTCTTTGTCCGTAGATGTTGTCAAAAACGCTATCAATCTAAATGTGTTTGACGTGGAATTGTTTATGAATGACAAGCAAGTAGTAAACAGGGAAGATTTAAGAATTCAAGATAACCGAATTCTGCTTCTTTCTGAAACAAAATATACAAGTCCAAGTGTCTCTAAAATCATAATAAGACTGAAGAACGGAGTGCGAGATGGAAGAGAATGATTTCATTAGCCTTCTTACGAAACTGAAAAAGGTTCTTCGCGAGGCCTCGCTTCTCTTGTCCCTCCAAAGAGATGAAAAAAGAGCCGAATTGGACGAGTGTTTCAATAATGTCTGCCATATTCTTTTCGCTAACGACTATTACCAAAATCTCTGGGACGAAAGCGTTCTTCTGCAATTGGACAGACTTTTCCAATTCAAGCGACCATCAGAGAAAGTGTATGGTCAGCATCTGAAGGTGATCGCAGGGCGTACCATGATTGTCAAACAGATAAATGACTTGTTTTTTCTTGCCCTTATCAACGAGATAACACCCGAAGAAGTCTGTGATAAATTAACCTCGCTTGCCAACGTTGGCGAAGCTACCCTATCAAAAATTAAGGCATTTGATCGCATACGAGAGATTAGATCGAGCAAATATTCAGTATCGGAAAAGCTTGATGCCTTTGTGGAACATCTCAAAAACGATATAGGCATTAATTTTGGAGAAAAAGAACGAGACATCAGGCAAGTTATTGCCTCCATAAAGGTTCAGGAAACTCCCGGAAGGATAAATGCTCTTCTAATTAGCACCGCAAGCAATGCAGGCATGCTGATTCCATTGTCTATTCAGCTTCGGGACGGTAGCGGTGGAATACACTGCCTTGTCTGTGGGAGCATGGAATTCAAATCAGCAATTGACAGGGCCAGACTTGCGATGGTCACCAATAACTATCTCAGAAAAACAGACGACGTCACATATTCTTTGGACGTTACTGAAGCGGAGTATAGTGGAAATTCTTTAGGATTGGCGGCTGCTATTGGAATGTATACTGCTGCCGCCGGGCAGGCCATTGACCCTTACACAGCGTTTACCGGAAATATAAACCTTGAGGGCAGTCAGTATAAGATCATTTCTGTTAAGGGAATTAATGCAAAACTGGATGCTGCCTTACTTTTTGGATGCCGCCGTGTATTCGTTCCAAAAGAGAACACGCTGGATGTTGATGAAAAGTTTAATACAAAATTGAAGATTATCCATGTTTCTGACATTGTGGATGTTCTTTTGAAATTGCAAGCTTCCCTTGAACCCATCATCGGGGACTCACGCCAGGTCAAAAAGATAAATTTTTTGAAAGGTTATTGCCAAGATCGTGGATGGGACCTGGGCTCACCGGAGTCAGTTCAGGACGGGTCGCTGTTTACTGCATCGCCTCCGCATCCGCCAGAGTTGAAGGTTACAATCTTTGCCTCCGGTGCCCACTCCCCCAAGACACACCCGATAGCAGAATTTCAGGAACTGCTTAACAAGCTTGGAGATTTGGACAAATCGACGATTCCTATTCAAAAAGTTGAGCAAACTTTTTTAATCAAGGATACTGAGCTTAAGCACCGGATAAGGGAGAAGCTGGACGGGTTGAAACCGGCTGAAATCCGAAAAGAACAATACTGTGATTACTCGTACCGGTTCGAAAATGGGAAAGAGAAAATAGCAGTAAAACAATACACAAATGGGAAATTGCATTTGCAGGGCGTGGGAGGAGAGCTGTACAAGAACATCCTCGATATTGTGATTACTTTATATAATCTCAAATATCCCAATGCCCAGCTATCCTTGGACGACTACATAAGACATGAAGCTGAAGAGAGCTCGACCTTGAAGAGAGGATCTTTGGGGGCACCTCAAGCAAATATCCCATTCCCGCATATCGGAACAGATGAATCAGGGAAAGGGGATTATTTTGGTCCTATGGTTATTGCAGGGATTTGGGTGGACGAACCGATAAAAGCTAAGCTTGAGGCTATGGGAATTAAGGATTCCAAATTATTATCTGACAACCGTTGTCGAGAATTGGCGGCAAAGATTCGAGCCACATGTAATGGAAAATTTGTAGAAGTAGAATTACAACCAGAGAAATATAATGAATTGTACGACCAGTTTAAAAAAGAGGGAAAGAATCTTAACCATCTGTTGGCATGGGGACATGCGCGGGCCATTGAGAGCCTCCTTGAGAAGAACCCATGCACCCACGCTGTAGCTGACCAGTTTGGTGATGAAAAGCTAATAATTTCTAAGCTTATGGAGAAAGGTAAGAGATTGGAACTCATTCAAACACCGAAGGGCGAGCGGTACATTGCCGTGGCGGCAGCGTCAGTCTTAGCTCGGGATCGATTTTTAACACGTATGGACAAATTGAGCCAAGAATACACTATTGCCTTGCCAAAAGGAGCTTCTGAAGCGGTAATTCAACCAGCCCGGCAAATCATTGACAAAAAGGGTAGTGCAGAACTGAAGAAGGTAGCTAAACTTCATCATAAAACAACAGAAAGAATCATAGAAAAGGGAAGGTGAGAATATGGAACAGGCGTCGCCTCAAATTGACCAGATGGACGAAAAAGAATCAATCGAAAGAGCGCAGGCTTTGATTTCGGAAGAAAAGTGGGGTGAAGCGACCTCGCTTTTGAAGCCATTCAAAGAAGCAGGAAACCTTTCAAGTGATGGCTTGCATATTCTTGCTTATTGTTACTCCCGAAGTAGAAAGTATAATGAGGCCATTAGGATCTACGAGGGGTTATGTGAAAGATTCCCGAATGAAGCGAAATGGCTTTACTTTCTTGCTTATCAATATAGGAGCAAAAAGGATGTTCAAAGTGCGATCCAAGCTTATGAGAAGTGTTTAGAACTTTCCCCGAAGTGGCTAAATGTATTTGGGGAACTGGGACCTCTGTATGAAGAAAATGGGTCCACTGAGAAAGCTCTTGAATCCTATCGTAATGGTATCCAGACATACAAGGCCATGAAGCCAGATCGACAGAAAGAATTGGCACCAATTTTTTCTAAACTCGCTGCACGGGCAGCCAAGCTCATGTGCTCCGGTGGAAATGTTTCCGAAACCGATAAGAATGAGGCAGAGAGTCTTTTTAGAGAAAGTATCGCGGCTGATCCGGGTAATCCTGACGCATGGTATCGACTGGGAGATTTTTACTTAGGGTCCGGCAAATATGATGACGCCCTCCAATACCTGCAAAAGGCAGAGTCACTTGCTCCAAAAAAGGAATATATCCCACACAAGATCGCGCAGGTGCATCTCAAAAAGGGGGACCATGAACAAGCACTAAAGATTTATGAGACAATCCCTCACCATAAGAGGACTCCATATATATTACATGGAATGGCCCAATGCTTTATTAGTAAACGGGATGTGAAGCAGGGAGCATACTATCATTATTTGGCTGCTCAGCGAGAGCCAGAGAAATGGTATCACCGTCGGGATTTAGGGCTTGCACTTGCTGATTTGGGAGATCGGGATCAGGCAATTGAAAATCTGAATATGGCGAATCAGTTGTATAAGAAAGAAAGTGGTAAGGAGTTCGCCAAGATTCTTGCCAAGATAGACGAACTGAAAGAAAAACCCAAAGGGGAGAGCATCATTTTTGAAAAGCCGAATGCGCCTGTTACAACTATCTCTTATGGTACGATAACCAAGTACATTTCTGGAAAGGGGTTTGGTTTCATTAAGGATGAGAATGACGGTGCGGAAGTCTTTTTCCACATCAGTAAAGTCAAGAACCGAATAGAACCCGTACCCGGATTGCGTGTTAAGTTTTCAAGGGAACTGGCCGAAAAGGGACCTCAAGCAGGCAAGGTGTGGGCTGTTTCGGAAAGATAGGGACCGACGGCAGGATATTGTGATAGCCACGCCACTTTATTTCCCCGCTAAGAATCCCAAGACAAAAGCTGCCAGTCCCAATACCCCTTGTAGCTCCCAATTCGATTTTGGCTTGCCGACCTCGGCCAGCTTCCATCAGAAACCACGCATGGCGCATCCGCCTGTGCAACACATGCTTCGGAGGAAAGGTAGCGCATGGAGCATAGCGTACCAAGAATAGACAGAAAAGTAACCCGGTAGACCCATTCGATTGCGGATTGCGGAATGTCGATTGCGGAATTTTCAACTCAGATTCTGAAATCTAGAAGTAGCGATACAAACCGGTCCAGGAGGGCGATCTTCTGGTCCATTCCAAATGCGCCTGCCTGCCCGTAGGCAGGGATTGTGGAATGCAGAATGTGGACACCGCAATCTTCAATCCAATATTTCAGGAATCCAAATCGCTTCTTGAATCTATCGGACAGAGCGTCAAGGCCAGTAGTCCTAAAGGATGTCATAGCGCAAAGTGCGTAGAGCATAGAGCAAAAAGGAGAACCAGGGACGACGGCGGTGAAAAAAAGGGGGGAAAAACACAAGGGGGAATTGCTATTGAGTTGCCGATAGATCCCGAAGTATTTGCTCGATGAGCGGTTTGAGGGCGGGAATACGTTCTTTCACGACCAACCAGACTGCCTCCCGGTCTACACCGAAATAGAAGTGAATGAGTTTATCTCTCATGCCAGCCATTTCCCTCCAGGGGACCGAGGGGTATTTCACGCGTATCTCGTCGGGCACCTTCTTGGCGGCCTCCCCGATGACCTCAATGGACCTCACAACTGCATTGAGAGTCTTTTTGTCGGAAGCGAATTGATCGTACGATAATTCCAGGGCGAACTCCTCCGCATCGCACATGTTCTGAAGGATATCCTTGATGTAAAGGGAGATGTCGCGGCTCAAAGAACAACAGCCTCTTTCAAAATGATCTCTTTTAGTTCTGCGCGGACGCTGCGCCTGGGCACCAGATCCACTTTTGCTCCTAAAATCTCACTCAAATAGATTTCTGCGCCGGCCAACTCCAGCAGACTTATCGGTCTGAGGATCTCTGCCAGGAGATCAATGTCGCTTTCCCTTCTTTGTTCATCCCGGACATACGAACCAAAGACCGCCACCACAGCAACGCCGTACTTATCCGCAAGAACGTTGCGGTGTTGATTTATGATGCTTCTAATTTCTTCGATTGTTTTCATCGTATGGCCGCCAGATGAACAGCTTTATGCGTCCCCTGCTACACAATGGCGTCGTTGAACTTGCGAATGTTTGACAACACCTCGATTTACTTCAGGGTTCCGGGTCTCTTCAGGTTGCCCGGATCCTCTTCTGTCCAAAATGTCACACGAGAAATAGATATTTCATTTCCGTCGAGAAGTCAAGGGGCATTAAGTTGGGTTTCGATTTCATGGAGTCTCCCTAAAAGCCTCCGCTTTTCTACCTGCGCGGCTGCCAGTTGTTGCTTCCTAAATTGAGCGATTTTTTATCTTAAATGTGGCCTCAGCCTATAAAATTGCAAGGGTTTTGTTTATCCCATTTCCACCCAATGAGTGATTTTCATCGTAGGTTAAAGATTTCGTAGGGGAGCCCCTCTGCGGGCTCCCAGACTGGGCGGCCACAGAGGGCCGCCCCTACGAGATACTAAAGGTTTATAAAAGAATCGCTCAATTTAGGTGCTTGTTACGACGTCTTCCGGGGTCGGACCAAGGCAAGCCTTTGATTTTATGAGGCAAGTGTTGGAAAAAGAGGCTGATTTTGCAAGGTCGCTCTCTATTGCTGCTGATATTTCAGAGCCGTTTTTTGGCAAAGGCACGGCCCGAAGGGCTTTTGAGATATTTTTCAAGATCGAGGGCCTTCTGCCGATCACCGAAAGCGACCGCAGTTTTTATGCGCCAGGGTTTATACTTTGAGGTATGAGGACATTTGCCAGAGTTATGGGATTTCAGACGTAAATCAAGATCTTCGGTGAATCCGGTATAGAATCTTTTCTGATCGATCTCCGATTGCAGGATGTAGACATAATAAAATTTCATGGGGTCCGCCTACGCTTGCAGCTTCGGCGCGGCAGCCGCCTACGCCCACGGGGCTTCGGCGCGCTAAAGACTTCGCTTACCTACAGGCTGTACAATCAGCGGCCTGCTGAGACGAAGCTTCGAAATACCAAGTAACAATTACTGCCCGCCTTCGCTAAGAGCTACGGCGCGGCAGCCTTCGCTTCAGACTTTGCTTCTCTCGTAGTTCGAATTAAAGTTTATGGCCTGCCGAGACGAAGCTTCAGACTTCGTCTTGAAGTCTGAAGCGAATTATGGTGGAGGCGGCGGGAATCGAACCCGCGTCCGAGAACCTTCCGACAGAGCTTCTACATACATAGCCTGTATTTTAAATTCGCCCCCCGGATCTCCCACAGGCAGGATTCCCGAGAGACTATCCTATGAAGTTTCGCCCCCCTCCTATAGGCGTCGGAAGGGGACTATCCTGTTTTTGTGACATCCTGATCCTGCCCTACAGGCAAGGACAGGGAGGACGCCTAGCTGCCCTTAGGCAGCCAGGGCATAATCGTAGTTGGTTGCGATTATGTTTATTCCCATTTGTTTAACGAGCCAATGGGACCTCGGCATGCCACCCTGACGTCAACGATCCCCGTCGAACCCTTTTCGCCCCCTTTCCATATCTCTTTGCATTTCCTTGCGTTTGAGTGTCTCCCGTTTATCAAACAGCTTCTTTCCTTTGGCCAGCCCCATCTCCACCTTGGCCTTTCCATTCGAAAAGTAGAGGCGGAGCGGAATGAGGGTAAACCCCTTCTCCTGAACCTTTCCGATGAGACGGCGGATCTCCCTTTTATGGAAGAGAAGCTTTCGCGTCCTCAACGGGTCGGGATTAGAGCGGTTCCCATGGGAATACGGACTGATATGGGCGTCGACAAGAAAGATCTCTCCGTTTTTGATCGTCCCGTAACTGTCCCCGAGATTTACCTTGCCCTCCCGTAGGGATTTCACCTCGGTCCCCAGAAGGCAGATTCCTCCTTCCATGGAGTCTTCGATCGAATAATGAAACCTGGCCTTCTTGTTCTGGCAGATCAGTTTTTCGCCCATTTCTCAAAACCACGCATAGCGCATAGCGAGACTACAAGTATAATCCATTTTACCTAAAAGATGGAATTAAATCAACAAATTCATTCATCCACCGGGTTGTGAAGAGAAGTTTTTTCTTCTATAATACCAAATACTATAAATCCTTTTTTTGGGGCATCCTCTTTGAAGATCAAAATGTTGCTTTTTGCCTCTCCGATCCTTTTTCTGATCATCCTGGGAATGAATCTCCTCTTTGTCAGTTACCGGCCTCCCCAGAGGGTGAACCAGTTGATCATGAGCTCTATCGGCGATGCCTCGTTCCTCAATCCCATCCTGGCCCAGGATTCGGCTTCGAGCGAGATCAACTCGCTTGTCTACAACGGACTGATCAAGTATGATCGAGATCTCCAGGAGTTTGTCGGGGTGCTGGCCGAATCATGGAAGGTGGAACAAGGAAAAGAGCCCAGGATTACTTTCTTCCTGCGGAGGGGAATACGCTGGCATGATGGAAAGGAATTCACGGCCTACGACGTTAAATTCACCTACGATAAGATCATGGATGAGAAGACCAATACGGTTCGTCGAAGCGATTATGAACTTGTAAAAGAGGCGGAGGTATTGGCCCCCCACACCTTTCGGGTGACCTACAAACAACCATTTTCTCCCGGATTAGGAACCTGGAGCATGGGCATTATTCCAAAACATCTCCTTGAACATGAGGAAATCAACACCACCTCATTTAACCGCAGGCCCGTGGGGACCGGGCCATTCCGCTTTGTGGAGTGGGTGACGGACGAAAAGATCGTGGTCGAGGCCAACCCGGACTATTTCGAAGGAAAACCCCACCTCGACCGGATCATCTACCGGATTATCCCGGAAACCTCGCTCAGCGAAATGGAGCTTCTGACCAAGGGGATTGATTATTACGGCGTCCTCCCTCACCAATTCCGCAGGATGAGCGAAGTCCCGTTTCTAAACGTCTATACCCAGCCGGTTTTCAGTTATACCTACATCGGGTATAATTTGAAAAATCCTCTCTTTCAGGATCGGCGAGTCCGGCAAGCATTTACCCATGCGGTTAACCGCGAGGAGCTCGTTCAATATGTCCTTTACGGATTCGGAGAGGTCATCAGCGGGCCTTTCCCCAGCCATCTCTGGTATTACAACCCGAATGTAAAACCGTTTCCCTACGATCTCCGGAAGGCCCGCCAGCTTCTTTCCGAAGCGGGATGGAAGGACAGCGACGGAGACGGCATCCTGGATAAGGACGGAATGCCTTTCCGCTTCAAGTTGATCACCAACAGCGGAAATGAAATACGGCGGGATGTGGGCGTCCTGGTTCAACGCCAGCTCCGGGAGCTGGGCGTGGATGTGACCTTTGAGACGTATGAATGGAGCATCTTTCTTAAGAACTTCATCAATGCCCGGCATTTCGATGCCTGCATTCTCGGCTGGAGCCTCTCCCCGGACCCGGACGACTACATGATCTGGCATTCGAGCCAGATTGAGAAAGGCTTTAATTTCGTCTCCTATCAGAATCCCGAAGCCGATCGCCTCTGGGAGAAGGGAAGAAAGGAATACGATGTCGCCAATAGAAAACGGATCTACTGGCGAATCCACGAATTGATCGCCGAGGATCAACCTTATACTTTTCTTTATATGCCGCTGGGCATCTCGGCCCTCCAGAGGAAATTCTTTCTGAAGGGAAAAGATTCCGAAGGCCGGGAGGCCATGAGCGAAATCAAGATGGAAAAGGCGGGCTTGATGTATGACCTCATCCGGTGGTATGTTCCCCAGAAGGCTGTTTTGGAAAGGTGATGGATGGCTCGTTATCTGGTTCGACGTCTCCTTTACACGCTGATCACTCTCGTCGGGATCAGCATCATCTCCTGGGTGATCATCACCCAGGCGCCCGGAAGCCCGATCGCCATCACCCTGGATCCGAAGGTTTCCCCCAAGATCGTTGAACAGATGGAAAAGAATTACGACCTGGATAAGCCCATCTACCAGCAGTATTTCCTCTGGCTCAAGCGACTCTTCACCGGAAACCTTTACTCCTTCAAGGATGGGAGGCCTGTCCTGGACAAGATCGGGGAGAGGATCTGGAACACGCTGCTGCTCAATTTCGTCTCAATCCTCATCATCTTTTCCCTCGCGATTCCCCTCGGGATCTTTTCGGCCAGGAAACAATATACCTTTTTTGATAACCTTGGGACCTTCGGCGCCTATCTCGGGATCTCCATTCCAAGTTTCTGGCTGGCTTATCTTCTCATCCTCGGAACGGTCAAGCTCTTCGGCTATCCCGTGCTCGGGATGAGGTCGTTTGTGACGGAAGAGTTTTCTTCGCTGGAGATCGTGATGGACCGGCTCTGGCATCTCATGCTCCCCTCGATCATTCTCGCCATCGGAGGGATTGCCGCCCTTTCCCGCTATACACGCTCCAGCATGCTTGAGGTGATCCGTCAGGATTATGTTCGCACCGCCAAAGCCAAAGGGCTTCCGGAGGAGACGGTCTATTACAAGCATGCCCTGAGAAATGCCCTGCTTCCGATCGTCACCCTTTTCGGATTCCTCATCCCGGGGCTGATCGGCGGCTCCATCATCATGGAGACCGTTTTCTCCTGGCCGGGGATCGGGCGGTTGGCCTACCAGGCGGTCCTGGCCAGGGATTATCCCGTGGTGATGACGATCAATACGATCTCGGCAGTGCTCGTCCTGATCGGAAATTTTACGGCTGATATGCTCTATGCGATTGTCGATCCGAGGATAAGGTATCAGTGAAAAACGGAAATTCGAAGCACGAAGCACGAAATCCGAAACAAATTCGAATGACCGAATTTCCAATGTTCAAAACAAATAAAAGTTTAAGACATTTGAAATTTTGAAAATTTGAGTTTGTTTCGAACTTTCCGCCAGCCGCCAAAGGCGAGCCTCGCCAAGGGCGGGAGGCGGATCTGCCTTGGGCATGACGATATTCGAATTTCGGATTTTTGAATTAACGTATGGAGTCTCAGACCAAAACTTTCTGGAAATATTTCAAACGAAACCGGCTGGCCGTGGGAGGGTTGTCGATGATCCTTCTCATCTTCCTGGTTGCCGGATCGGCCTCCTTCATCGCTCCCCATGATCCGGGGAAAACGAATGTTTCTTTCAAATTGAAGTCCCCTTCCTTTCAACATCTCCTGGGGACGGACCAATTGGGGAGGGATGTCTTCAGCCGGATGCTCCACGGGTCGCGCATCTCGCTATCCGTGGGGTTTGTGGCGGTGGCCATTTCCATCTTCATCGGAATCCTGGTGGGAGCGATGGCGGGTTATTATGGCCGTTGGGTCGATTCCATTCTCATGCGCTTCGTTGACATCATGCTCTGCTTCCCCACATTTTTTCTCATCCTCACGGTTGTCGCGCTCCTGGGCCCAAGCATTTTTAATATCATGCTGGTCATCGGCATCACCTCATGGATGGGGACCTCACGGTTTGTCCGCGCGGAGTTTCTCTCCCTGAGGGAGCGAGATTTTGTCCAGGCGGCCAAGGCGCTCGGCATGGGCGATCGAAGAATCATCTTCAGGCACATCTTGCCCAATGGCCTGGCTCCGGTCTTTGTGACGGCCACGCTCGATGTGGCCACCGCGATTCTCGTGGAAGCCGGGCTCAGTTTTTTGGGTTTTGGGGTCCAGCCTCCCGCGCCGAGCTGGGGGAATATCCTGACCGAGGGAAGGACCTACATCTTTGATGCCTGGTGGCTGACCCTCTTCCCGGGGTTTGCCATTCTGATCACGGTCCTCTCTTTTAACCTTTTGGGGGAAGGATTGAGGGATGCTCTCGATCCGAGGCTGAGAGGAAGAAGATAATAACGAATCATTGCAAGTTGCAAATTGAAAATTGCAAAATGCAAATTTGCATTTTATGATGAGGTCACTTTTATTTTCTATCCTGCATATTTTATTTTGAGTTGAGTTTATGATAAAGAAGCCTCTTCTGGAGATTCGATCCCTGACCACGCATTTCCTCACGGAGGATGGAGTGGTGAGGGCGGTCGAAGATGTGAGTTTTGACATTTTCCCGGGAGAGATCGTCAGTCTCGTGGGCGAATCGGGATGCGGAAAGAGCGTCACCGGCCTGTCCATTTTGAAGCTCATTCCCAGCCCACCCGGTCAAATCGTCAACGGAGAGGTTTTTTTTGAAGGGAGGAATCTTCTTGCGCTGGAAGAGAGGGAGATGGAAAGGGTGAGGGGCAATGAGATCTCCATGATCTTTCAGGAACCGATGACCTCGCTCAATCCTGTATTCACGATCGGGAATCAGATCATGGAAGCCATTGAACTCCACCAGAAGATCGACAAAAAAGAGGCCAGACAGAGAGCCATTGAGATGTTGGACCGGGTGAGGATTCCCTCTCCCGAAGTCAGGATTGATTCCTATCCCCATCAATTGAGCGGAGGAATGAGGCAGAGGGCGATGATCGCCATGGCCCTCTCCTGCCAGCCCAGGCTTCTCATTGCGGATGAACCGACCACGGCGCTCGATGTGACGATCCAGGCCCAGGTCCTCCGCCTGCTGAAGGAGATTCAGAGAGAGATGGGGATGGCCGTGATATTGATCACCCATGACCTCGGGGTGGTGGCAGAGATCGCGGACCGGGTGGCCGTCATGTATGCGGGAAGGATTGTGGAATCCGGACCGATCGAGTCGATCTTCGGGCAGATGCGGCATCCCTACACGAGGGGGCTCTTGGAATCGATTCCCCAGCTTGAAGAGAAAAAGAAAAGGCTCAATGCCATTCCCGGCCAGGTTCCGAACCCGACGGATCTACCCGCCGGGTGTAAATTTCATCCGAGGTGTTCTCTAAGGATCGACGAATGCCAGAAGGGGGAGCCTCCCCTCTTTCAGGTCCAGGGCAACCACTACAGCCGCTGTCTCCGGTGGAAAGAATGTTGTTAAAAAAGCTTTGAGTTCGGAGTACAGAGTTCGGAGTTTTATTTTTTATCCCCGGACTACGAACTAATGACTCCAAACTGAAGAAATGGCAATAGATATGGTTCAAAACAATTACCTGCTTCACGTTGAACATCTAAAAAAATATTTCTACCGGGAGAAGCTTTTCTCCTCGGATAAAGAGCCGATCCGTGCGGTTAATGACATTACGTTCTCCATCCGGAGGGGAGAGACGCTCGGACTGGTAGGAGAGAGCGGCTGCGGCAAAACGACTGCGGGGAAATCGATCCTGAGACTGATTGAGCCGACCTCCGGCCGGATCTTTTTTAATGGGATCAATATCCTCGACCTCAACCGGGAAGGGCTCAGAAAATTAAGGCCCCGGATGCAGTTTATCTTTCAGGACCCCTACGAATCGCTCAACCCAAGGATGAAGGTGGGAGAGATTGTTGGGGAAGGCCTGGAGGTTCACCGGTTGGCCCGGGGAAAGGAGAAGGATGATAGGGTTGCGGAGATCCTTGGAAAGGTCGGACTCCATCCCCGGGATGCGATGCGTTATCCCCATGAATTCAGCGGTGGGCAGAGGCAGAGGATCGGCATCGCCAGGGCCATCTCGCTCCACCCCGAACTGATCGTCGCCGACGAGCCTGTCTCCGCCCTGGATGTCTCCATTCAGGCACAGATCCTCAACCTCCTGATGGACCTGCGCGATCAGCTGGGCCTCACCTATCTTTTCATCTCCCATGACCTTCGCATCGTCAAGCATATCAGTGATCGGATCGCGGTGATGTATCTGGGGAAGATGGCAGAGATGGCCAATGGAGAGGATCTCTTTCGCCGGCCATTGCATCCGTATACTCAAATCCTGCTTCAGGCCATTCCAAAGCTGGACCCTTCCGGAAGGGGTCAGAAGGCGCCAATCAGAGAAGAGTTGTCCCCCGACTCCGGAGATAGGGGGTGCCTGTTTCAGCCCAGATGTCCTCATGCGAAAGAGAGGTGCCGGACGGAAGGGCCTCTCCTTCTGGACCACGGAGAGGACCATTTTGTCGCCTGCCACTTTGTCTCCTGATTCTTTCCCTTTATTATTTGCTTTTTTTTAAATAAATATTCTAAAATGTAATATTGAGAGTCCCGTCATAAGACCTTAGGCCTTTTGACGAGTTTAATCCGGCCGATTTCTTCCGATGGAGTAAATGTTGCCGGATCGTGAGCGAGAACCGGAATGGACCAGGAGAAACTTCTCTATTTTAAAGGGTTCCTTGAAGGCCAGCTTCACAATCTGCTGGTGGAAGCGGGAAAGACCTGCAGCGACATGCGTCATGACCGGAAGGGAGATTTTCCTGACCCAACGGACCGCGCCTCTTTGGAGGCGGACCGGAACTTCCTCCTGAGGATCAAGGACCGGGAGAGAAAATTGGTTCTGAAGGTGAAGGAAGCCCTGGATCGAATCGACAACGGAACCTTTGGCGTCTGTGAATCCTGCGGAAAGTCCATCTCCGAAAAAAGATTGATGGCAAGACCTGTCACCACCCTCTGCATCGAATGCAAAACGGAATTCGAGGACCAGGAGCGGAGAGAGAGGCTGAGGGGGGCGAAGGCGAAGAAAAAATTTCCTTCTTAAACCTGATCATGCACTCTGTTTGAAGACCGAACATGCCTGAACTCAGAAAAGATCCCATTCATGGAAGATGGGTGATCATTGCAACCGAGAGAAGCCGGAGACCTTCCGATTTTACACCTGAAGGGATTAAACCCGTCGGTGGGTTCTGCCCGCTCTGTGAAGGGAACGAAGATCGGACTCCTCCGGAGGTCCTTGCCTTTCGGGACAATGGGATTTCTCCAAATTCTCCGGGCTGGTCTCTGCGCGTTGTCCCAAATAAGTTCCCGGCCCTTCGCATCGAAGGCGATCTGGACCGGGAAGGTGAGGGGATCTATGACAGGATGAATGGGATCGGGGCCCATGAGGTGGTGATCGAAACGCCGTTTCATCATGAGACCCTGGCCACGCTTCCGTTGAAAGCGGTGGAGAATGTCCTCTGGGCTTACCGCGCGAGGATCGTCGATCTGAGGCGGGATGAGCGGCTTCGATACGTCATGGTCTTCAAAAATTACGGTTCTGCCGCCGGGGCTTCCCTCGAACATTCCCATTCCCAGATTATTGCCCTTCCCATCGTTCCCACGAGGGTCCGAGAGGAGATCGAAGGATCGAAAAACTATTTTCTTTATAAAGACCGATGTGTCTACTGCGATATCATCCGCCAGGAGATTCGGCAGCGGAGCCGGGTGATTGCGGAGAACAGCGCTTTTGTCTCGATCGCTCCCTTTGCTTCTCGGTTTCCTTTTGAGACATGGATTCTCCCGAAGACCCATCAGCCGAGTTATGAGCAGATGGAGGCCTCCCGTTATGGGCCGGCCGCCGAAATCCTTTCCGACACCCTCCGGAGATTGAAACAGGTGCTTGACGATCCTCCATACAACTACATCCTTCATACCTCCTCCTTACCGGAACAGGATCGGGACTGCTACCACTGGCATATCGAGATCATGCCCAAGTTGACCAAGGTCGCCGGCTTCGAATGGGGGACAGGGTTTTATATCAATCCCACCCCGCCGGAAGAGGCGGCGGAGTATATGAGGGAGGCAAGGTAGCCCGGTGATATCCGTTCTTCATCCCGATGGTTATGACCTGCTGAAAAAGACGATCGAGCTTTCTTCCGCCTCTCTGCCCATCGGGACTAAGTTGGAAAGGATGCTGGAGTTCGCCAAGGAAGGCTTTCAATCGGACCGCTCTCTCTATCTGCAACCGGAAGCAGTCGTCAAAGGCGGATTTCTCTCCCGGGTGGCCGAGAGGAGAGAACCCCTGTGGGTCGATGAAGCCTTTCCCTTACCAGAAGGGGAAGTTCTTGCCGAGGAGAGAGATCTTCTTTGCCCGGCTTTTGCGTGCCTGCCTCTCTCTGAGGAGGCCTCGTTTCATGGGATTTTTTATCTCGGTTTCACAAGAAACCGGAGATTCTCTCCCGGCGAAATGGATCTCCTGCTCCTGTTGGCAAAAGAGATGGGAAATGTCCTTCGAAACGACCGGCTCCACCGCGCGGCAGAGAAAACGGCCTCCGAATTGAATGCTCTTCATCAGATGGGCAAAACCTCCTCTTCCATATTGGAACTGGAAGAGCTGTTAGAGCTCATCGTCAACACCGGCTTGAAAATCGTGAAGGCCAGGGGAGGCGTATTAAGAGTCGAGCAGGGACGACATGGAGAGCTGGCGGTAAGGTTCAGTATCGGAGAATACCATCGGAGCCCCCTCGATGAAAGGATCGCCAGGAGAGTTCTCTTCAGCCGAACCCCTGTCTCGCTCTTCCGGTCCGGAAAGGAGAAGCCCTTTATCTCCGTTCTCTGCGCCCCCTTGATCTCCAAGGACAGGGGCATCGGAACCTTAACCTTCTATGATAAGCAATCGGACCCTTCACGGTTTGACGAGAGGGATTTGCAGTTGCTTGCGACCATGGCAAACCAGATGTCCTGTGCCATTGAGAATACCATGACCCGGGGACAAATCGCTTCGATGGCGGAGGACCATGAGAGAAGGGTCGGGCAGCTCTCCACCCTCTGGGAGCTGAACAAGGCATTGCTGACGACCGTCCATTTTGAGCGGATTGTCCATATGACCCTAACGGCCATCACGATCGGCGACGGACTTGGGTTCAACCGGGCCATGCTCTTCCTCGTCAACGAGAAAGATCATCTCCTTCAGGGGACGATGGCCGTGGGGCCGGACAACGCAGAGGAAGCGGGAAAGATCTGGTCCAGCCTCTCTCAAAAAAAAGGGAATCCCTCCGAGCTGGCGGCCCAGATCCTGTCATCCACCGATAACCATTCCCTCCTCAATCGCATTGTAAAGGAGATTCAAATCCCGCTGGGGCATGATCAGTGTATTCTTTCCCGAACCGTTCTCGCGGGAAAACCCTTCAATATCCGGGTTCCCCATGATGCAGAGGAATGGCTTCAGACCCGGTGCGAAAGAGGATGTCATATCGGTTCGGAAGTGGGATGTTATGTGAGTGAACATCTCAGCCGCAATCCCAATGTCTATGCTTTCGCAACAGTACCCCTCTGGGGAAAGGGAAAGGTCATCGGCGTGATTCTCGTCGATAACCTCTACAATCAAAAACCCATCACCGATGAAGACATTCACTATCTTACCATGTTCTCCGGTCAGGCGGGATTGGCCATTGAAAATGCTCTGCTCTACCGGAATTTAAACGAGGTCCATCAGCAGCTGAAAGAGGCCCAGACCTTCCTGGTTCATCAGGAGAAGATGGCTGCCCTGGGAGAGCTTTCCACCTCCGTAGCCCACGAGATCCGAAACCCCCTTGTCTCCATCGGAGGATTTGCGCGCCGCCTTGATCGCTCCCTTCCGGACGATGCTGCGGAAAAAAGGTATACCCGGACGATTGTGAAAGAGGTCGAAAGGGTCGAGAAGATTTTAAGCCATGTCCTCGAGTATACCCATGAAGGAAGGACTCCCCGCAAAGAACTGGACCTCCGCGAGGTGATGGAGGAGAGCCTCTCCATGGTTTCGGACGGATTAAGCAATGGAGAGATTGAGCTGGTGAAGGGATTCTCAGAAGAGATCCCGAGAGTCAAGGGCGATCCTTATCAATTGAAACAGGTTTTCTTCAATCTGGTCAACAACGCCTGCGAGTCGATGGGCGGCAAGGGGAAGCTCTCGATCCGCATTCATCCAATATTAAAAAATGGATTCCCATTCATCAGGGTGGAAGTGGAGGATACCGGGGTGGGCATTGATCCCGAAAACCTTCACCATATCTTCAATCCCTTTTATACCACGAAGGATAACCGCCTGGGTCTCGGCCTACCCATCATCCATAAGATTGTGACCTCCCATCAGGGTCAGATCGAAGTGAACAACCATCCCGGAAGGGGCGTGACCTTCAGCCTCACCTTTCCGGCCCAGGAGGAGAAACAGAGATGATGAAGATCCTGGTCGTCGATGATGAAGAAAGCATCCGTCTCCTCTATAAAGAGGAATTGGAGGAAGAAGGGTTTGTCGTAGAGGTGGCCAAGGATGGACTGGAGGCTCTTGAACAGGTTCCCCTCTTCAGGCCGGACCTCATCACCCTCGACATCAAGATGCCGGGGCTCAATGGGATTGAAACGCTTAGGCGGATCCGGGAAACGGAGAGGCAACTTCCCATCGTCATGTGCTCGGCCTACGGAGAATATAAGCAGGATCTGACCACCTGGGCCTCCGATGCCTATGTGGTCAAGTGCGCCGATCTGACAGAACTGAAAAACACGATCCGGAGGCTACTCAGACTTCTATGAAAGTAAAGAAGGCGGTTATTCCCGCAGCAGGTTTCGGGACCCGGTTCCTTCCGGCCACGAAGGTTGTGCCGAAGGAGCTTCTGCCCATTGTTGATAAACCGACCATCCAGTATATTATGGAAGAGGTGGCATCGGCAGGCATCGAAGAGGTGATCCTGATCACCGGCAGGGAGAAGGGTTCGATCGAAGACCACTTCGACACCTCCACTGAACTGGAAAACCACCTCAGAAAGAAGAAGAGGGAGGATCTCCTAAAAATTGTCCAGGAGATTTCCGGGATGGTGACCCTGGTATCAGTCAGGCAAAAAGAGCCTCTTGGCCTGGGGCACGCCATTCTCTGTGCCAGGAAGATTGTCGGGAAGGACCCCTTTGCCGTTTTACTGGGAGACGACCTGATTGATGCGAAGATTCCCTGCATCGGACAGATGATGGAGGTCTATCAGAACATGGAGGGTGCGCTTTTGGCGATTCAGAAGGTTCCCAGACAGGAGACGCATCTCTACGGGATCATTAAGGGTAAGAAAGTGATGGATCGGGTTTACTCCGTCGAGGAAATGGTGGAGAAACCGGAAAAGGGGAAAGCGCCCTCCAATCTGGCCATCATCGGAAGATATATCCTTCCTCCGCGCATCTTTGATATCCTGGAGAGGGTTAAACCCGACAAGAGAGGAGAGATCCAGCTCACGGATGGCCTGAGGGCGCTGAACCGTGAAGTCCCGATCTATGGGTATGAGTTTATCGGCGATCGGTATGATGCCGGGGACAAGCTGGGCTATCTCCAGGCAAATCTCTCTTTTGGCCTAAAACATCCGGAGATCGGTTCGAAACTGAAAAAGTATTTAATGACATTGTTTCCATATCCTTAGTAGTGCATTGTTGGGATTTCGTTTGATATGAGTTAATTGTAAAATGCGACTCTGTTGCAGTCGCATTTTCTGGGGCAGTAGCTCAGCTGGGAGAGCGCCAGAATCGCACTCTGGAGGCCGGCGGTTCGATCCCGCTCTGCTCCACCAGGAAATTCGAAGGGTTGGACATCAGCATCACGTCTGACCCTTTTTTTCTGTAAAATGTGTGAGGCGTGAACATGAGACTTCATGAGTTTGAGGCGATGGATATTTTTGAAGCCATGGGAATTCCTGTTCCACGGCGCGGAGTTTCGAAGACCGTCGAAGAGGCGCTTCAGGTAGCTGGCAAAATCGGGTATCCTGTAATGGCCAAGGCGCAGGTCCTGGTGGGCGGGCGTGGACTGGCCGGAGGGATCAGGAGCGCATCGAATCAGGAAGAGCTCAAAAAGATTGCCGGGAACCTGTTCGGATCTAAGATCAAGGGCCTGGTCGTCCAAAAGATCCTCCTGACCGAAAAGGTGGAGATCGCCAGGGAGCTCTATGCGGGAATAACCGTGGACGGGTATGCGGGAAAACCGGTCATGGTTGCAAGCACTGAGGGCGGCGTCCGGATCGAAGAAACGGCGCAGAAGGCGCCGGAAACGGTCGCATCTCTTCATGTGGTTCCTTCTTCGACTCTCTATCCCTATCAGGCCAGGACCCTCTTACGGAACTTTGGATTGAGCCAGAGCCTCCTCATGGCCTGGGCAGATGTCATCACTAAACTCCATCATACCTTCTCGCGTTATGAGGCCATGATCGCAGAGATCAACCCCCTGGTCATTCTTCCGAACAAGGGGCTTCTCGCAGTGGATGCTGTTCTCGAGCTGGACGACTCCGCTCTTTTTAGAATCAAGCACCCTTTGCCCGATCAGAGGGATCGGATGGAGAACGGGCTGGAGCGCAAAGGCAGGGAGATTGGTGTCACCTATGTCGATCTTGATGGAGACATCGGGCTCATCTCTTCAGGAGCCGGATTGGGAATGGCCTCCATCGATATGATCGGAGAAAAGATGAAGCCCGCCAATTTCCTCGAAACAGGAGGGGGCATCACAGAGCAACTGCTTTACCGCTGCATGGAACTGGTCATGATGAAGAGGAATCTACGGGGAATCCTGATCAATATCTACGGGGGCATCAACCCCATTCATGAAGGAGCCAGGGGCGTGGCCCGGTATATCAAGGAGCACGGGGTGAAGATTCCGATCGTAGCCAAGGCGCTCGGAAACCATCAGGAGGAAACCTGGGAGATTTTCCGCTCGGCCGGTGTCCATGTGGTTACCGAGACAGCCACGGAAAAGGCTGTGGAACAACTGTATGAGCTGGTCAGCAGAAAAAATAACGCGTGTGAAGCGGGATAAACAAAAGGGTTAAATCGAAAGAAAACCATGAGCATACTTTTGGATGATTCAACACGGGTGATCGTTCAAGGCATTACCGGCCGCATCGGAACGATTCAGACCCGCTGGATGCTTGCCTATGGAACCAGGGTGGTGGCTGGCGTCACTCCGGGCAAAGGGGGAACCTCTGTTGAAGGGGTGCCTGTCTTTGACAGTGTTGAAGAGGCCGTCACCCGGACCGGGGCCAATGCCTCGATCTTTTTCGTTCCCGGCCCGGCTGTCCTGGATGCGTTTCTGGAGACAGTGGATGCGGGTGTTAAACTGATCGTGGTGATTCCCGAGCACATTCCCGTCCACGATATGATGAAGATGAGGGCCTACGCCATTGAGAAAGAGGTCTTTGCCCTTGGCCCGACCACGCCCGGGATACTGGTTCCAGGAAAAGGAAAGATGGGCATCATGCCCGGTTCTCTCTTTTCGCCGGGCAGAGTTGGGATCGTCTCCCGGAGCGGAACCCTCTCTTATGAATTTGGAGGCATTCTCTCGGAAATACGGGTAGGCCAGAGCACGGTTGTGGGCATGGGCGCCGACCCTGTGGTCCTGACCAATCTTCCGGATATCCTCCAACTTTTTGAAGATGACAGAGATACGGATGGAGTGGTCATTGTCGGAGAGGTGGGAGGAGAACAGGAGGAGAAGGCCGCGTACTTTATCATGGAAAAGATGACAAAACCCGTTGCCGCCTATGTTGCAGGCCGATACGCCCCGGAGGGAAAGCGCATGGGGCATGCAGGCGCTCTCATTCGAGGCTCTGCCGGAACTGCCAGAGGAAAAGAAGAAGCCTTGCGCGCGACAGGTGCGGAGATCCTCGAAAGCCCGATCCATGTGGCCCGGTGGACCCGGAAGCACAATCTCCGATCATAGCCATCTGTCTCAGGAAAATAAGTTTTTGGGCTTGCCACCTGTCATTGCCATGATTCTGTCTTTTTGTTATATAGAGGCAATTCCGACTGGGAAGGAATCGAATCCATGAGAATTCGCAAAACAGGAAAGGTTCGAGAAGGGCTCTGGTTCTTAGGCCGTAAAGAGACGGGGGTCTATCTCCTGGAGGGGGAGAGAGGCTCCATGATCCTGAGCGGCGGGATGAGCTATATCGTCCCGGACCTTCTCCAACAGTTCAAAGAATTCGGAATTGACGAGGAGAAGATTAAAAAGATGCTGATCCTCCACTCCCATTTCGACCATGTCGGGATTATTCCCTTCTTCAAGCGTCGCCATCCTGACATCGAGATATACGGTTCCGAACGGGCGTGGGAGCTCCTCAAGATGGAGAAGGCCATCATCACGATCAATGAGTTCAGCCGGAATGTGGCCAGGAGGATGGGGATGGAGGAGGTCTATTCGGAGTACGATCTGGAGTGGAGGGATGATGTTTCCGGCAGGATTGTCCGCGAAGGGGACCGGATCGATCTGGGAGGTCTGGAGGTTACGATCCTTGAGATCCCAGGCCATTCCTCGTGTTGCATTGCGGCCTATGTGCCTGAGATAAAGGCTCTCTTTCCCACAGATGGGGGAGGCATTCCATTCGATGAGACGATCGTTACTTCTGGAAATTCGAACTTCACCAGGTATCAGGAGGGCCTTGAACGGTTAAAAGACCTTGAAGTGGAAAACTACTGCGCCGACCACTATGGATATGTGATCGGCGAGGAGGCGGGGAAGTTCATCCCATTGACGATCGAGATGGCCAAAAGGAAACGGGCCGAGATGGAGGAGGCCTACCGGTCTACTCGCGATATCGATGCGGCGGCAAAGAAGTTGATCTCTTCCTTTTATGACGACAACCCTGACTACTTCCTCTCTCCCGACATCTTCCTTGATGTGCATCGTCAGATGGTCCGCCACATCGCCACCGTCATGGAGCAGAAGACTTGAAGCCTGCAAAAGGTTTATAATTTCATTTGAGAGTCAATCCCTTTCTTAGTTGAAATTTTGTAGTGGCTCCTGTAAAAGTGACCTCACCATTTGACCTACAATCAATCTTCTCAGCTCGGTCCATATTTGAGTATCCCCCTGACACAAAGATCGTACATTACCTGCACGTCTCCCTGGTTTACTTAAAATTAAATTTTTGGTATAAATAGGGCAACTTTCCGGGGGATTAAAAATTTGAATTCAGCATTCCGCATTTGGAAGGCGCTATGCGATATTTTGAGGTAAAACATGCCAGCGATTGCATCTCTTGAAGATTTGAAAGCGGCCCAGAAAGATCTTCTGGAAGCGAAGGACTTGAACGAGTTGAAGGTGGCATTTAAGAAATGGCGGAACATCGGATGGAAGAACATCTGTAAATTGTGGCTTCAGGAGAGCACCCCGGAGAAATTGAAGGGTGAAGGGGGGCAGTGAATAAGGTAGACCAGGCACTTTTGGGGTTCTTACACATGAGGAAGCCCCCTGGTAAATGTAAATGTGCAAAAAAGGACATAAGAAATCATGGCTGGAGGAAGCAAGGTAATAAGCATAAAGAACTGGCCGGTTGATGATAGGCCGAGAGAGAAATTGCTCAAGAAGGGTGCGAAGGCGCTCAGTAATTCCGAGCTTCTGGCTATTCTTTTGAGGGAAATCTCTAGGGTCAGGCATCGGTAATTCGGTAAAGGAAGCTCTGGGGGCAGGTACCGGTAATTTAGTAATGGAAATTTATGGCTCGAAAAGATGAGTCAATACTGAATCTGCTTGTTGAATGCCCATGGTGGGTAAGTGTTGTAGTTTCTGGCATTGCCTTTTTATTCTTAAGATTCATATTGCCCTCGATTGATTTTCAAGGCATGGCGGCAAATGCTTTCGCCAAAGGCCTCTCCAGTGCGGCTCTATTTGTTGCTCTTGCTCTTTTGCTTCCTGCTCCCATTGCCGCTTTTAATTCATGGCTGAAGAAAAAACGTCGAAAGGGTAAATAAAGATTCTGTGTCATTCATAAAATGTTGCTCCATTCGAATGCACTTTGCTGAATTCGGATTATAATAGCATCCTAAGATAGGAATAACGAATGGATGAAAAGGAAGATAAGGAAATCTTCAGTCAGCTACAACAGGCACTACCGGGGGTACGAAAGTGGATCGATCGCTACGTGGAGGCACACGCTCACTTGGCAGTTCCTGTTGCAGAGCTTGGCTTCGGCAGACTACCGCAGTACTTCGATCAAAGCCGTCTTAAGAATAGCAAAACTGTAAAGGTAGATCGTGTGCAGGTTCCCCCGCTGAGCAAAATGGGATTGCCATACTTCACCGATTTCGAAGAGACTCTTTTCGTGGGCATTACTTACATGGACACCTTCTTCCTTGCACCTCCAGCGCACGATTGTGAATCCACCCACTTCCACGAGCTTATCCACGTTATTCAATGGGACATATTGAGCCCTGATTCGTTTCTTATGGTCTATGCTGTAGGCCTCTTAGCACATGGGTATGAGAACTCGCCTTTGGAGAGAATGGCTTACGAACTTCAGAGGGCGTTCGAGGCTGGCCGCTCGATCCCGCAACTAGAGTTGCAAGTCCGGGAAGAGACAATGCTCGTGGCAAAAGCCTTGAGCTGACAATTGGATTGACACGAAAAAAACCTCGGGAACCTCAGGTAAAAATAAGAGAGATGAGGCTCAGGTCTCAACATTCAACAAGTTAAGTTTTTAAACACTGATTTCTGGTGTTATCCATAAAGAAGTTAGCCCTGTCCTGAAGCATAGGGCAAAGGGCAAAGCGCAGAGCGTAAAGTTGAAAGCTAACAGCTGAAACATGATAGCCAAAAGCTGAAATTTCAAAGCAGAACAGTCACCTCTGACTTCATTTTGAAGTCAAGAACTCCATCCCCTCTGATGGGCCGGTGATGGGCGCTGTCGAGCGCACAGTATGAGATGACATTTACCTCTTCGGGAAGCACAATTTGAGGTGCTTCCATTTTTCAGTCAACCCCTTACATCTCTTAGATTCAGGGCATTGCTAATTCGATATTGAACTTTCAGGATTAATTATCAGAAAATCAGTGGAATTATCGAATCTTTTAGTGTATGATGAGAAAAAATATGGTGAGGTGATAAGGATGAAGCCGGCAAGGAAGTTAGTTGATCCCGAAGATTATATTCTTTCTGTCCTTTCTCCTGAGGATAGATTAGACGCAGCCCTTAAAATAGCCAAAGAAGCATTTAAAGGAACAAAGCTGACGATGAGGGATATTGATAGTGCTGTTAAATCGGTAAGGAGAAAGGCTTACGAAGGGAAGAGATAAAATAGTCATTGATACAGGAGTGCTTGACTCTGCTTTTGTCTTTGGAGGAGTCCCTGAAAAAGCGATAAAGAAGGCATTTGCAGAAGCGGATATATATGTTTCCCCATCCATTCTGAAAGAATATCGTGAAGTTCCTTTAATCCTCGAAGATGAGAAAAAACTTACTCAAGCTCAATTAGAGGCATTGATTTCTGGGTTAGTTGCCTTTGTTTGTGACAAGAACAACTGTTGTTTATCCTCGAAAGAGGATACCCCTCTGTAGAGATCCGGGAGACGACATGCTCCTCGAATGCTGTTTTGAATCGAAAGCAGACATTTTGATTAGTAGCGATAGGGATCTCCTTGACATTGAAGTCCTTCCGTTTCCTCTTAAGATATTGAACCCGAGAAAATTCTTAGAGCAGAGAGGGAAATGAGGGACACTTCCCAATTTCTCTAAGTGCTGACCGATTGCTTTGTCACGACAAACCTCATAATCCTACTCAAAACAAAGCAGTCACTTCTGACCAAATTATTTAGCCAAGAACTCCTGGGCCGTTGACTGAATTATTCAGTCAAGTTGTTCAAAAGACGTAATGTGGCATCTGGTGTCATCCATAAAAAAGTTGGCCCCTTACAAATGAGGATTGCGAAACTTGGAATGGGGAGTTAATAAGAAATAAATGAAAGAGTTGTCGGATCGCTGAATGATTGAGTGGCTGTTGGCTAAATTTTGTTGCCAACAACTCTAAAGCGTCTGACTGAATTTTTCAGTCAAATGTTCGGGCAGAAGATAAGATTGGGGTCGGCGACGCTTTTCACGGGTAACTCAAAGTCCATTACGGGAGGCTTGAAGGATGGGATGTTTCATAGAAAAAGACTTAATTGATAAAACGATTGCCTTTCATGGTCATAAATGCCCCGGGTTGGTCATAGGGATTCGGGCGGCAGAACTTGCCCTTAAGAGATTGGGTTGTGCTGAGGGAAAGGATCTTGTGGCTGTCGTGGAGACGGACATGTGTGGAGTGGATGCGATTCAGTTCCTCACCGGTTGCACCTTCGGCAAGGGTAATCTTATCCATAAGGATTTTGGCAAGATGGCCTTCAGCTTTTACGATCGTAGCCGAGACATAAGTTTTCGTATTCTTTTGCTGCCGGATATTTCAGGCGACTTGGGTTCGGAGCTTCGGAGTCTGATGAAGAAAGCGGAGAATGGGACGGCCAACGAAGAGGAACATGCTCGTATTCAGAAATTGAGAGACGAGCTGCAGGAGAGATATATGACCGCCGATCTGGAAAAGATGTTCATCGTTAAAGAAGCGCCTTTGCCTGCCCCGAAGCCCGCGAGGATTTTGCAGAGCCTGCGATGTGAAGCCTGCGGGGAGATGACCATGGAATCCAGAACCCGGCGGTTCGGCGGAAAAACCTTGTGCCTACCATGTTTTGAAAGGGTAGAACAAAAAGTGTAAGTACACGTTTATATGATGAAAAAAACAGAATCATCTCATGTCCAGAAGGAAACGGTGATAGAGAACCTTTATCAGCATGTGGAGTATCTCTCCGTCAAAATTGGAGAGCGGCATCTCTGGAAGAAGGGATCGCTTGAAAGGACTGCGAACTACATTGAGTCCGCCTTTACCTCTTATGGATATTCCGTATGGCGTCAGACCTACCCATGTTATGGGGAGGAGGTCTCAAACCTGATTGTTGAAAAGAAGGGAGAGGATGAGGGGGCCGTGGTCATCGGCGCCCACTATGATACCGTTCCCGGAACACCCGGAGCAGACGACAATGCTTCGGCCGTAGCGGGTTTGCTGGAACTGGCAAGATTGCACCGAGAAGCCCCGAATAAGAAGACCCTTCTCTTTGTCGCTTTTGCCAATGAAGAGCCTCCCTGCTTCGGATTCCCCAATATGGGGAGCATGGTTTATGCGAGGCATCTGAAGGAAAGAAAGACTTCGGTTGAAGTGATGGTTTCGCTGGAGATGATCGGGTACTTTCGCCCGGAACGGATTCAGAACTACCCCCTTCCAGGGATGAACCTGTTCTATCCCCGGACAGCTGATTTCATCGGAGTGGTGGGGAATTTTCGATCATCGAAATATATCTCCCTATTCAAAAAGGGAATCAGGAAGCACTCGGCCATCGAGGCAAGGTCATTAACCGGACCGGAATTTTTCGGAGGAATCAACCTTTCGGATAACTCCTCTTTCTGGCGACATGGATTTAAAGCGATCATGGTGACCGACACCTCGTTCTTCAGGAATCCGCATTACCACCAGGAGACGGACACAATCGACACCCTCGACTTCGAGAAGATGACCGAGGTGGTCAAGGGGCTTCATTTTACACTGCTGGAGATGTAAAAGGAATGAATATGGCACAAGAGATCAGATTTCCGAAGCCGAAGGAAAGGGGACCCGTCTCCATTGAAGAGACTCTTCATCAAAGGAGGTCGGTGAGGGATTATAAAAAGGCGTCGCTGAACCTGGAAGAGGTGTCGCAACTTCTCTGGTCAGCCTCCGGGAAAAATCTTTACCGGAGAACAGCTCCTTCTGCCGGAGCCACCTATCCCCTGGAAATCTATCTGGTTGTGGGTGAAGTGGAAGGTCTGGAACCGGGGGTCTATCATTATTCCATCCCCAGACATGATTTGAAGAAGATCAAAGAACAGGATATCCGCAGGAGGTTATGCCGGGCGGCCTTAGAGCAGAGGATGATCGAGAGGGCGCCCCTCACCATGATCATCGCCGCCGATTATGGACGAACGACCGGCCATTACGGCCAGAGAGGGGTCCGGTATGTCCATATGGAGGTGGGCCATGTGGGACAGAACGTTTCGCTTCAGGCCGTGGCCATGAACATGGGAACGGTGATGATCGGTGCGTTTGATGATCAGCGGGTCAAAGAGATTCTTGAAATAGCAGAAGAGCCTCTGTATATCATTCCTGTGGGGAAAGTTTGACATTGGGTTAAGGTAAGGGCAAAGTCGGAGACTCGACTCTTCGAGATGCCAGTTTAGTGTTTGGGTAAAGGTAAGAGTTTAAATTATTTATCCCAACCCATTCACTTTTCACCAAACCGGCCTCCTCGCCATAACCTATTCACCTTGCCTAAATGTTTTTAGATTACCCGGTTGGGTTCCCTCAGGACGGGTTTCCTTTCAGGCCGATGGCTTCAGCCACTTCCTGCATTCCTTTGATCGTGTCATCGATCAGTTCGTCCAGACCCACCTGAAGCATCTCCGCCCCTTTTTCGATGATGGATCGGTCCACGCCGGCGGCAAATCTCTTGTCTTTCCACTTGTTCTTAACCGATTTGACCTGGACATCGAGGACGCTTTTGGATGGGCGGATCAGAGCGGTCGTCACGACAAGTCCTGTCAGTTCGTCAACGGTGTAGAGATACTTTTCCAGATCGGTCTGAGGCATCACCTCCGAGCAGATGCCCCATCCATGAGAGACCGCAGCCCGGATATATTCTTCCGGCCATCCTTTTTCCCGAAGAATTTCTCCTGTTTTTTGGCAATGCTGATCGGGAAACTTCTCATAATCCAGGTCGTGAATCAGGCCGATGATCCCCCATTTCTCCTCATCCTCGCCCCGCTTCCTCGCGATGTAGCGCATGACCCCCTCCACCGAGTAAGCATGTTTGCGAAGGCCGTCGCTCTCATTATATTGATGAAGAAGTCCTAAAGCCTCCTGCCGGGTCGGCACTTTTTCTTCCATGGTTGCCTCCTCTCTTCCATATTCCTTTTTTATCATTTGATTTCCATGCCGGTCAAGGGGGAATCCTAAATTGACAGGAACTCCCCGGTGGGTTATTCGTTTTTAAGGCTTTTTGAACGGAGGGAGATCTATGCCAAAGATTGCCGAGGGTGTCTATTTCGTTCCGGGGCAGGACGAGATGATGCCGGATTCCCACACCTATGTGATTGGAAACCCGTCCTCCAAGGACTTATCCCTTATCGATCCGGGTCTTCTGGGAAAAGGGGAGTATAAGATGGATTCCATCCTTCAGATGGGCATTGATCCGGAGGATATCCGGAGGGTGATCATGACCCATACCCATTTCGACCATATCGGCGCGCTCTCCGAGATTCAGGGGAAGATCCCGAAAGCGGAACTCTGGATCCATCACATCGAGGGCGACCTCCTGGAACAGGGGGATGAGAGGGCGGTCTACGGGATGGAGATGTTTCAGCAGGTCTGTCAGATGCAGTACCGGATAAAGCCCGGACGTTTCACGTTTAAGGTCCATCGAAAACTTGAGGGCGGTGAAACGCTGCAGATCGGGGATATGGCGTGGGAGGTCATCCATATTCCGGGCCACTCGGCTGGCAGCATCGGCCTCTATGCTCCGGCCGAAAAGATTCTCATCCCGGGCGATGTCCTCTATGCGGACCATGCCATCGGACGCTTCGACCTCTTCGGAGCTGACGCCGAAGCGCTGAAACAGTCGCTCATTCGTCTTTCTGAACGAAGGGTGGAAATCCTTCTGCCCGGTCACAATCAAATCGTTAAAAAACTGCCTGAAGGCTACACGCTTGAAACCTTAAAACAATGGGAACCCTATCTGGCTTGATCCCGGACATCCGATGATGACAAACCTCTTAAGGCTCTTGACCTTTATCATCTTGCTCGGTTCGATGGGCGCTCCGGGCATGGCCCAACCAAAGCAGGAGGTCTGGTACCATACCGGCTATCCGGGAGGAGTCGGGGGTCCGGGATCCGGGATGTCCGCTTTGACAGGACCGACAAAAATGCCAGCGATCTTTGAAGCCATTTTGCGGAATCGCCTGGTCGAACCCGGCCAGATCCATACGGACAGCCTTTCGGTGACGGGCCGAGCCTCCTTTGCTCCCCCTATCGATCTTGAAAGTCTTCGGGCCGTTCACACCGATCGCTATTTAAAAGCGCTCTTCACGGGAGAACCCCGTAGCCTTGCCATGTCCCAGGGGCTCCCGACCTGGAATGAAAAGATTGCGGAAGGATGGTTGCTCAATGTTGGCGGCCTTTATGCGGCAAGCGAGACGGCGCTTTATAAAAGGACAATCACCGCCAATCTCGGGCATGGTTATCATCATGCCGCCGTCAATCGCGGAATGGGTTTTTGCACGATCAATGGTCTTGTCGTGGCGGCTAAAAAACTGATTCGCCAAGAGAAGGCAAAACGGGTCATGATCATCGACCTCGACCACCACGAGGGGAATGGAACGGCGGAGAGTATCCTTGGAGAGCCCCGGATCTGGAATGTCTCCATCTACGGCAGTTATATGGGGGGGCCTCTTTCGGCGGAAAACAACCACGTTTTCCATGTCCGCCATGATGCCCTTGAAAGGGGGAGAAAACGTGACGCTCATTATCTCGCCATTGTCTCTGACGTCCTTCCCCGGCTGATTCGGCTTCAGGACCCGGATCTCATTCTCTATCAGGCAGGAATGGATCCTTTTGATGGCGCCGGGATCAGCCGAAACGCCCTGGCCATCCGGGATGCCTATGTGTTCTCGCTCTGCCTCTCGCTGGATAAGCCGGTCACCTGGGTGCTTGCAGGCGGCTATGCCGATCTTAACACGCTCGTCGAGCTCCATACGGATACGGTTCGAATGGCGAATGAGGTTCTCAGGAGCGTTCCGCCCGGAAGCCGAATCGTTCATCAAAGGGCCTCAGCCTACGAATGGGTTTCGCGAGAACGGGTGATTACCTTTCCCAGTTGGAAATTACTTGTCGAGGGGAAATTGGAGGTGCATATCCCTGAACGGATGTCCGGTTGGGCCGTTCAGGAGTTTATGTCAGAAAGGGAACGGGTCCTCCGGGAGGAGCGACTGCCGGACGATGAGATTCAATCCGTCTACCGAAGACTTTTTGTGGGGAAATCTTCCCCCTGAAGCCAAGCATCCATTCTCCTCAGCGGCCTATGTCCGGTTCCTTTAGAAGGGGAAGATCAGTTTTTTAAGAGGTCTTTCAGGAAATCGGTTGACCTTCTTTTTTTCGTTCTTTCGGAATCACCGATCGTCCTTTCCTGGAGAAGCTTTTCCATCCCCTTGGTCAGAGTCCGGCCGATCTGCTTTTTCATCACTTCTTCATCCAACGTGACCGAAGGCTTTTCAGTTGTACCTTTGATCCTGAGTGGGATGACTTTCCATCCCTTTTCATCCTCCAGCCATTTGATGGCGGTCAGTTTTCGATCAAGGTTTCGCGTAAGTTCCGGAGACATCTTCAACTCGGCCGAAAGGTCGAGCCTCTGATCAAAGTGGACCGCTCCTTTCGGAGAGAATCTAAAGAGGGGGGACTCGATCCAACCGTCAATGAATAATTTTTCTTCCCTGATATCGCATTGGAAGAGGCCCTGGTGAAAACTCGGGTTCTTCAGGGAGGAGACGCCTGTCAGAAATGCGACGGCTTCAAAGATAGGAGACTGTTTAATCGCGCCTTTGCCGAGGGTGACATCGGCTTTTCCTTGTAGGGTCTTTTGAATGTCCTCGGCGGCAAACCGGAGATTCCCCCCAAGAGACCCGTCCGCCTGGAAGGACCCGTCTGCGAGGAATTGAAATCCAAGAGGCTCAAGCTTTATCACCCCGCCTGCATAACGGTATTCCAGGCGAAAGTTCTTGATCGTGTAATCCTGATATCTGGCCGAATCGATGGCGACCTGGCCCGAGGCCGTAAGCTTCAACGTTGGCCCTTCCCCTTTTGAGACTCCGGCCTTTTTCCCCTTCTTTTGAGGAGCCGTCTCGGGAGGTTTCTTGCCGCCGGCCAAACCCATCAGGTTCTGAAGATCGAGGCTCCTGGCGCGGAGATGGGCCGTGATCTCAGGGGCGGAAAGATATTCTTTGACCGTAAGCGAAAGATCCAGAGATTCCTTTCCAATGGAGGTTTGTAAGGCGCCGCGAATCGTATTGGCATCCATATCGACCTTCCCCGAGACCTTGAGGTCGGCCTCCTTCAAGATGGCTTTCATCTCTTTCAGGAAGATCTTTCCGGCCTCCATCCGGGGTTTGCCGTCCTGTCCGATGGATCCTTTGAATTCCGCATCAAGCGTGAGAGAGACATCGGGCGTCTCCTTCTCTTCATCGATGTAGGATAGACGGGCGTCGCGGATGAATAATCGCTCCGAAAGGATGGAGAAGGGAAGTCCCTGTGGTTCCGGGGAAGAAAACCCCTGGGATTTCTGTGAATGTCTTGCGGAGATATCGCTGAAGTTATAGCCTCCCCCTTTTTCCTTCCGGAGGGTGACCGATGGCGAAAGGATTTCTATCTTATCGATGACAAGCTCTTTTTTCAGAAGAGGCAGAAGGCGGTAGGAGAGGACAAACCTCTCCATCTTCAGAAAATCTTCCCTGCCGTCGCTCTCTTTTACATGAAGCCCCGTTGCCACAATTCCTTTAAAGAGTGAAACCCGGATCTCCTCCAGTTGCACCTTCCTGCCGGTCAGATCCTCTATTTTCGGAATCAGGAGCGCCTTGAGCCTCTCGCCCGAAAGATAACTCCTGACCAGAAGGGAGAGTCCCAGAGTAAAAAGAACGAGAATTGCCGCCAGGACCACGGCCCATTTTACTATTTTTTTCATAGCATCCTCTCCGAAGCGTTTCCGTTCGGCGATGTCAGTAAAAAACGAGGGGTGCCCCTTGATGGCGCTCCGTTCATTCACCCTTGAACAGAGATTTTGAAAGTCGCAGGCCCCGTGCTTCCATGAATATTGCAATTGGCCTCTGTGATGATTTCCATATCTTCAAGGGCCGTGAGTTTGACCTCCCGAGTGAAGACCTCGGCTTCAGGTCTCTGATTCCAGGAGAAGTCCCATCGGGCGATTTCCTTCCGGTTCACGACGACCTGCAACCAGTTGGTGTAGTGGAGGAAATTGTTCCCCTTGTGCCTGACCGTCACCCGGATCATGACCTCCGAACCTTTGGCAACGGTTTGTGGAGCTTCGATGGAGGTGGACGATTTGTTTGCGAGGGCCGTCCGGACATAGAGGGGCAGAGCGGGCAAGACCAGCAGGGCAATCAATAATTTCCTCCTTGTCATGGCAACACCTCTTTGATGATATCTACTGTAGTGCGTCATAAATCCCTTTACAATCCGTTCGTGGTGAGCATGTCGAACCATGAACGGAACCGCCGGATATCGTTCACCCTTCGACAAGCTCAGGGTGAACGGGACATGTAAAGAAGCGTTAGACGCACAACACTACGATACATTTTAACCCAACCCCGGGGAAAATGGAATTTAAAAATAGACGGGGAATTGTCCCGGCGGAGAAGATGTGGGATAATTAATTGATGAATTTCACCCGGAGAGATATGTTGAAGAGAACAGGTCGAGTCGCGTTGACCTTCGGTCTGGCAGGGCATGGCCTGTCAGGCTGCCTGACCGCAGGGTCGGTTAAGAGAAATCTTGAAGAGACCGCGGTCAATGGCGATGACATCCGATTGGCCAGGGATTGGGATCCCATTTATGGTCCTTCCCTTCGCTGGTCTGCCAAATACGGAGGGCCAAGCAATTTTGACGGACACATCCGGGGAGGAGCCACACCGGGGATCGATTACGATGTCCCGATTGGCACCCCGGTCGTTCCGATGAAGGCCTCCTATTTAAGACAGGCGACAACGGATCGACACGGGTCGCTCTATATCCTTCTGATGGATCAGAATCATCCCTCCTATCGCATCTGCTTCGGCCATTTAGACAGGGTCCTGATCGACCGGAGGTTCCTCCTTACGGGAAAGGTCATGAAATCTCCGGGAGGAAGGCCCCTGAGAAGAAAAGAGATTGTTGCCCACTCCGGAAATTCGGGTATGGGCCTCATCGGGAATAGATTCGTCCAACCTCCCCACCTGCATGTGACGCTCTATTTCCTCAACTTCAAAAACAGGACCATGGCCTATCTCGATCCCGAAAAGTTCGGCCTGGATGGAGGACGGCCAGTTTTCTGGGACGGGGAGACAGACCTGGATGTCGGAGTTGAGAAGAGGATGGCTATGCTCGAACTGGTCCTGATCAACCTGGAACGGGAGATCGGCTCCTGGGAAAAGACGCCGGAAGGGGAGGAACTGGCGGGCAAATTGCTGGAGCATAGCCGTCTCATGGGCAGGAGGCAAGGAAGAGGGATTCTCGATTCAAAGCATTTTCACGACTTGAGAGCCGTATTGAAAAAAGTCACCCTGAAGGAAAAAAGATTTCTCCCCGGCACCCGGCCCTATTCACTCATGTTCAAGGTGGTTGGGTATAGCACGGATGTGACACAGGAGGTTATTCTGACCCTGCCCTTTATCTCCACGGGCCTTCGAAGCGTTTATAAAAGGCCTATCTTTGAAGAAAGGGTTCTCCTTTAAAAAAATTTTATGATATTGTTTTAGAAAGGATGGGAAGAAACGATGTCCATCACAGCCCACGGTTTAAAAATTTACTATGAACTCTCGGGTCAGAAGGATGGCCCGGTGGTCGTCTTGAGCCATTCCCTGGCCTCCAGCCTGAAGATGTGGAATCCCCAGATGGGGGCACTCGAATCACACTTCCGGGTTCTCCGTTATGATACCCGGGGCCACGGCACAAGCGAAACCACTCCTTCCCCTTACACGCTGGAATTTTTAGGAGAGGATGCCCTCGGTTTGCTCGATGCCCTGGACATTGAAAAGGTCCACTGGGTGGGGCTTTCCATGGGAGGGATGATCGGACAGGCCATTGCCCTGGATCACCCGCATCGTCTCCTGAGCCTGTCGCTTTGCGACACTTCCGCCATGATTCCCGGAGAGGCGCAACCGGTATGGGAGGAACGGATCGAAGGGGTTCGCCAAAGAGGGATGGTCTCCCAGCTCGAAGCGACCATGGAACGCTGGTTTACTCCGTCTTTTCTCGGTTTAAATCCTCCGGTCTTAACCCTGATCAAAGAGGAGTTTGTGGCCACGCCCGCAGAGGGTTATCTCGGGTGTGCCTCTGCCATTCGTAAGCTCAATTACCTTGAGCGGCTCGGTCAGATCCATCTTCCAACCCTGATCATGGTCGGAGAGGATGATCCCGCGACTCCCGTTTCTGCCTCCCGGGCCATCCACGAACGGATCAGGAATTCAAAACTGGTCATCCTCCGGTCCGCGCGCCACCTCTCCAATGTGGAACAGGCTGAAGCGTTCAATGGTCACCTGTTGGAATTCTTAAAAAGTGTCGCAACACCATAGCTCATTGATCCCGAAAGGAGTTTATATGTCGATCTTCTTCAACGCCGACGAAATTTTTCAAATGGGTCTTCGAATTGAAACGAATGGAAAAGAATTCTACGAGGCCATTGCAAAGAAAAGTCCGGATGCTTCCATGCAGAAACTTTTTTCCGATCTTTCAACATGGGAATTGGAACATATCCGTTTCTTTAAAGGGTTGAGGGAGGCCTTGCCCGATTCAGCCAGGCGGGGAGGTTCCTTCGACCCAAGCCAGGAACTTCTCCTCTACCTCCAGTCCACCGCGGACAGCCATGTGTTTTTAAAAAATCCGAATATTCACGAACTGGCCAACCGATGCAAAACTCCCCTGGAGGCCCTGGACCTTGCCATCTCCTTTGAGAAGGACTCCGTGGTCTTCTACTCTGCGATGAAAAAAGTCACATCGGAGGAGTTTGGAAGGAAGGAGATCGATCGCCTGATTGACGAAGAGATCGGGCATATCGCCATGCTCCATCAGAAGAAGAAAGATTTGGAAAAGAGGTAAGAGGATGCTTCTACGGGTTTGTTTTAACGGCGGAGGGAACCGTGGACTCCAAACAGGATTAGGAGCCCTCCAAGGACCTGTTGCGGGAAGATCTTTTCCCCCATCCAGAGGTGGTTAAACACGATGGCCACAAGGGGGATGAAATAGAGATAGACCATGGAGCGGGTGACGCCCAGCCTCTCGATGCCTCCGTAGTAGGAGACATGGCCGATGATGCCCGGTAAAAAGACGGCGTATCCCAGGGCCCACCAGGATGATGCTCTGACCTGGCTTAGGACGACAGGGGTCGCTAAAAAAGGAACAGCCAGCCAGAGAACCAGCGAACCGATCATCATGCAATAGCCCATCAGGCGCAGCGGGGAGTAGGTCTTCAAAAGAGGCTTTGACCATGCGGAGAAGAAGATGGCCGCGCAGAAAGCGGCTACCAGGCTGAGAAGATCGCCCCCGAGGGTGTCCGGCGAGAAACGGAGCCTGACCGTAGGCTTCAAAACGACCAGCACCACACCGAACAGGGAGAGCAGCATATAGAGATATTGTCTCTTTCCAATGGCTTCCTTTTCAACGAGATGGATGTAGAGCGCTCCCCAGAGAGGCGTGCTTGAAAGGATCAGGGCGGAGTTGGAGGCAGACGTCAGGTCAAGGCCGATTGACCAGATGGCCTGATAGACTCCGATGCCCAGGATTCCCACCCATGCCACCTTCCCGAAGTCTTTCGTTTGAATCGAAATTCCTTTTTCCCACCTATAGGTAACCAGCAGGACAAGAAATCCGCAAAGAGTGAACCGGATGGCCCCGAAGAGGACCGGCGAAAAATCCTGGAAGGCTGATTTGACGATTCCGTAGTTTGCTCCCCAGGTCAACACGACAATGGTGAGGAAGAGATGACCAACCTCTTTACGTTTTTCCGGCATTGGGATACGCCCCATCTCAGGAAGCTAACTTTTTACAGAGTTCCGCCACCCTTTTCCCAAGTTTACGACCATTCTCCGATGCTTTCTCATCCGGAGCGCCAAGACAGGCCACCCCGTAGTGACCGGTGGCCTCCATGGGGTCTCCCATGATGATCATCCCGTAGATGAGCATACACTGAATGATGGAGATCATGGTCGTCTCTTTTCCACCCGAGAGATCACCCGAGGTGGCAAAGGCGGCTCCGACTTTATTCTCTATCTTTTTTCGTATCCCCACATATTCGTCGAAGATCTTCTTCAGATCCCAGGCCATCCCCCCGAAATAGACCGGGGAACCCGCAATGATGCCGGCGGAGTCTAAAAAATCCTCCTTGGTCACTTCCTGTGTTGACTTGAGAAGGGCCTGTGCCCCTGAAACCGAGTTCACCCCTTCCGCGATCCTTTCTGCGAGCTTACGGGTGTTTCCGCCTTTTGAATAATAAAGAATCAGAACCTGCATTATTTTCCTCCTCATTTTTTCCCACGAATAACACAAGGCAGTAGACTTTGCAAGGAAGAGGCGGGGCTTCACATTTTGGGAAAATTTCTGTTAGAATGAATTAATCATCTTAGCTTGGAGGGAATCAGGATGGAAACAAAGAGGAAGGCGTTGGTGACGGGGGCGAGCAGCGGGATCGGAAGGGAGACAGCCATCAGGCTGGCCAGGGAAGGTTTCCAGGTGATTGCGGCAGCGAGGAGGAAGGAACGTCTCGATGAACTTGCCAAACAGAATCCAAACATCATTCCAAGATCGGTGGACCTTTCCGATGCTCAAGCCCGGGATCATTTCTCTAAAGAACTGCTCAATCTCGCGGACCCTGTGACCGTGCTCGTCAATAATGCGGGGTTCAGCCTCCGGGGAGCGTTTGAGGATGTTTCAATCTCAGGGGTAAAGAGCCTCTTTGAAGTCAATCTCTTTGCCCTGATTCAGATTACCCAGGCCTGTCTTCCGGGAATGCGCCGCCTGAGGAAAGGGACAATCGTCAACCTGAGCTCCATCGTCGGGAAGTTTCCTTTTCCCACAAGCGGTTCCTATTCTGCCACCAAACACGCGGTCGAGGCTATCAGCGATGCCCTGAGAATGGAAGTCCGCCCCTTCGGCATTCGGGTTGTGGCGATTCGGCCCGGGATGATTGGCACCGAATTTAATGAAACGGCCAACCGGTTGACCGGAGATCTCCTCTCGAGAACCGATCCCGATTACAAACCTGTCTATCAGGCCTACGGCGCCGGTATGGGAAAGTTGTTCGCGAATGTTTCGATCCCGGGACCGGAATTGATTGCCGAACTCATCGTCGAAGTTGTGCTTTCCGAATCGCCGAAGACGGTCTATGCGGCAGGTCCCTTTGTGAAGGAGCTCCTGGGAGAACGGTTGCGGCTCGATGATGAAGGGTTCTATGAGTTTATGATGGAGAAGACGGGATTAAAGGGGTTAAAGGTGTGATCATCGGCCTTGGATAACCGGAAACGAATCCCGTCTTGGTGGGAGTTGAGAAAATTCGAAGTCCGAATATCGAAATCCCTGCCTGCGGCAGGCAGGCGAAACAGATCCGAATTTTCAAATACCATTAAACTTGTTTGTTTGGAACATTTAACTTTTGGTCATTTCCGCCAAAGGCGGATCCGCTTTTCGCGGATGAGATTGTTTCGAAATTCGGATTTCGTGCTTTGGATTTAAATCCGTTTGCCAGTAAATAATCCCAGGGTTCCGGGATTGCAATTTTGTTCAATATTTATTCTAAGCAAATAGGAGGTCTTTGATCTCCTGGCTGTCGAGGAGGAGTGAGGGAGGACCTTCTTTAATGATGCGCCCGTTGCGGAGAACATAGCCGCGATGTGAGATCGACAGGGTGAGGTGGATCTCCTGCTCGACGATGAAAAGAGTCAGGCCGTTCTGGTTCATCTTTTTCAGAGTGGTGAAAATCTCTTCGACAAACCGGGGCGCCAGGCCCAGAGAGGGTTCATCCAGCATCAATAATTCAGGCTTTGCCATCAATGACCTGCCGATAGCCAGCATCTGCTGTTCACCGCCGCTCAATGTCCCTGCCCTCTGATTTTTCCTCTCGCTCAGTTTCGGAAAGAGTTGATAAACATCTTCGATACCTCGTTCAATAGCTTGCTTTTCTTTCCTTTTTGTGTAGGCACCCATGAGGAGATTATCGAGGACGGAAAGAGTTGGGAAGATGTGACGCCCCTGGGGGACATGGATCAACCCTTTGGATACGATGTGGTGGGGATTGAGATTGGTGATATCCTCTTCTTCGAAATAGATCCTTCCTTCCGTCGTCTCGAGAATTCCGGAAAGGGTGAGAAGCAGGGTGGTTTTCCCCGCCCTGTTGGGACCGATCAAGGCAATGATTTCCCCCTGGTCGATGTCGAGGGACACCTCCTTCAGAGCGGGCAGAGGGCCGTAATGTACGGTCAGTTTTTTGATTTTAAGCATTGGCTTTATTGGTGTTTGGGTTACGGTTACGAAGCCCGTTTCGTCATTAAATCCACGTTTATCGGTGACGATGCTCGTTTCGAAGCGGGATGTTCGATGCTTGAATCTCGACAAGATCAAGATCGAGCATCCAGTACCGATAGACGAGCCTCGATACGAGTTTCGACAACGAAAACCGTTTTTAATTTTAGGACGTTGCCTTTTTATTAACGATACGGGCCTCGTTACCGTTACACTTTTATCTTCTTACCATGTAGGCCTCAATGACTAAGGGGTTATTTTTGACAACGTCCGGAGGCCCTTCAGCAAGGAGCTCGCCATTGTTGAGCACGGCCACCTCATCGGCCATCCCCATCACCATTCCCATATGGTGCTCGATCAAAAAGAGGGTTAGACCGGCTTTCCTGAGACGGAGGAGCCTGTCAGCAAGTTGTTTTGCCTCGGGATAGGTCAACCCCGCGGCCGGTTCATCGAGAAGGAGGATCTCCGGCTTTGCCGCAAGGGCACGGGCGATTTCAAGCCTCCTCTGCTCGCCGTATGAGAGCTGGGAGGCGAACCATTTCCACCTTCCAAAGAGACCGAGAAGCTCGAGTATGTCTTTCGCCTCTTTCATGGCCGCCTCTTCCCGTTTTTTGATCCATGGAAGAGAGAGCCCGCAGGAAAGAAGGCCTCCCCTTATGACCGAATGCATTCCGGTCAGGACATTTTCAACGACCGTCATATTTCCCCAGACCTGAAGCGTCTGAAAGGTTCTTCCCACTCCCAGCCGGGAGATCTCATGGGTTGGGAGGCCTGTGATTTCCTTTTCTTTAAAACATATCCTTCCCGAATCGGGCCTTTCCACTCCGCTGATGAGATGGAAGAGAGTGCTCTTGCCGGCTCCATTGGGCCCCATCAACCCTTTCACGGTTCCCTTGCGAACTTGAAAGGAGATATGGTTCAATGCCCTGACGCCATCATAATGCTTTACGATCCCTTCCACGCTGAGAAGCATCAGATCTCCACCTTTTCCCTTCGCTTTTTCCTCCCCCAGTAACTGATCAGGTAGATCACTCTCACCCGCAACCGGGTCCCGATGCCGTCCGGAAAGAAGATGAGGAGGAGGATCAGAATCACCCCGTAAATCGGAAGGCTATAGGCCTGGTACCGGCTGAGTCCGTCGATCAGGCAGGTAAGGAAAATGGCTCCTGCAATAGGACCGTAGAGGTTTCCCATCCCTCCGAGAATGACCATCATGACGATGAGAACGGAGAGGTTGAGGCTGAAGGTCTCGGGATTGGCGATGGACATCACGGAGGCGAACAGGCTTCCCGCCAACCCGGCAAAGGAAGCGCCGATGACAAAGGCCGCGAGTTTGACCCGGCCGACATCAATGCCTACGGCGGAGGCGCCATCCTCGCTTGAGGCCACCGCTAAAAAAGCCCGGCCGATCCTGGAGCGAACCAGGTTTTTAGAGAAGAGGACCAAACCTGACAGAACTCCCCAGACCAGGTAATACTGCTTGAGATAGGTGTCGAAGACAAGCCCGGCCAGGGAGAAGAAGGGGATGTTGAAGATTCCAATCACACCGCCCGTAAGCCCCGGAGACTCCCTCACCATGACCAGGAAGATTTCACCAAAGCCCAGGGTGGCCAGGGCCAGGAAATACCCTTTCAATTTTAAGATGGGTTTTCCGATAAGATAGGCAAAGAAAGAAGCGGCGAGCCCCGAAGCCCAGAAAGCAAAGAAGGAAGGGATGGCATAGCGGGTGGTGAGAATGGCGGTGGTATAGGAGCCGATTCCAAAAAAGGCGGCATGCCCGAGAGAGATCTGTCCCGCATACCCGAGAAAAAGGGTCAGTCCCAGGGCCAATATGCCATGGATGCCCGCTAAAACCATGAGATGGTGAAAATGGACGTCTTTCCAGATGAGCGGCAGGAGCAGAAGGACCGATAGATAAAAGAGATCCCGCTTTCTGATCCGATACTCCCTCCTGTAATGGAGCTGGGGATCGGGCAGGATGAGCGAGAGAAGCCACAGGGCTCCGGAGTAAAGGAGGTCTCTCTTTCTGAACTCTTTCTGAACTTGATCTACCATCGTCGGCTATCGATAAAGGGCGAACCCAGAATTCCTTTCGGCCTGAAGTGAAGGATGAGAAGCAGAATGACGAATGCGACTCCGTCCTTGTAGCCCGAAGGGATGAAGGCCACACTCAAAGACTCCACGACCCCCAAGACAAACCCTCCGAGAATAGCGCCGCCATGCTTTCCCCACCCTCCCAGGACGGCGGCGATGAACCCTTTCAGTCCGATGAGGGTCCCGGAATAATAATTGACATAGAAGACGGGCGTGATAAAGATTCCTGCGATGGAGCCGACTCCCGCACTCACGCCGAAGGCTAAAAAGATCATCAGGTTTCTCGAAATTCCTGAAAGATCAGCCCCGAGGGGATCGGTCGAGCTTGCCTCCATGGCTTTCCCTAAAAAGGTGCGGTGGGAGAGGAAATAGAGGGAGAGCAATACCAGGAAGGTGGCTCCGAGGACGAAGAGGCTCTGGGGAGAGATGGAAACCCCGCCCATCTCGAACGAGCTCCTTCCCAGGAAGGGAGGCAGGGACTTGGGAAGCGTGCCAAAGAGAAGCGCGCTCGTACTGCTCAGAAAGAGGGAGGCGCCGAGAGTGGCCATGAGGAGGATGGGAAGGGAGGCCTTTCGCAATGGATAGATGACAAGGAGATGAAGGAGAAAACCGATGAGAATCACGATCGCAACGGCAAAGATACCGGCGAGCGGATAGGAGAGCCCGGCTCCCTTGAGGAGAAAGAAGGTCATCATTCCTCCCAGCATCACAAAGTCGCCCTGAGCGAAGTTGATGATCTGGGAGGCCCTTGCGATGGTGACAAAGCCTAATCCGACCAGGGCATAGATGGCCCCGAAGGTGATTCCCGAGATTAACAATTGAGGGATATATGACCAGGTTTCCATAACGTTCTTGAATTACAAAAAAGGGTGGACTCAATTCTGTCTGTCCACCCTTTCAATTTATCCCTATTCTCTTCTCTCTTCAACCCCTATTCGAGGCCGGGAAATTTAATTCGTATGAACTTTCCTCCTTCGATTCTAACAAAGACCATGTCCTTTTTACTCAGGCCGTCATGCTCTGTCGGGCTGAACTGATACATTCCGTGGGTGCCCTTAAACCCTTTGGTATTTTCGAGTTCATCCCTCAGGCCGGACCGGGTCGCCTTTCCCTTCACACGCTTCAGGGCGTCACTGATCAGGCCAATGGTGTCATAACCGTAACCGGCGATCTGATCGGAGGGTGTTCCGTACCGCTCTTTCCAGCGTTTGTCAAAATCGATATTAATGGGTTTCACGGGATCGTTGTCATCGAGTTGATCGAAAACCACGGGCTTGGCAGCTGGAAACTCCACCCCTTCCATGGCCTCTCCTCCGAGGGCGATGATGAAGCCGAAACCGAAGGCGTGAGTTCCGAGGATTGGAATTTTTATTCCCAGGGCTCGCAAATTCTTGCAGACGATGGGACCCGGAGGTCCGGCTGTCGAGGCATAAAAGACATCCACCTTTTCTTTCTCAATGATCGGTTTGAGCTTAGTGAGTTGCGGTGTCATGTCGATGTCTGTCGGCTTATGGGTCTCCTGGGAGATAATGACCTTCATCCCTTTTTCCTCGCCGAATTTTTTATAGTAGTCCGCCAGGCTCAAGGCCAGAGGATGGGCCGCGGGAAAAACGAGGGCCTTCTTATATTTTCTTGCCAGAGAGAGGTCCACAAGTTTTTGAGAGACAATGATATCACTCTGAGCCATGTTAAAAGCCCATTTCTGTTTTAAGTCGCGGACCATGGGGTTGGATGGGCAGATGATGATGTTGGTGATCTTTTCCCTTTCGGCAATCGCACGGGTCGTCGCCTGGAGGTTATCTTCAAAGGGGCCGAGGACCAGGAGGATTTCCTTGTCCCGCGTGAATTTGGTCATATTGGCTGCGGCCCTGCCGACATCAAAGCCGTTGTCCTCAAAGACCAGTTCGAGGGGCCGGCCGTTGACGCCCCCCGTTTTATTGATCCTCTCCACCTCCATCACCAAGGCGTTCTTCAGTGTCTTGGTGACCTCCGCCCAGGGGCCGGTAAGTTCCAGGTTGACACCGATCTTGTAAGGGGTCCTGGCTGCCTGGACAGGAGCGATCCAGGTCACGATGGTAAAAGATAAAAGAATGGCCCAAACGATTTTCTTCATTGTTTCTCCCCCGATGTTGAGATTTAGTAGCGCCCCCATTTACTGGGGGCGAATCAACTACGTCGGCAATTAATGCCGACGCTACAGATACTTCTGGATCAGAAGCTCTGCGATCTGGACCGCATTGAGCGCAGCGCCCTTCCGGATGTTGTCCGATACGATCCACATATTGATCCCATTAGGGATGGATTCATCTTCACGAATCCTTCCCACAAAGGTCTCATCCTTTCCTGCGGCATGGATGGCCAGCGGGTATTCGGACTTAGCAGGATTGTCCACGACCACCACCCCGGGAGCCTTTGAGAGGATCTCCCGAACTTCATTTGCCGTCAGTTTCTTTTCGGTCTCAATGTTGACCGACTCCGAATGGCTATAGAAGACTGGGACCCTCACCGTGGTGGCGGTGACGCGGATGGAGTCGTCTTCCATGATCTTCTTCGTCTCATTGACCATCTTCATCTCTTCCTTGGTGTAACCGTTCTCAAGGAAGACGTCGATGTGGGGAATGCAGTTGAAGGCGATCTGATGAGGATAGACCTCCCGCTTGATCTCCTGCTGGTTATAGACGGCAAGGATCTGGCCCTCCAGTTCCTTGATGGCCCTCTTTCCTGTGCCCGAGACCGACTGATAGGTGGAGACGACAACTCTTTTGATCCGGGCCGCATCATGGATGGGTTTTAACGCCACGACCATCTGGATGGTCGAGCAGTTGGGATTGGCAATGATATTCTTTTTAGGATATCCGGCAACCGCATGGGGATTGACCTCCGGAACGACCAGGGGAACCTCGGGATCCATCCGGAAAGCGCTCGTGTTGTCAATGACCACACAACCCGCTTTTCCTGCAATGGGCGCAAACTTCTGGCTGACAGACCCTCCGGGAGAGAAGAGTCCGATATCCATTCCCGCAAAGGAGTGTTCATCCATGACCTCGACGGTATAAGACTTGCCTTTGAACTCCAGGTTTGTGCCGGCGCCTCTCGTAGAGGCAAGAAGTTTGAGCTGGGCGACGGGAAAGTTTCTCTGTTCGAGGGTGGAAATCATCTCGTTTCCAACGGCGCCCGTGGCTCCGGCAACCGCCACATTATATTTCTCCTTTTTCATAGGCTCCTCCAGATTTTACAGAAACAGGGATGTCCGCCTGAACATCCCTGTCCTTTAGATACGCCATTGTATCAGTGTATAACCTGAATTTTGCATCAGTTGATTAGAATTGGTGAAAAATAGTGGACTAACCATCTGAGAGCCTCTATATTCTTGGGTTAGGGAAAGTAACAAAGAAAC